>CAYJVZ010000069.1:0-2540 GCA_964373765.1 uncultured Candidatus Saccharibacteria bacterium | reverse complement strand
TTTTTTGCTTACCTGTGGAAAAGTGCGATTGTGGTGTTTTGTAATTCAAAGTTTTTCAAATACAATAACCCCCCAAAGAAGGGAGCAGAAAACGAATGAATGCAGCAACACTCGAACCGCCCCAAACTAGTAGGGAGCTCATCTCCCCAGACCAAACCACTCTGCCTGACATCTCAAAGGTCACTCCTCTGTCAGAAGCAGATAAACCGTTGATTGATGACATTGTGACAGTGCTGAAAAAACACGGTGCCCAACATCGGTTTGGACTGACACTCCTCCACCAACACTTTGATATATCTCCAGATGAAGTGTTGGTGGAGTCCACGGATGTGAAGGCTCGCACTCAAACCATCAAGCCCGACAAGAAAGTTAATCTCAAAAGTCTGCCGGTCACTGAGACTTCTTGGCGCCTGGATACCGGAAAACCGATGATGGCTTGTGTTTGCGTCAAGATGGGTGATAGTCACTCCCATCAAAGCAGAGGCTGAGTCCTTTGTCTTGAGTTCGTTGTCTCGTTGCGTGAGTTTGCAACGAGACTTTTTATTTTTTGATATTATACTTATATGATTTCTTGGAACCAAAAAGAAGTTTTGTTTAAGGGTATATCTTATTACATATATAGATACAATATAAAATCTGTTCTTGATATAGGAGCTGGAGATGGAACATTGGCGGATAAGATTGCTAACATTGTCAATGAATATCGTGCTGTGGAAAGAGACAGTAAGAAAGTCAGTATTCTAAAAAAAACTGGCCTTGACGTGGTTAAGGGAGAATTTCCATCGGTTAAAATTTCGAAAAAATATGATTTAGTTCTCTCTTCTCATTCAATCTCCGAAAATACAAAGACCATTGAAAAATTTATATGTGCAGCGTGGAAATTAGTCAAACCAAGAGGAATGCTGCTCATAGTAACCTTTAAGGGCGGAAAAGGAGATACATTTAAATTGATAAGAAAATTAGAAGGGAAAAGTGTTAAATTAGATGAGCTTATTTTTAAGAAAACAATGTATATCCTTCAAGAGCTTGGAAAACCAAAGATTAAAAAACGAATAAGTAACATTGAAACTACGAGCTTAAAAGAAATGTTAAAAATTGTCTTGTTTTCTTTAGCGGCGGAAGGTAAAAATACCAGATATAAAAAAGAGGTTGAGGATTTGCTAAAAAAGGACTTCAAACAAAGTAATAAATACTTATTCTCTTATGAGCATCTTTTTATAGCGATGCAAAAAAATAAACTCTATAGAAACTCTAAAATAGTCCCATTGACAAATTACACCAAAGAGGTAATTTGATAAAGGATTTCACAAAATAACAAAACAAAGGAAAGTTCTATGAAAATCATGATGATCTGTAAATATCCTCCGATTCAGGGAGGTGTTAGCGCAGAAGCATACTGGACAGCGAATGCCTTTGCCGAACTCGGTCATTCAGTGTCTGTGCTCACAAACACTGATGAAGTTGAGAGTTCTTATCGGATTCAACTCAACGACGATGACAAAATTCTGCTCAAAGGTTTTCGCAACAAAGGTTACATCCGCTTGTGTTCAAGCTCTATAGACAAAAAACATGGGCTTTTCCCAGACGTACCAATAGTTGAAAGTCCTCACGCGCCGGAAGTTATGGTGAACGGCAAGAAAGTATTGATGTTTGCCACTAACAATTATCTCGGCCTGATACATGACGAGCGGGTGGTTGAGGTAGCGAGGGAATGATCGTAGTAGCTTTCACAAGATGAAAAGCAATCTAAAAAAAGAAGAGGAAGCTTCTCAAAAAATAGCGCTTGATGTCCCGATAATATACCAACCTGATGACAGTTTGGAATGTTCAGTGGCCGCTATGCAGATGATTATGCATTACTGGGGCGATATTGTTGACTACAAAGCTTTAGTCCGTGACCTTTCTGAGTGGGTTAATGAAAAGGAGAGACATCTTCAGGGTATTGGTATTTATTTAGCTAGACGAGGTTATGAGGTGCGATTACATCATCATGATGCGAGTGTTATTGATGAGAACATAGAAAACTTAACGGAAACAGGCATCTCGCGTCTTGTGAAAAGACTCAGCGCCATTCCAGACAAAGATGAGACCCAATTTAGAAGAAGAAAAATAGCTCTTGACATCAAATTTATTGAATCTGGCGGCAAGTATAGCAATAAGATTCCAACCCTTGCCTTGATTGACTCAAGTTTGGAGAATAAAATCCCGGTAATGGTTTGTATCAAGCTACAAATTTGGAAATCTAATCCGAATATTCGAAACAATCATTATGTTATTGTTGTCGGCCGAGATGGTGACGAATATATAATAAATGATCCATCATCTAAAATGACAAGTCCCTACAGAGCATCGAAATGGGGCATCGAAATGGGGTCAGCCACCATTTATGATACAGTATTGTCATGCCTAGAGCAGGAAGAACGGACATAGGTGGCTATGTGTAGCATATATTAAATAGAAAGAATGGTGGCTGACCCCATTTCTCTGTGACCCCATTTCTCTGCAACCAACAACCCTGTGTATATCGGGACAAGTGGGAT
>CAYJVZ010000068.1:0-2573 GCA_964373765.1 uncultured Candidatus Saccharibacteria bacterium | reverse complement strand
TTTTTATGGTTTTAATTATGCAGTCGCAATAAATCGTTAATTGGAGGAGTCGCATTGCGCCTCCTCGGCGCATCCGCCGTTGAGGCGGTGGTGGCCAAGTTTATATGTATTATTTTTATGTTCTGCATTTTAAGCAGAATGGAAAATTATATAAAGGTTTTACAAATGATTTGAAGCGCAGAATTAAAGAACATAAAGCTGGAAATTCTGATTTTACTTCAAAAAACGGTTAATTTGACTTGGTGTTTTACGAAGCGTATGTTAGTAAGAAAGATGCTCAAGATGCTGAAATATATTTTAAAACAGGTCATGGGCGTGAAGTTTAAATAAGTTAAAAGATACTCTTGGAGGAGTCGCATAGTGGCCATTGCAACAGCTTGGAAAGCTGTGACCCGAAAGGGTCTCGTGGGTTCGAGTCCCACTTCCTCCGCTACCACAAAACAATAACTCAATCTACCGAAATACTAATTCCGTACCCATTGATGCTACGATAAAATGTAACGACGGTATATACAGCTACGCTGTCCACCATCAAGGTGCGTGTTCGCACCATGGGGAGTGTGCTTGCTTTTAACTTGATAATTCTGTGAATTTATGTAAGATATAATAACTATGTCTTTAGCTCTTTACCAACTTAATATCCCGAAAGGAGAAAGAAATGATCACGAACGGACGCGCTGGCTATTTAACTCTCCTTTGGCAAGAGTATAAATTGGTCGGCGGAAATGACCTACGCAACAGTTTAGTGGAGAAATATTTCCCTATAGCCAAGTATAATGCAGAACGAGTCAAGGCAAAACTTCCTGCATCTGTTGAGCTGGACGATTTGATCTCTATGGCTGTTTTAGGATTAATAGAAGCGATTGAGAGTTTCGATCTCGCCCGTGGCGTCAAGTTTGAAACCTACTGTGTTCCTCGCATTCGCGGAGCGATCTTCGACGAGTTGCGAAACATTGATTGGGTTCCTCGCTTAGTTCGTCATCGGACAAAACTGTACAACAAGGCCATTTCTGAATTGTCCTCAAAAGTTAATGGTCACAAACCTTCACTTTTGGAAATTGCAGAATATCTCGGCGTTTCTATTAAAGAAGCAGAGTGTATTGAGAAAGAAACCGACGGGGCATATCTTTTGCAGGAGAGTAAAGGATACCGTGGCAACGGAGAGGACTTTAAGAAAAGACAACTTCCTCTCGACCAGATGCCCGATATGAAAATGTCTCAACCATTGAATGAAATTATTAAGGAAGATGGTTTTGAGGAACTGATTGCCTGTTTGTCGGATGAGGACCAAATCATCTTCACACTTTACTATCGCCAAGATTTCACGATGAAAAAAATCGGTGAAATTCTTGGTATGTGTGAGAGCAGGATTTCTCAAAAGCACGACCAAGCCATTAAAAAAATAAGGGATTGTCTTTTTGTGAATGGCACTTCTCATACCAATAATGGAGAAACCAATGGAGAATCGCCTTGAAACTCTGATACAGGATACGGAAAAGGTCGGAGAAGTAATCATTATTCAGCGATTACACATCCGGCCGTTTGCTAATCAACCCAGAAAGTATTTTGACCAAGCTAAACTAACGAGCTTGGCCGAGAGTATCAAAGAAACGGGACAGCTTGTCCCAATCTTCGTCAGGGAAATGGAAAACAACAACGGCTCATCTCATCGCTATGAACTGATCGATGGTCAGCGACGATGGCACGCCTGCGAAATCGCAGAAGTGAAAACGATGAAAGCCATTGTGCTTTCGGTACAGGACGAGGAAGAGCAATTTACCATCTCGGTCATCTCTAATTTCGGTCGTGTGGATCACGATGTGATAGAAACGGCGCTGGCCATTAAGTGGTTTCGGGACAACAATAAGACTGTTACCCAAATCGCCAAAACATTCGCTCGTTCCGAGCCGTGGGTGTATCAACACCTCAAAATCCTCAAATTGGATCAAGAAGTGCTGAACATGATGTCGCCTGAAATTCCAGAAGAAGATCGGCTGATCTTTTCAACCGCCTTGCTTCTGGCTGACCTGCCACCCGACTTGCAGAAGAAAATTGCAAAAACAGTTGTGGTAAAAAAACTCAAACACTTTCAGGCCAAAAGCATAATTCGCGTCCGCGCCGAGAAGTTAGGGATCAAGATCGGAGATCCCGAAAGATCTCCAAACAAGGACTATAATATTCTTCGCTCGTTCGTGGGGAAGGTGAAAAGGGAATTGGATGTTTTTCTCTCAATGCCTCAAACCTTCTTTGACAAGATGTTTCAATTTCGCGATGGGGAGGAACACGGCAGTGTTATTGAGAAACTTGAATATGACATCGAGGATCTCAAATCATTGCTGGAAGCAGTCAAGAAAGCGAAAAAGAAATAGTTTTCCATAACTGCCAGTGGACATCCATTGGCAGTATTTTATTACAATAATAACCTTGCATATTTTGAGCTTAAGAGATAAAATTAAAAAATATAATTAAATAAATTGTTAAATTGTCATATTGTTAAACTGACGCAACATCGTCATTCAATATAGCAATATAGCCATTTAGCAATATAATTTTATGACAGAAGAAATTAGAAT
>CAYJVZ010000067.1:0-2713 GCA_964373765.1 uncultured Candidatus Saccharibacteria bacterium | reverse complement strand
TGCCCTCAGCAGGAATCGGTCACGCATAAATCTCTTGCAGAGATTTTGCGCTACCCCGACTCGGCAACCTCGCTCCGCGAGGGCTTCGCGCCTCCGTCTTTCGATTCCTGCAGTGGATCCCGAAAAACAGAGTCGATGAATACACTTGTATTCATCTCTTTGTTTTTTGCCCTCAGCAGGAATCGAACCTGCATCGCCAGCTCCGCAAGCTGGCATTCTATCCATTAAACTATGAGGACTAAGTATTCTTGCCTGCAGGAATAAGGATCTGTCGTGAACAAAATATGTTTACCACAAAAATCTAAAATCCCAAATACTCTAGAAATTTTTGAAAAATAGATTCTCGGTGTTCAACTTCTTCAAGATAATCGCCAAGAAAATTTCTTAACCAGTCTAGATTTACGTCTTGAACAGAAATAATAATTAAAGGCATCAGCATTTTTTTTGATTTCATTATTAACTTGGCTTCACCATTTTGGGCCGAGCTGTTATCTCCCTCATTCTCGTCTATCCAAAAAGTTTCAAGCACTTGGTAAGGATAAAGGGTGTTGGCAATCTTGACGCCGTTTTTGTTTATGATTATTTCGATCAGCTCCGGTTTTCTTTTTGAAACTATTGTGGCAGTGTAGGCGGCGATAATGATAAAAAGGGCCAAAAGGAGATTAGCAAACAATACCGCCGACACGGCTAATGAAATACTAATGATCCACAGCGCCCAGTACCAGTCTGGGGTTCTGTGGACATGCTCATATTCATATGTTTGCCACTTGAAAATACTTTTATCCATTTCTATTTAATAATAACATCAACTAGCTCTGGAATGGTATGCGAACTGGTAGCTATGACAATGATGAAAATAGCCGTGCTTAGACCAGCAGAAACAAGGCACCAGGCGCACCATTCCTTAATTCTAAAGGCCTGAATAAAAAACAAATAAAGAGACAAAAAGAAAGCTATAACAGTAAGTGTTGTTAATAAAAGAATAATTTCAGGTACATTAAAAACCGGCAAAAAGGCTATGGAGACATAGCCAAAAGAGATTGTTAAATAATAGAGCATACCGAGCGCTTCAAGCGGTATGCCTAAAATAGTTGAATAGTGACTATGAATTACTACTTCACAATTAGAGTCAATGGGGCAGACTAGTTTCTTTTTGTTATGTTTATGATGGCCAATATAGTAAGCCACAAAAAAACCAAACAGTCCTAAAAGAACAATAAGATAGTTAAAAATCTGCTCCATTTGATTTGTCAATGTATTTTAACTTTTCTTATGCATCATTGTCTATTTTTTCTTTTACACTTTCTTCAGGCCATAAATTTATGCAGAGACGCTCGTGATTTCAGAAAAATACTTGAAAAATTTTTCCCTTTCATTTCTGAAAAAAATGTCAATGGCCGACCTAACAGAAAGCCATTTATGGATCGGAAAAGATACAATTCTATTGATTGTTTTCTCTGGTGTTTTTTCGCTCACCATTTTCCAGCAAAATAATATTTATTTACGATCGTATGTAAATCTTAAATCAACTACATTTTTAAATTGAAGTGTGACAAGTAAAATTCTGGGTCGCTCAATTCCTCTGCAACGGCATAGTGAACGAAATCGGCGACACGATAATAAGCTGCTGTTTTTATCACCTCTTTACCACAGGGATGTGGAAAACAGAACACCGACCGTTGCATCTCCACAAATCCTATTGCCTTTAGAGCTCCTCTGAATAAATCTCTTGATTTGCGAAACTTTTCCGGAATATCAAAGAATACAATTCTCCATTTTTTATCCCAAACTTTTGGATTTTTTATTTTAATCTCATTGATCGAAGTAATAAGTGCCCGCTTTCTTCCTTCCCCTGTAAGCTCTGCTCGATATTCTCCATTTCTCCGTTTGTCAAGACGGATATATTTGTTACTCATCAAACGTTGCAATCCATACTCAATACTTTGTTTATTTATCTTTTCTAACTCGTGTGGCAAATCCTTCGTAAGGATTTGCCACTGTTTCCGTGGAGATTGGCAAAGACCCAATGCTAAACCAGCGAATAAAACTGTAATAATTTTTTGTTGTGTCTTTCCAACTCTTAGACGCATTTTATAATTATGATTTATTTACGATCGTATGTAAATAATAATAGGCTTATATTAAAAACTTGGCAGTGCTTTGCGTACAATTTCTACCCATGGGGCGTGTTTGGCGCCGCATGGCAATATCTTTGGAAATTGGCAAACATAAACTTGCGTAAACAGTAAATTCGAACTTACTTCTCTTCTTAGATATCCCGATTTTTCCGCCATAATGCGAAGAGGGTGAGATTCGGTCACAAGTCACTTAGTATATTTCTTTGCTTTGCTCAAAATCTACTAAGTGCTCGCAACCCAGACTCGGCGACA
Organism: uncultured Candidatus Saccharibacteria bacterium; assembly: GCA_964373765.1. Taxonomy (GTDB): domain Bacteria; phylum Patescibacteriota; class Minisyncoccia; order Phycocordibacterales; family 01-FULL-45-15b; genus 01-FULL-45-15b. The sequence continues at coordinate 323 of CAYJVZ010000067.1, read as the reverse complement.
AGCACTCACTTCATTCGTCTTGTGTACCGCCTCCGTCTTTCGAATCCCACCATTCTCGCGAAATGATAAGTTGCTCGAATACTCCGGTGGAGTATTCTCACAAATCATTGCGGTGTCTGTTTGAAAATATCCGAACGGAACTCTCTGGGCTCGGCGGGCGGAATTCCCCCCACACCCCCCTTCCGCCCGCCTCGCCTTGAACCGGAGCGGAAAGGCAAACTGCCAAAGAACCTGTCAAAAATGTCGACTCGAACTTTATGAAGGCCAGAAGCGGGCTTTTCTTGAATAAAATCAAAAAATTCGTTATCATAATCTTACAGTAA
>CAYJVZ010000066.1:0-2745 GCA_964373765.1 uncultured Candidatus Saccharibacteria bacterium | reverse complement strand
CCGAGGACATTTCAAGAAGTTGGTCTGGGGAAGTCGTCCCGATGCCGACGTTGCCTGTGCTAGTAATCCTCATTCTTTCTTGGAAGTTGCCCAGCCCATCCTGGGAACGGAATCGCAACGCAGCAAGATGGGTAGCCGCTGCATCTGTAAAATTTTGTTCGGTAATCGCGTCGATCTGAAACGACTCTTTGTAGCCCGCAGTGTCTGTCCGGCCCCAAAAACTCATTAAACCTAACCGATCACCCGCTTGCACCGCGGTTTCAGACCCAATTGAACCCCGTGCTCTAAATAAAAGAACTTCACCAGCATCAGCTGCCGCGTCTGCCGCAACATACCCAGCAAAATGCGCCTCGTTGCTGGCATCAAACCTAATAGCATCAGCCGAACTGACAACTGAATTAAGTAGAACCTTGAGTCCTTCGTTGCTTTTGGTCTCGACCCTTACCACGTTCGTACCGCCGATTCTAACCACATCCGAGCCAGTGCTGGTAATAAGCAGTAAATCTCCGCTGTTTGCGACATTCCTTGCCATCACATCTTGATTATTGGGAATGCGAATGATGCCACTGCTTGCGGGATTGCTACCAACTGCCAAGGCAGTACCAAAGTATCCGGTCCGCGGGCGTGTAGCACCTGATGCGCCAATATCATAAGTATTATCTGCGCTAAACGTCATATTCCCGCGGAAAATACTTGCACCGTTTACATCCAATTTCGCCCCCGGCCCCGTCGTCCCAATCCCGACGTTGCCGGATTTTTGAACAAATAATGTATTGGATATTGAAGCTACGCCTGGGAATGATACGGTGCCTAATACTTCAAGATCTCCGGAAATCAATAAGTCATTGCTGGCAGATATGTAATTAGAATGAGTGGTGGCAGATGTCCCGAATCTTGAGTAAGCCACACTCGCAAAGCCCCCGACCTGCAAGGTGTTGCCGGTCAGGAGATATGAAGCCGAGGCCGTGCCTTGGAACTCTCCTCGGCCTTGGACGGTGAGGAGTGAGGTGGGGGTGGTCGTCCCGATGCCGACGTTGCCGTCTGACAAAATCGTCAATCGTTCAACTCCGAGCGTGGAGAAACCAAGAGCGTTAATCGCTCGTCGGAACATACCGGTATCCTGATCAATGGCAAAACTGAATGATGGCGAAGCGGCGGTGCCAGGTTGAGCGTAGAACAAGGAGGCCGAAGCGATACCGGGGAAGTTAACCGTGCCGTCAAAGTAGACAGAGCCGTCAACTTCAAGCTTGCCGTTGATGAGGAGGTCATTGGTGGCCGAGAGAGCGTGAGTGGTGGCAGATGTCCCGAATCTTGAGTAAGTCACACTCGCAAATCCCCCGACCTGCAAGGTGTTGCCGGTCAAAAGATATGAAGCCGAGGCGGTGCCTTGGACTTCAAAGGTGGTAACCGGAGTGGTGCCGATGCCTAACCTTGAGAGGTTGTTAATCTGCTGGGAGTTGCCGGTGATTGCTCCGCCCAAGGTAAAGGCATTGATTTGAAGAGTTCCGCCTGATGACTGAATCGTATTCGTTCCTCCGCCGTTAAAGGTTATGCCTCCGCCGGAAGTGGTGACTAAGATATTGTCAAAGTCGGCTTGGCTGGCTCTGATGCCTTTGGTGACATCCAGAGAGCCGGCGAAAGTAGATGAGCCGGTTCCTCCGAACACCGCATTGCCGGTGTTGATAGTTAAACTCGTCCCCACAATCGCCTGAGCATTGAAGCCCTTGGATATTAGCAGAGACCCCGCAAAAGACGATGACCCTGTCCCCGAGAAAGTATTAGTCCCATAGGTGAAGAAGTTGCCCGAGACGGAAGCCACGCCTCCGAAAGATGAAGTGCCTCTGACTTCAAGGTCCCCGGAGATTAAGACATCGTTGCTTGCGGAGATGTAATTAGGGTGGCCGGTGGCGGCTGTGCCGAAACGGGTATAAGAAACAGAAGCGACTGAACTGCCGCCGGCTTGGAAAGAACCGGAAGCGATGAGCCGGCCGCCTTGTTCAACCAAAAGGAGACGCGAGCCAGAAACATTCTGGATTTCAAAATAGTCGTTGGAGGTCTGGTCATTGGCGCCTTTGAGAATCAACTTTGTAAAATTTGCCGTAGGTTCCGGTGCTACTACGGTCTGCATGAAAACAGGAAAATTGAAATCAAATCTTTTATTAGTTGAATCCCATTTGATGACTGCATTGGTGGCTGGAGTGCCTCTTTCATAGGTAAGTGATGTATCTTCAGCATCATTGGTAGCATTATCCGAATTGATTAAGAAACTATTAGCGACAGTGCCGGAGATTGAAGAGGAAGCAGCGGTTAAGTTAGTAACATCAAGCGAGTCAGTCCAGATTTTTCTCCATCGGTTTGCCGTTGAACCGATGTCAAAGGCGTTAGTAAATGGGATAATGTTGCTTCTGACTTGAGCATTGATGAATACTAAATCAGTGCCGTCGGTGGCGTCGCCCAAAGCAACATGCGAGTCAAAAGCGGCCGTGGCGTTGACTTCAAAATCGCCGGAGATGAGGAGGTCGTTGGTGCCGGTGATGTAATTTGAATGGGTGGTGGCGTCGGTGCCGAATCGAGAATAGGCTGCGGATGCAAAACCGCCTACTTGGAGTGTGTTGCCGGTCAGGAGATATGAAGCCGAGGCCGTGCCTTGGACTTCAAGGGTGGTAACCGGAGTGGTGCCGATACCTAATCTTGAGAGGTTGTTAATCTGCTGGGAGTTGCCGGTGATTGCTCCGCCCAAGGTAA
>CAYJVZ010000065.1:0-2771 GCA_964373765.1 uncultured Candidatus Saccharibacteria bacterium | reverse complement strand
CCTACTGTGTTACAAAAACTGTTATGCGTATCGTGGCATCGAGATGAGAAAAAACAGTGTATTCGGTTACCGTGGGAGATCTCAAATATTCTTTGTCTTTAAAAACAAAGTAAGCAATATATTAGGACGGGCAAAAATTTCCTAAAGTATTGGATAAAAATATGTGAGAAGTCTGCAGAGTCCGTAGTACCCTGAGCTTTGTCGAAGGGGAAGGGATGAACTAATAATTTTTCAATTTTGCATTGTCATTTTTAATTTTGATTTTTGCATTTTGAATTATTTTTGGAACCGCTAGGATGCGGGAAAACCGCTTGTCCAGTGGTGTTTGGCTATTGAAAATCAATTGACCAAAAAACCGCCCGTCACGTCAGGGAAGCTGGGGGTACCCGAAGTCCCCCACCAAGCTCGGAGAGCTTGGTGAGGAAATACGAAGCACGAAATCCGAAATCCTAAACAATATCTAAATCCCAAATGAAGAAAATTCAAAATGGAATCCCCGTTTCGATTTTTATGCTTTGGTTATTGAGATTTGTTTCGAATTTCGATATTCGAATTTCGAGTTTCCAAACCAATTCTATTGGTTTGGTGGGGGCCTAAGGTAAATTCAGTGACAAGGACGAAGTCGTAACAAGGCACGGGTAGCGGAAGCTGCTCGTGGAAATATTCAAAGAAAAAATGTTGATTGCTTTTTAATTAAAGTAATTAGCTTATCAGAGTCGATTTTCCGCTTAGCGGAAAGTTTTGACGGTAAACTTAAAACCGTATGACAGTCGGCAAAGACCGATAGCCTAAAGTATTTCCAGATATTCCGCATCGCGGAAGTGTTATAGAAATGCTCGGGTAAGAACGGAACAAAATAAAGGATAATAACTAGAAAACCGCCAAACAAGGCGGTTTTCTGCCTATTGATATTTGTAGATAACTATGCTATGATAAAAACTAGAAGTTCTGCACCGCAGTAAATCTACAGAAACATATGGCAAGAAAAAATAAACGAATGGCAAGATGGAACAGAGACAAGTTTTTTTCCTCGAAACAATCGAGAGTACGCTCGGCAACGAGCTTTCTCTTATTCACGGGACTGATAGGAGTGGTAATTTACGCATTGGTTGCTTGGAGTGAAAGCCTTCCTGTCGTTTACAAATCCGCATCTACTGGTGAAGTGGTGCAGATCTTGGACCGGAAAGGCCAGCCGATTGATCTTGACCTAAATGGTGTAAAATATCATATCGTTTGGGTCAAGTGAGGAAGTGAGGATTGAGGTGAAGCAAGAACTGCTCCGATCAGCGGAGCAGTTTTTTTAATTCACGCTAATTGTTTTCACTCATGCTAATTTTGACTATTTCAAATAATAAAGTAGAATTTTACTGGAGAAATTATGCTTAAAAAAAATTTCAACGTCTTTTACTATGGATTTTGTTTGGCATTTTTAGTCTAGTAATCATTATTCTTGGTTTGTTTGAGAGAATTAAAAAACAATTTGTTTAAAGAGCTGGTGTTAAGCATCAGCTTTTTTATTGCTCAAAGTGCCAGTTTTTGCTATATTTTTTCTGTCTTACGCGCGTGTAGCTCAGCCCGGTTAGAGCACTCCACTGATAATGGAGAGGTCCCAAGTTCGAGTCTTGGCACGCGCATTAAAATTAACTCGTCAATAGTAAAAGACCAATTTGATTAAAAATCTGGAATGCCGAGCTTCCTCTATAAAACATAACTTAGCCATTCTCTGTTTTACTTTGTTTATTCGCCTAAGCTATTTAAAATTTATCGCTACTAAGTATTTTTTATCCAGAGCAAACAATAATAAAAAATAATATCTATCCTCAAAGCCCGTGCTTCAATCAATGACACCATTATCCCATCAATACTCAAATAACCTACATACTCTTACGATACGCTATAGCGTATCGTAAGAGTATGTTCAGAAAACAAAATTAGCCTGACGGCCAATTTGTTTGTGGGCGAGGGGAGACTCGAACTCCCAATCCGTAAAGGAACTAGTTCCTAAGACTAGCGCGTATACCAATTCCGCCACTCGCCCTGAGTATTATTTTTATCACAATAATGAATTTTTGTCTGCTCGTTCATGAGACCAGGATTCGGTCACCAGTTCTTAGTAAAAATTTCATCCAGAAGACTCATTTTTACTAAGAACTCGCGACCCCGTCGGTTCGCTCCTGCGGAAAGAATTCCGCAGGGCTTCGCGCGAACCTCTCTTCGAATCCTGCTGGAACTGACTTACCTTGTCGTCACACATAAATCTCTTGACAGAAATTTTGTGCGATCCTTACACGATCAGTACACCTTTTGGCTCTCACAGATTCGAGCTCAAAAGGTCTTGCGAAGCTACGCGCACTCGCTTCTCACCCGGCTCGGGATTTTTGCCTTGAGCACAGCTCAAACAAAAATATCCCTGCGCCTCGGATTAGCTAAAACCCTGACGCAGGTCAGGGTTTCTTACGCTAATCCGCCCGCGAGGATTCGCCCTCGACTAAACTTTTGCCGTCGCAAAAGTTTGTCTGGGCACGAGCTCGCCTGTTTTTCCTACTGAAAAAACATGGCTCCGCTCTTCGAATCCTGCTGGAACTGACTTACCTTGTCGTCACACATAAATCTCTTGACAGAAATTTTGTGCGATCCTTACACGATCAGTACACCTTTTGGCTCTCACAGATTCGAGCTCAAAAGGTCTTGCGAAGCTACGCGCACTCGCTTCTCACCCGGCTCGGGATTTTTGCCTTGAGCACAGCTCAAACAAAAATATCCCTGCGCCT
>CAYJVZ010000064.1:0-2915 GCA_964373765.1 uncultured Candidatus Saccharibacteria bacterium | reverse complement strand
TCAGGCTTTCGCCCATTGTCGAATATTCTCGACTGCTGCCTCCCGTAGGAGTACAGGCCGTGTCTCAGTCCTGTCGTTGGGGAACAGCCTCTCAGCCCCCCTACCGGTCGTAGCCTTGGTAGGCCATTACCCTACCAACTAGCTGATCGGACCTAAGCCGATCCTCAAGCGCATTGCTGCTTTACTGGTAATTGAACACTGCCCGCAATGCACTTCAAGAATTTCTAATATCTAATATCTAATTTCTAAACAAATCCCAATGATTTAATGACCAATGACTAAATAGGTTTTTAGACATTGGACATTTTGACATTAGAAATTTATTAGGAATTAGGTCAATTAGAAATTAGAAATTTGAATGCTTTGTAAGCAAGGTTCAACTACCAGACCATTGGCCATTAGCTAATCTTTCGATTAGTTATTGCCAACTTCAGGGTACGTACTAGGGTATTACTAACTCGTTCGCCACTATGCGCGCCCTGCGCGCTATCAACGAATATCGAATCTGTACGAATAAACGAATTCGTAAATTCGAAATAAATTCGTTTTTCGCTGATAGTGTGCAGAGCACACACCGTTCGACTTGCATGCCTTATCCACGCCGCCAGCGTTCATCCTGGACCAGGATCAAATCCTCTAAAATAACGGAGTGTTCGCTAACAATGCGAATGACAGCAAATAATGCAAATCGTTATTCGCATTATTTTGAAATCAATTAGCATTATTCGTGATTACTCCGTGAATAAATTGGGACAACTATAAAATCTTCAAACTTATTTACTTTCTTCATTTTTTCAAAGTTCTGTCGCATCTTCGTGTAACTAATTATATTCATGGTTGCAAAACTGTCAAGGGGGTGCTAGAATGCCCCTGCCCTTTGAAAGGAGGTGTCTATGGCGGACACCAAAAAGGTGTCGGTTTGAGACGTTCAAATAAATTAAAATACCCCGTCGCAACTATACAGTTGCTGGCGGGGATTTTTTACTTTTTGTAAAATTCCAGTTTCTTATCCTTGCCGAGTTTCACCACAACCGTATCGCCTGCTTTCAGCGCACCGGAGTTAATGAGCGGCGCGATATCCGCGTCAATGAACTGCCTAATGCGCTCATCAAGCAAACGCGCGCCGCCGCCAATATGCTTCACTGTTTCCTGAACAAGAAAGTCCTTAACTTCAGGATCTATTTCAAACTTAACCGGTTGCCGTTGGACACGATCTTCTATGCGAAGCTCCACAACCTCACGCAGCGCTTTTTCGTCAAGCGGCCGGAAAACAACAATTTTGTTGATGCGGTTGACAAATTCCTTGGGGAAAAACCGGTCAACCTCTGTTTTGGCCATCTCATAAATTTGCGGGTCTGCCTTTTCCAATTCCTCGTCAAGCCGTTTACAATTAGGTTTGCCAAAACCAACGCGCGTGCTCAAAGCATCGTTGGAAATTTCAGACAAAAGAGCGGCAATCTGATCCGAACTTAAATTTGAGGTAAAAATAATGATGGCGTTATTGAAATAAGTTACCGCGTCGGGCGGATCAAAAAGATCCAACTTTCCCTCGTCCATGATCGGAAGTAAAAGATTGTGAAGCTTTGAGCCTGCTTTTTCAATCTCGTCCCACAAAATTATAGATTTTCGGCCCGGTTTGTGCTGGTAGTCGCCTGTCGCTATAAGCATCCTTAATTCAACAAGACGGTCTTCGGGCGAACCTTTTTCTTTAAGTTTTTTCCAATTTTCTATATTGGCGTTAATCTTCATAATCCTTTCCTCGGCATCTTTAAGGTTGCCTTCTCGCCTTTTAATATTCTCTTTTGCGTCTTTTATGACCGCCATAGCCGATTCAAGAGCTTTCTCCATTTGCTCTTTTATCTTCTTGGCATTTCCCTCGCTGTCTTTGCCTGCTTTGATGTTTTCGTGGACGGAGATATATCCTAGTTTAAGATTTTCCATTTCCCGCTCAAGCACGGCTATTTTTTTCTCAAGCGCTTCAATGGCTTTCTTTAGAGCTTTCCGCAACTCCTCAAAAATGCCGATTCGTTTTACTTGGTCAGCTATCAGATCATTGAAAAATTCGCCTGTTTCACAGAGATACTCAACATGATGCCGATCCAGATTCCACTGCAAAAGGACCGGCGCGGATTCTCCATGTCCAACATATGAAGGCGCCGAACCATTAAGCTTAGTAACCTCATGGCCCTGGGCGTATTCACTGCATGAAATAATAGTCAGTCTATCCGGTTTGCCAAACATATATTCCGCCAGCGCTTTGGCAAGCTGTGTTTTACCTACGCTGGATGGACCGAGAAATAAAAGGTTGGCGATCGGACGATTTGGATCGCGCAAACCAGCCCAATAGATCTCCATGTATTCGCGCAGATATCTAACTGCGCGCCTTTGGCCTTTGACGCGGCTGTTGAGAAAATCTTCCAATTCCTTGCCTTTCGGGCTTATGGCGCCAGTCGGTAAAAGTTCCATTAGCCGCCTCCTTTTCAAAGTACGTTTTGAGTATAAATTACGGATTGAAATCTGTCCACATTTAATATATGATACCAATATACAAATTGTACTAATGATATTACTAATTCGTATTATTAGTATCATTCGCATGTATTAGTATATTAGTATCTCATAACTATGGTTATTAACTGGTACGGCGAGGGTTGTTTCAAAATTCAAACCTCCTCAACTGCAATTTTGGTTGATCCTTTTGAGTCTTCCACCGGCCTTACGCCGCCGCGCTTTAAAGCCGACATAACTCTGTTTACACAATTTCCAATTTCCAATTTCCAATTTCCAAGCGAAGCTATAATCGGTCCGGGCGAATACGAGATCAAGGGCATAGAAATCAGCGGCTTGATGCTGGCCCCAGACAAAACAGTTTATATTGTAGGCGCCGAAGATATGCGGCTGGGTTTTCTTGGACA
>CAYJVZ010000063.1:0-2980 GCA_964373765.1 uncultured Candidatus Saccharibacteria bacterium | reverse complement strand
TAACAGACAAAAGCATATCAATCGAGCTTTCATCTTTCGTGCTGTAATGAACCTGCCGGGTAACTGTGAGGATATTTTTATCGAACAGCTTCTGGGTTTCCGGGTTTAATTTGCTGACTGGCTTAAAATAGGCGAGCGTAAATTTCTTGCCATAATCAGTGATCCCATGACGCAAACAATCAAGCATCCCGCGCGCATCAAGTTCCTGCTTGAGGCGATACAAAAACTTCTTCTCAATCTCCGCGCCATGAATTGTGGACAAACTATCCCAGGTGTCTTTTTGAGTGTCGCTGATAAACTTAAAAAGAACTGTAGTATCAAGAGCGAGTAAACGATCGAATACCGCCGGATCGCCCTTTACATAGCCGCCATGATCAATCAGGATTTGCTCAATTGCTTCTTCAAATGCTTTTTCGTTGGTAGTAGACGGCATATGTTGCCTTTCTTAATGAGCCAAACTGCCTTATCGGCACCCTCATATTACATACAATGCACACGATTAAATAACATAAATATAATTATTTCAATAAGTTAGAATACAATTAAAATCTGATGAGCCTGTGTAATTACATCCCGTTACATGAAAACCACTTCTAGAATATTTTCCCTTGTAATTATTATACGATATGATATATTAATAGTAGGCTTTACCAAGTAAAGCCGTCGGCTTTTCTGAGGGATTGTTGGCCCGAAACTAACAGCCCCTTTTTATTTTACAAATCCCTTGAGTTGTGCATCTGTTATCGGCACACATTTTCTCTTCTGCTTCTCATACATCTTAGTATGATCCCTGCCAAAATCAAAGAAACTCCCGATTTGAAGTTTCCCGGTCCCGACACGGTTGCGTAAATACATAACGCAATCAAGGTCAACGCAGAAAACAGCAATCGTATCCCTGTCTGACTCATGCATTATTTCAATAGTAACTTCTTCTCGCAGCATAACTCCTATAAAATGCATCTTCTTCGCCCGCCGGGCGCTGAATTTGCCTTTCTTGTCTGTTTCATCCGCTGGTTCAAAGAAAATATGCCCAAACGATTTTTCGTCAAATACCACCGGAATACCACGTAAGAAACACGGTTCTCCTTTTACAAAAACATTGATATATTCTTGGCGATATTCCTCTTCGGAATCGAGAATAATAAGCTCGACGCTCTTACGCATTTTCCCTCTTCCAGAAGAAAATGTTAAACTTTTCCTCTGATAACGGCGTGCTGTATAAAAAACTGCGGCGGCCCAGTTTGCCTTTAAGGTATCTTACAATCTCCGCTTTAACAGAATTCTGGCCTTTTGCATTGACCGCATAAGCTATGAGGCCTGTGATATAATCAACAATTTGCAGAAAAATATTCTCATGGGAACGATACGCCTGCAGGTGCGCAATGGTACAGCTTTCCCGGTGTAAAAGAATATAGCTTTCCAGATATGAATGTAATGCCCGCGCCCGGTTTTTGTCCCTCGTCGGCTTCTTATCAAGAAGAATATAGTACTGATTAAAGTTAAAAAGTTTTTGCCGGAGCATCAAATAGTAAAACTTAAAAAAAGCCAACTCCGTATCATCGTTGTGATATGCCGAATAATTCAGTTTGCTTTTGTCAACAACTATACATCGGTACTGCATATTCGCAGATGATAGGAAGTGATCAAGAATATCTTTATATAGACCGGTAAAACGGTCGCTGGTCTTGGTCCATTTCAATTCTCCTCGAAATGAATGATTATCAAAAATCTGTTGAATTTTCTTCGCCAATTCCTCCTTTTTCTGCCGGGGGATAATGATGGCGCCTATAACCATTCGGGCTAAACCACCATTCTCAACGCATGATTCATCACAATAAATATTATATGCTTTCCCCGTGTCTATCATCGCTGGTCCCTCACATTAATCTTCCCGTCACCACTTCTGAGATCAAAGAAGTGCGGTATTCTTTCAACAACTCGATTGATTTCCTCCCCCGCTCTACTTGATCATCAATTTGAGTAGCTTTACGATCAAGAAAGTCGGTGATTTTATCCTGCTCTTTCTTAGGTGGGATAAGAACCATAGAATTGCTTAATGCATAATTACCCAAACCGAACCTTGTCACGCCAGATGCCTCAATTTGGAATTGGTAATTAACGCAATCCGCCGATAATAACCAAAAAAGATATTTCCCATTTATTAATCGCGTATCTGGCCTAATCTGAGCCAAGTGATATCCACAAATCACATTCGGAAGCTCTGATGCCACATAAGCCGGAACAGCAATATCATTCCATTCCTCCGAATCCTTGGTAAGAAGAACATTGCCAATATTCAAATGAAATTTTTTGATTTCTTCTATTGATGCTGTTGCCTCCATGAAATCCAAATCCGACGTAATAAAATCATTGTAATAAACGTCGACGTAATTACAAAGCCTTACTGGGATCTCGCCCTCTTCGGATTTCTTATCAACATTGCTGAACTGAACAAGCGCATTGAATTTCAACTTTTTAATATCCCAATGCTTCGGCACCTTACCTAACCAGTCGACACCAGAATCTTTCATCTTAGTATTAGGATCAAGTCCCTTGGTCACCGCCTGATTGATGATTGCCATCCGCTCATCCTTGAGAAACTCGATCATACGCTCTTTTTTGACGATCAAATTGTCAATCTGCGCGGTCTTGCGGTCAAGGTATTCAGAGATATCTTCCTGTTCTCTGATTGTAGGCAATGGGATGCGAATTCCTGCCATTTCGTTATTCATAAGCTTTGGGTTTATATCATAACGAACGTAGCATTTTGTTCCTAAATTAAGCACATATGGAAGATACTTTAAAAAGACTTTACCAGCTTTTGCTTTTAGCGTTCCACAGACGTTTGTGCAATTAAATTTTCCTTGCCGATGAAACACAGTTCCCGCATTTGCGCCGTCAGTTGTCCAAGTTACATATTCACCATCAAAACTCAACTACCCTCGCCTAAAGGCGAGGGGTTGATACCACTTGGAGTCGG
>CAYJVZ010000062.1:0-3030 GCA_964373765.1 uncultured Candidatus Saccharibacteria bacterium | reverse complement strand
ATAGACCACAAAACTAATTTTGTCTTATAACAAAATTTGTTTTCAATATGTAAAAAAGTAATGAAAATTCCTACACACTCATTCAATTATTTTGACTCTCGTCATAGTAATAGATATTGCTATAGTTTATCTTATATATAAAGAGCGTGGGATATTAATATTGAAGCGTGGTTTAAATTTAAAATCCGAAAAGAAATCGGCTTGATTTATCAGTCTTTCTAATTTTGCGAATCGCTTAAGTGTTTGATTAGAAAAAGAGCGCCATGTAATCCGCCAAAATCTCCCAGTTTGGCTTTTTTAATTTCAGGAATTTCCGGAAAGGCCGTGTTTATTTTCTTAAGATGAGATATGACGGCGCTAATTGGAATATGCGGCTCTCCCACTATCATTGAGCCGCCAAGAATAATTATATTAGGCGACCAATGCAGAACTGTGTTATTGAGCCCAATAGCAAGCCATTCGGCCAGCTCCTCCCATATTGGAGACTCTTGCGGAATTTCATAAGGTTTTATGCCCGCTCTCCTTTCAACCGATGTGCCTGAAATATAATTTTCAAGGGTGCCGGGATGAAGACATTCCGGACAAAGATTTCCGTCCGCGTCAATTATCTGATGTCCCATCTCAAATCCGTAAACATTTTCATCAATTCGCCCGTCAACTATCCTGACTCCGTTTACTCCAGTGCTTACTGTCACATAAACGACAATTTTACTTCCCTGGCCCGCGCCGGCCCTTGCCTCGCCCAAACCGACTAAGGCGGTGTCGTTTTCAAGTAGAACCGGGGCTTCAAGTATTTCCTCTAATGTTTTCTTAAGCGGCCTGTCAATCCAATCTGGAAGATTAGGCGATCTTAGAAGAGCGCTTTTTTCTTTATTAAATGTTCCCGGCGCCCCGCCCGCCACTTTTTCCACCTTTATTTTTCCGATCAGCTCTTTTGACTTTTCTCCAATCATTTCCATGGCTCTTTCAAAATTTTTTGGGTTAGTAAAAACCACCGGCTGACTAAAAGTCTTTCCGTCATCTACCGACGCCATTCGTATTTTTGTGCCTCCAATGTCAAAAATTAAAAACATATTTTAATTAAAATTACTATTTTCTAGTCTGATGGCGCTGTTTATCAATCCTATATGGGTGTAGGCTTGCGGAAAATTCCCCAGAAATTCTTTTGTGGCGGGATTTATTTCTTCTGAAAAAAGGCCAGGATCGTTCGCTTTGCCCTCTTCTGTTATAAATTCAGTGCATGAAACATTTGTTCTTTCTGTGTAAAATTGCCGCGATTGGTATCCTAAAGACGGACAAATTTTCCAATAACCGCCATTTTCTGAATCAAGAATTCCGCCAAAAACGCTTGGTGAATCTATAAACGGCGCCGGCGCCCAATCCACTGATCCGTGTTTTGAAATCAAAGCGGCCGAACGGAGATTGCCTATTATGCCGTAATCTCGAATCGGGCTGTAAGCATTTTTTTCAGCCATTGTTTATTTCAATCAGCTTCTTGAATTCCTCAATCATTGGCACTTGCTCCGATTCAAGGCCGTAATTTGAAGCAATATATAGAGCCGTCCAATCTCCGATAATCAGCGTGGAAAATATTTTTTCATAGATATTTAATCCGGAAACGAAAATTTCTTCCACCTTTAAGCCGCGCTTTATGTATAGCTGTTTTAGCACATCCATTCGCTTCTGGATTTCTTCGTAATCTGCCAAATCCCTAAGCAGAATAAAGGTAAATTTTTCGGATAAATTCTTCGAAACATTCTGGACATCAAAGCCTGTCATTTCATTGTGATTGAGTTCGGGAAAGACATTAAAAAAGGCTGGAATTTTACCTGTCTCATTAAATTTTATTTTCCAGTTATATGCCAGAGAAATATTATCGGCTGACGCGTAGATAACCGGAACTTTGCCATTTAGTTTTCTTGCTAAATCTTTACCTTGCTCTTTTAAAGATTCCGGACTTAAATTATCTTTTAATTTCGTCACTTCCAATAATTCAGTCTCAAGCCCTAAGACTTTCATCAGGGCTTTAGTGCTAAAGCCAAGAGCCATTCGCGGTTGAATGTTCGTATCAGGCAGTTTTATGAAGGGTCTTTTTTCTTTTTGGGCTGATTCCATAAGCTTGCCGCCCGCGCTTATAGTTAGAGATTTTAATCCTCTTTGGCTTGCCTCTCTTTTAGCCGATAGCACTTCTTCCGTATTGCCGGAATACGAGCTTAAAATAATCAGGCTTTCTTTTAAATAGTTTTCTGAAAGTTTCGGCAAGCCGTAATTTTTGTGAATATAGATATTGAGCTCCGGCTTTATTTTATTTAGGATTCCGGCTGAAAGATGAGATCCGCCCATGCCGACAAGAATGATATTCTTAAATTCCGGTTTTCCTTCGCGGTTTTCTAAAACGGGTTTGTAATCAAATTGTTTATTAAAATCTAAAATGGCTTTGCTCATCATAAGCTATGCGAAATAATGAATATAAGCTTCTAATATGTAGGCCACAACAATAAATAAAATTCCAGCTATTCCGACCTTTCTTTCAATCTTCATCTCCACAAATACTTTTCTGTCAATTTTGTGCTCTTTCCAAATCCTATAATGAACTTGAATGGCCGTATAGGCTATCATCAATTTGCCGACCACATCCAATGTTTTTGCCAAAAATGATAATTCCATATTTACGCCTTATATTATACACTACATCAAAGTTGAGTCATTGAAAGAATAAATTACCGCGAAAAAAAATGTAATTTAATATGAAATAGTTCGATTTTGTCGCTCTCTGGGGGTGTAGTTAAGTGGTATAACAGGTCATTCGCATTGACCAGTCCGGAGTCCGATTCTCCGCACCTCCACAAACTGAAATTTCCTCATTCGTGAGGGAAAAAGCGGCGCGCGCCGCAGGCGCGCGATTGGAAGTGAATCCGAATTCTGTCTTGCGGGCGCGGGCGATGCTATTTCTGCTTGATACACAACATCCTTATAAACTGGAGTTTGTAAGGATGTTGTTATTAAAGAAGATCGGTGCGGGCGGGTTGC
>CAYJVZ010000061.1:0-3108 GCA_964373765.1 uncultured Candidatus Saccharibacteria bacterium | reverse complement strand
AAACGGCTCCGCCGACATTTCTTTTTCCAAAACTGACCGAAGTCCTTTTCTGTGCGCGGGAGAGGATTTGAACCTCCAAGCCGTTAGGCATACGCACCTCAAGCGTACGTGTATACCGTTCCACCACCCGCGCTTTAAATTTGATTATCTAAAATAAATTATTGCCGCGCAACTTCACCAACCAGAGTTTTTATTTATATTGCTCTTGGCGCCTAGAGTTTATCGGAAATTACAATCTTTTCTGCTTCTTTATTTTCAACCGCTATCTCTTTTTCCTCAATCGTCTTCTCTTCTTTAACTGCATCAGGAATGCTTCTAATATTTCGCATTTCACGTCTGATTTCCTTCGCCGCTTTCTTGCGAATATGATAAAGCTTGGCGCGGCGAACTTTTGATCGCCTGACAATTTCAACTCTGTCAATTACCGGTGAATAAATGGGAAAAATTCGTTCAACGCCAACACCGCTTGCCACTTTTCTGACAGTAAATGTCGCTCCAGCTTCAAAACCGTGCTTTCTAGCCAAAACAAGTCCTTCAAAAGCCTGAAGTCTTGTTTTTTCTTTTTCCTTAATTTTCTGCCAGACACGGACTGTATCTCCGGCTCTGATGTCCATTTTTTTTCTGATATTTATATCTACTGGCGATATTTTTGCCCTTAAATTTATAGAATCCATATTTGTAAACGATAATCTAACACAGCAGCGCTGTTTAGGCAAACTTCTCTAGATGAGCGTGCTGGCAACGTTTCTCTAAATTGATCCGACCGACTATTATAAAAGACCTTTCTCTGACATCCTCATTTTTTAGGATTATTAAAATCAGCCATAAATTCTCGTTTTGCTATTTTAAAATCCTCTGGAAGATCCGCCTTAAGCAAAATTGGCCTGCCGTCTAAATTTCTAAAGGTTATTTCCCCCGCGTGAAGAGCTAATCTTTTAAAGCCAAGAGCGCATTTTATTTGAGGCCCGTATAATTTGTCACAAACAACACTATGGCCAATAGCTTTTAAATGAACTCTGATTTGGTGAGTTCTGCCAGTTTCGGGCTGAACGTTTAAATAAGTGAAATGATCGCTTCTTGCCAGCACAAAATAATGAGTGGTGGCTTCCCGAAGTTTGCCTCTGGCCCCTCTTTCGGCCGATCTTTTTTTGAAATTGGAAGGGCTTCGCCCTATCGGTAAATTGATTGTTCCCCTATCGTTTTTTAATCGTCCATGAACATAGGCTAGATAAGTCTTTTTAATTTGATTTTTTTGGAATTGTTCTTTCAAAAATCCGTGAGCGTTTTGGTTTTTGGCAAGCAGAATAATGCCTGATGTTTCCTTATCCAGTCTATGAACAATTCCATGTCTGGCGATTTTCTGACCAGTTTTAGTTTGCAGTGGCTCGCCCACATTATGAGCTCTAGGAAAATATTTGACGAACCAATCGCTTAGCGTAAATTCTTTGGCTTTTAGGTCGGCATGTGTTAAAAGTCCCTCCGGTTTATTGACTACCAAAATATTTTCATCTTCAAAGACAATGAGCGGCAGTAGATTATTTGCTTTATCATTTTGATTTTTTTTTAGTTTTTTCTGGCTATTCATATTTATTTTGGCTTTACCTATTGCCGATAAGTCGCTCAATAAATAATTTGAAAATCTTCAAACTCGTCGCGGCTATCGCTCCATCGAACAACAACATCCTGAACCTCGGATGAAAGACTGCCGGATTTTAAAAGCTCTATATATTCGTGTAACTTTTGAGTATCAGCCTCGGCAACAATTTTAACTTTTCCATTATCTAGATTTTTCACATAACCGCAAATACCAAGACTGTTTGCTCCTTTTAAGGCATGAGCTCTATAGAGCACATTTTGTACCCGACCGCTTGCTTCGCATTCTATCCTTTTTTTCATTGAAATATCTTTAACTTAACAATATTACAAAATTCTAAAAATAAAAATGGCCGGAGTGAAATTAATCACTCCGACCATTTCGGGGGTCGTATGACGACAGAGCCCGAGCTTATGTATGTCACTAACAAACAACAAAGAACAACTGAAACTTATATAGTCTATTTGAAGTCAATCCTGTTGTCAATGACTGTGGTAGAGTAAATATGTTGATAAAAAAATCTTTATTAGTTTCATTCTGCATTTAGTTTATAAAACATGGCATTGGTTTAGCTAAGCGAGGTCTTAAAAGCTAAAATCTCTATTTAATTAAAGAAAGAGGCCGCGACAATCCGTTGTCGCGACCAAAAGGCGGTCACATATCTCCGCCGTTTGCATCTGGCGACTAATGCGTGTGTGTATTAGTCAACCAGAAGATAGAGTTAGTATATAGAGTCTTTTTATTTTGTCAATCTCAAATTGTGGACATTATTTTCCAGCTTGATTATAAAATAAAAATGATATAGCCTTTATCCATCGCGCGCTTAGCTCAGTTGGTAGAGCAACCCGTTTACACCGGGTAGGTCAGGAGTTCGAGTCTCTTAGCGCGCAAACTGCTTTAGCAATTTGCGCGCTAGCGAAGTACCTGCGTACTTCGCGTGAGAGAGAGATTGAAAACCGCAGCAATGAAATTATTGCGGGCTTTGGAGGCTTTTCCTCCAAAATCTATATTCGTTTTCACCCCCAAAATTGAATACAAATTAGTCGCCGAATGCATCCGCATCCGGCTCCTTGTTTTTTGCACCCGAGCAAACTCTATCCCTAAAGCCATTCGGCTCGGCCTTCGCTGGTGCTTCGGTTTTGCTTTAGAGTGCTCTCAGCAGGAATCGAAACTTACCCTCGGCCGACCGGCACGGGCTAGGCAGTTTCAGTACCCCAATTGGATATTTCTTTCATCCTCGTCAAACTCGGAATTAGAAATATCTCAATCGGGCTTCGATTCCTTAGACCAAAGTAAAATAACGGCATAAGATGCCGTTATTTTACTTGGTGCCCTCAGCAGGAATCGGTCACGCATAAATCTCTTGCAGAGATTTTGCGCTACCCCGACTCGGCAACCTCGCTCCGCGAGGGCTTCGCGCCTCCGTCTTTCGATTCCTGCAGTGGATCCCGAAAAACAGAGTCGATGAATACACTTGTATTCATCTCTTTGTTTTTTGCCCTCAGCAGGAATCG
>CAYJVZ010000060.1:0-3118 GCA_964373765.1 uncultured Candidatus Saccharibacteria bacterium | reverse complement strand
CTGAAGGTGCCACTCTGGCTAACCTCGAGATATCTTTTAATTTAGAAAGAGTATAATATTGGATTATGCGAAAATTTCTTTTAATATGAAGCTGGGAATATATAAACATTATAGAGGAAAAAAATACAAGATCATCGGTGTAGCTAAACATAGTGAAACTCTTGAAGATTTGGTGGTATATGAATGTTTGTATGAAAACCCAAAGTCTAAACTATGGGTGAGGCCAGAGAAAATGTTCGAGGAACAGGTTGAAATAAATGGGCAAGAAGTGCCAAGATTTAAATTTTTGAGAGAATCATAATCAAAACGGAACTATTTAGAAATAAAACTTTGATACTTGGCTGTAATAGCTGATTCCACTTCTTCCCTACTGCGACCATATTTGAGAGAAGAAAGCTCCTTGATAACATTGATATTATTTTGACCACCAGTCTGCCTTGGTATCAGGCGGATATCAAATGGCTCGGCGGGTCGGCCATTGACGAGCATTTTGACATAGGCGTTGAAATTATCAATACTTGCTAAATCTGCCGCAGTAAAATTCGGTAAAAATTGCTTTTCCAGATATTCGGCATCATCTTGCCCCACACGGAAGGCGCAGATGGTGCCCACGTTACCGAAGACCGCATTCCTAATATTTTCCTGAAGTTGGGCAATGAATTGGTGAGCGATGGTGAGTGATAATTTGTATTTGCGCGCTTCGGAAAGAATAGTGGCAATAGAGTCAGTGGTAATGTTTTGAAACTCGTCGATGTAAAGATAGAAAGTTGGCAAGTTTTGACCGCTAGAATCCACGCGCGAGAGCGCGGCCATGAGAATCTTGCCCACCAATATCAGTCCTATCAGGTTGGCGTTGATGTCTCCAAGTCTACCCTTAGAAAGATTGACCAAAAGAATCTTCTTGCCATCCATAATCTCTCGGAAGTTGAAGGACGACTTCTCCTGCGCCACAATCGGACGCATGATATCGTTAGCGAGAAAGATGTCAAACTTGGAAGTGATATAAGGGACAATGTTGGCAAGAGCCCCTTCTCCTCCGGCTTTCTCCGCGATCTCTCTCCAGAATTGAACTACAATCGGATTTTTGCATCGAGAAATTTTTAAATCTCGGTACTCTTTGTTAGACATCACTCTGGAAACGTCGAGAAGAGTTGAGCCACTCTCTGGATCTTCAATGACGAGCATGGTAGCGTTTCTGAAATACTGCTCAAACATCGGACCCATAGACTCCGGCACACCTCCATAGAGCTTCTGGAAGATGTTGAAAAGTTCGTTAACCACAAATGTTTTCTGTTCCGAATAGCGTGGGTCATATTCAAGCATGTTGAGAGCCATTGGTCTTTCAGTGGAAGCCGGATCAAAATAAATAACATCATCTATACGTTCTTTCGGGATATTTGAGAGAATATCGAGCACATCCGAGCCGTGAGGATCTATGAAGCAGACCCCTTCGCCTTTCTGAATATCGTCAATAATCATATTCTTCAAAAGCGTGGACTTACCTGTGCCTGTTTGGCCGATAGTGTAGAAATGCCTTAAGCGATCTTCCGAAGTGATATAAATTTTTTTCTCAACGCCTTGGAAACCGTTAGTGCCCAGAAGCGTGCCGACTTCAGCAATACTAATCGGTGGCGGAGCGCTACGAGATTTAGAGCGAGTAAGAGTAACACTCGAAGCCAAAGCTTCAGTGTGGAAATGGAGAATAGTGGAGATTTCTTTGAGATTAAGTGGCACAACTTCCTTATCGCGGAAAAGGCGGAAGATGAATGCTCGATAGAATTCGGAATCTTTAAGATTAAGAAAGCCACTTGCTTTGGCTCTCCGCCACTTAATGCTCTGCTTGCCTGAATTTTCAAATTGGTTGAAAGCGGATTCAAAATTATGTATGAGTTTATCTGCTTCTGTTTCGGTTGGAGCAGAAACAGCCAGACGAATATTGGTCTCGGCGATGGGACTTTCCAGCTTTTTCTTTATCGCTTCTACCGTAGCCTGGTCTATGATAGGTGGCTTTTTATCTTTTTCTTTCTTGGCGCTAAAAAATGTCTCGCCAACGGTTCGGGCGAATTCCAAAGCCAGACCATCATCGCGCAGAGCTTCTTTCGGCTTCTTGCCTTTTTCAATTTCCTTGAGGGCGCGTTCATATTTTTTGGAATAAGAGTCGCCAACGGGTTTAAATACGATTTGGAGAGCGGCGCCAGCGCCGGTTTTGGGAATCTTGGAAAAACCGTTCAAGATAACGTTAAGCGGGTCGGAACCAAAATTCTCAAAAGTTTTTAATGGATAAGCGGGAGAATCAGAAAGCGAAGCGGAAGTGCCCAGGGTTATGCCGAATTCATTAAAAATATTGTAGTCATTCTTGCGCTCGATTAGTCTGGCTTTTGGAAATATAGACAGGAATTGCTTACTGAAAAGTTCCTGACGATTCTCTGGCACGGAAACAAAAGCGCGAGTGTCTTCTTCTCCGTCAGGATTGGCGAACTCAAAAACCAAGTGACTCACCTTATCTTTCTTATCTCCAGCAAGAGAAAGCAGTCCTGCATAGAGTTGTTCCATACTTTTGATAAGTTCTGCCAGTGGTTTCTCATTTTCCTTGACCTCTTTTGGCAAGACAACTTCAAAGAGTCGCATATGAAGCGCTTGATAAATCGGACCTTTCTCTTTCATTCCCGCGATTGGCAAACCCTGAATAACGCGATTGATAAGAAAGGCATGAAAATCATCTTCGGAACGCCAGCCTTTGATTTTTTCTATCACTGACAAAGCGTGAGAAATACCTTTGTTTTCCGCCAAAGTCATCATTTCCTCAAGCTGGGCCTCCTGATGTTTTTCAACGATTTTCTCTGCATCCTCTTCGGCCTCAGTTATTCTGGCGATAGGAGTGCCGATACCTGCCTCATTTTTGAACTCGGCGATAGATTCTCGAACAACAGCCTCTCTGACAGATTCGGCGCCAGCGCTTTCTAGCTTCTTTTCCGCCTCAAGCACTTTAGAGCGTAAGTATTCAAGCTCTTGTTCCGGGGTGGAGAATTTTAAAACTTCTGCCATGGGAATATTATAACCCAAATCCCACTTGTCCCGATATACACAGGGTTGTTGGTTGCAGAGAAATGGGGTCACA
>CAYJVZ010000059.1:0-3159 GCA_964373765.1 uncultured Candidatus Saccharibacteria bacterium | reverse complement strand
GTGCACGCGCCTGGACTCGAACCAGGGACCTGTCGTGTATAAGACGACTGCTCTACCAACTGAGCTACACGTGCAATAACGAAATATTATAGCAGTTATTATCAATTTACAACCTGATTTAATTCATTCAAAATGAATTTTGGATTTTTGCTGCAAGAGCAATTTCTTTTCAAGAAGCGGAAACTTGGATATTCCTACTTCAATGATATTTTTCGCTTCCTGCCGAGCCGCTTCAACCATTTTTAAATTTTGCAAAGCTTCCATGGCCATATCTGTTATACCCCATTGCTTTAAACCCAAGAGCGATCCAGCTCCCCTTAATTTTAAGTCAAGCTCGGCAAGCTCAAATCCATTTTTCGCGGTTTTCAAAGCTTTCAATCTCTCAAATGTTTTTGCCGAACTATTATCGGCGAAAATATAACAATAAGCTTGGTGTGAACTTCTAAGAACTCTGCCTCGCAACTGGTGAAGTTGGGCAAGCCCGAAACGTTCAGCGCCCTCAATTACTATTAAAGTGGCGTTTGGAATATTGACGCCGACTTCGACAACCGATGTGGCGCAGAGAATATTGATCGCGCCCTTTTCAAATTCCTTTATCGTTTTATCTTTATTGGCCGGCGACATTTTGCCGTGTAGAACGGCTATAGCGAACTCCGGAAAAACATCTCTCATCAGTCTTTTCGCTTCCGCCTTAACGGATTTTACCATCAAAGCCAACTCTTTAAGGGGGTCGGGTTCCTCGATCCGAGGGCAAATGACAAAAGCCTGCCTGCCGGCCTTTATTTCTTTTCTGATTTTTTCGTAAACATTTTTCCGTTCCTCGGGCCGCACAATTTCGGTGATAATTTGCTTCCTGCCGGGCGGCGATTCATCAACTAGCGTCAGATCAAGATCTCCATAAATAGTAAGGGCGAGCGTGCGGGGAATAGGAGTGGCAGTCATGGTCAGTAAATGCGGCGCTCTATTTTCTTTTAAGACCAGCTTTTGTCTTTGATTGGTGCCGAAGCGGTGCTGTTCGTCAATTATGACAAAAGCAAGATGTTTGAATTTAACAGACTTTTGAATCAAAGCGTGCGTCCCTATTAAAATAGATATTTCACCGCCCTCAACCCATTTTAAAAGCTGTGAACGAGAGATATTTGTCCAGCTAGAGGGATTGACCTTGGACGGAAATTTTCTGCATCCGCTGCCGGTTATAAGAGCGATATTTACGGGAAGATGAGAGAAATACTGGATAAAAGATTCAAAATGCTGAATGGCCAGAATTTCAGTCGGAGCCATATAAGCCACCTGTAAATTAGCAAAGCTCTGGCCATTTGCTTTGGCGGCGGAAATGACATAAGCGCTTACCGCCGCTATCAGAGTTTTTCCCGAGCCAACATCGCCTTCCAAGAGGCGCGACATGGCGTGCTGGCCTTTGAAATTTTCAATGATGACATCAATCGCTCTTACTTGGGCCTTGGTCGGAAGAAAAGGGAATCGTGAAAGAAAATTCTTGATCTTTGAGTCGGCTATTTCCGCCTTATAAGTTGGATTATTCTGATATTCAATTTTTTGCCTCTGCTTTTCAAGCTGAATGAAAAAGACTTCCTCAAACGAAAATCGCTTACGAGCCGCGAAGGCGTCGCTTTGCCTCTTTGGAGAATGGATCCAGATCAAAGCCGAAGCAAGCTTCGGCAAATTATATTTTTTTAAAATCTCATCTGGAATAGGATCAACCAATTCGCCAATAATATTAGATGAAAAAATCTTCAAAAAAACGTGGTAAAACCAGTTTGAAGTGATGCCCCTGCTTTCCGGATATATCGGGTATAAAGAGTGCTCCTCTGCCGATTGGCCAAAGAGCGAATGGCCGACGCCCGTTGGAAGCTTGGCCACCTTCTCTATTTTTGGATTTGAAAAATACCGTTCGCCAGTATTTCTTCTTTTGGAAACTTTTCCTTCAATCCTGACTAAGGCGCTGTCATTTAGCATCTTTGCGATATAAGGCTGATTGAACCAAATGATTTTAATTCTGGCCGTGCCGTCTTCAACCGAGCCTTCGGCCATCGGGATTTTTTTCCTGAAGGCCTTGGAAGTTTTTAATCCTGAAATTTTTCCAAAAACGACGGCATTTTCTCCAGCCAAAAGATCTTTTATATTTTTTACTTCCGAAGTATCGCCGTAGCGGACGGGGAAGTGATAGAGAAGATCATTAATCTCTTCTA
Source organism: uncultured Candidatus Saccharibacteria bacterium (assembly GCA_964373765.1). Classification (GTDB taxonomy): domain Bacteria; phylum Patescibacteriota; class Minisyncoccia; order Phycocordibacterales; family 01-FULL-45-15b; genus 01-FULL-45-15b. Next base: position 952 of record CAYJVZ010000059.1, on the reverse strand, counting down.
TGCCAAGTTTTTTTAAGGCATTTTTCTGGACACTCGTTAATCTGAATATTTGAGAGACGGGCGTATCAGTATTCATAGCCAAGAAAATCTAATTTTCTACTATCACCACGCCGGTTCTTTTTGAGCTTAAATGATCGTGATATTGCCAACTGCCGGCTCTTTCAAAAACAATAGAATAAATACCCTCGCTTTCAATTGGTTTTCTGGAATCAAATTCGGGGTATATAGTATGAAATGGATGAATGGCAGAAGCCGGCCAAAAAGATTTTTCACTTTTATTTCTGAATATCACCGTGTTACCCTTTTTAATCTTTAGGCTCGTAGGAGAAAAGCCCTGACTGGTGTAGGTGATTTCCGCGGAAGTGACTTTATCTGGAGAATCATTGTCCGCTTTTTCTTTGTTTGTTGGCGCGATGTTTGTCGTTGTCGAGCCTTTATTGTTTTGATTTTGAATTTTTGAATCAGGAGATGAAGTCGAGATTATAGTGTCCACATTTTCATATTTTGGCGCTTCGGCTCTTTTACCGAAAACCACAATACCCAAAATAACTATTATTATAAGGACTATAATTGCCAAAAGTGATTTATTCATATTGATTTTTCAGCTTCTAATCAGCTCATTTCACATAATAGCCTTTTTCTTTGGCAATGTGTAGCTTGGGAAGAACGATATATTGTGATACTTTAGAGTTTCTGGAGGAGTGCCGGAGCGGTCTAACGGAGCGGATTGCTAATCCGTAGCTCTTTACAGGGCTCGTGGGTTCAAATCCCACCTCCTCCGTAATGTGATTTTAGGATGCTTTTAGCATCCGTAATCACATCGTGTGCAGTGGGATTTGAACGGAACTTTTGCGCCATTGGTCTGAGCAAAAGTCCGTGGCTGCGGGGGAAGTAATTTTGTATATCGTTCCACGATTCAAAATTACTAGAGGAGCAGAAATCCCACCTCCTC
>CAYJVZ010000058.1:0-3255 GCA_964373765.1 uncultured Candidatus Saccharibacteria bacterium | reverse complement strand
AGTGAGTATGAGTCCTGGCGGAACTCGCTTGGCAACGCCATGTATCATGTCATGAGCACAGACATGATTCCCGATGACTCAGGTGTTGCGGTCGAATATTCCATTCCCAGATCCAAACACCGTATTGACTTTATTATCACAGGCGAAGATGAAAGCCGAAAAGAAAAAGTGGTCATCATTGAGCTTAAGCAATGGACTGATGTTGAGCTAACCGATAAGGATGCGATGGTTCAAACTTATTTCCGACAAGGGCCAAGTGAGGAATTACACCCCTCTTACCAGGCCTGGTCCTACTCAACACTTCTTTATGGTTTTAACGCAACGGTTTATGAAGAAGGCATTGGTCTCGAACCCTGTGCCTATCTCCATAACCATGTAGATAGTGGAGCGATTACCAATAAATTTTATTCCGATTACCTAAAGAAAGCACCTGCGTATCTGAAAGGAGATAAGGAAAAGCTGCAAGCCTTTATCGCCAAATATGTTCGGCACGGAGATCGAAAAAATACAATGTATCGCATTGATAACGGCCAAATTCGCCCCTCAAAGAATTTAGCCGACAGCTTATCCTCAATGCTCAAAGGTAACCAAGAATTTATCATGATCGATGATCAAAAGGTTGCTTATGAAACAGCTCTTTCTCTCACAAAAAAATCTGACAAGAATAACAAAAATGTATTAATCGTAGAAGGTGGTCCTGGAACAGGTAAGTCAGTTGTAGCCATTAATTTATTGGTTGCTATAACTAAACTCGGTTTCAACAGTCAGTATGTTACGAAGAACGCTGCACCCCGTGGAGTATTTGAAGCCAAGCTTACCGGTTCTCTAAAAAAGAGCCAAATTTCCAATATGTTTACCGGGTCAGGTTCATACGTGAATTGTGAGCCCAATACTTTTGAAGCACTAATTGTGGACGAAGCTCATCGCCTTAACGCGAAATCCGGGATGATGAAAAATCTTGGAGAAAATCAGATCAAGGAGCTTATTGAGGCTGCTAAATGCTCAATATTTTTCATCGATGAAGACCAAAGAGTGACCTGGCATGATATCGGAGAAAAGGGTGCAATTGAATGGTGGGCGAAGAGCCTGGGAGCAAAGTTTTACAACCTCAAGCTCGAGTCTCAATTCCGATGTAACGGGTCCGACGGGTATTTGTCGTGGATTGATAGCACACTTCAAATACAAGAGACGGCCAATAGCACGCTTGAAGGCGTTAAATATGATTTTAGAGTCATCGATTCTCCCAATGAATTACGTAATCTGATTTTTGAGAAAAATAAGATAAACAACAAAGCTCGGCTAGTGGCAGGGTACTGTTGGGATTGGATTAGCAAGAAAGATAAAAGCCTAAAAGATATTAAAATTCCAGAGCACAATTTTGAAATGAAGTGGAATCTAGCCAGCGACGGCAATGTTTGGATTATATCTCCTAAGTCAGTCAATGAAGTTGGTTGTATCCATACGTGTCAAGGGTTGGAGCTTGATTATGTGGGTGTTATTATTGGACCGGATCTTACTTTAAAAAATGGCGATATTATAACTGACCCTTCTAAACGCGCCAAAACAGACAAGTCACTTCATGGATATAAAAAATCGCTCAATGAGAACCCAGAACAAGCTAACCAGAAAGCGGAAGCTATTATTAAAAATACTTACAGAACCCTTATGACCCGTGGGATGAAAGGCTGTTATGTCTATTGTATAGATCATGAACTGCAAAACTATTTAAAATCCCAAATAAAACCTGCGCAATCCAATGAAACACCTCTACGATTTTCAGATATTATTTCTCCTGACGAGGAAAAGAGATTTACTATTGAAGAAACTATCCGAGAAAATTTGAAATATAAAGAATATTTGCCTGTTTATAGTATGGAAGCTGCGTGTGGGCGATTTGGGGATGGGCAAGTCGTTGCTCCGGTAGGATGGATAAAGATTGCCGAAAAAATTAAATTAAACTCTAATATGTTTATTGTAAAAGCGGTTGGGAAGTCGATGGAGCCCAGAATTAAAGATGGGTCTTTGTGTATTTTCCAAGCAAGTATTGTCGGTTCTCGTAACGGAAAAATTGTTTTAGCGGAACTTCGGAGTGAGTCAGACCCTGATACTGGCAAATATACGATCAAGCGTTATACAAGTAAAAAAATTGCCTTGAATGATAATGATTGGCAACACTCCAAGATAGTTCTTGAGCCTCTGAATAGGACATTCCAAGAAATTGTTTTATCAGGTGACAACGAAGACGCTTTGAAAGTCGTCGCGGAACTTGTCGCTGTTTTGTAACGAATCTCTATAGATTTTATCGACGCCCGGTCGAAAGTCAGCATGCTGGATGGCGTCTGGCGGGGTGGGTAAATAATGAAAACTAACGTCCTCTCGACCTGTCCACTAAAGGTGGGGACGGGGTCCGGTATATGCCAGACTTGTAGCCAAAGAGTGGTTTGGTGACCTCTTATACTGCTATTTCAATGAACGGAAGGGGCAATCGTCTATGTCCTATGTCTCGTCGCAATATTTCGTAACTACATAACCTGCCATATTTAATCAATAATAAGCAATTTGTAATATAGTTAATCATCACTATACTTTATACTATGGGGAATAAAATCCAATTCCGACACAGTATTTTGGCGATTGTTTATGACTTTGACGGTACCCTGACGCCGAAGCCGATGCAGGACTATACCGTGCTGCCGGCTATGGGGATTGATCCCAGGGAGTTTTGGCGGAGGGCGGATAGGGAGAGCGTCAAAACTCACGGTGAGAGCATTCTCACCTATATGCGTCTTTTGATCGAAGAAAGCCAGAAAAGAGACTTTAAGTTTACGTCCTCAAATCTTGAGGCGTTGGCTAGAAAAATCCAATTTTTCCCAGGGGTTTCTAGTTATTTTCAGAGAATCAACGGGTACATCCGCCGGCAGTTTAAAAATGAGGTAACCGTCCGGCACTACATTATCTCAGCGGGGCTTAAAGAGATCATCGCCGCGACGCCTATCGCAAAGTTTTTTCACAACATCTTTGCCTCTCTACCAGTGGAAATCAAAAATTGCATACCAAATAAGAAAAAAAATACGAAACCCAATCAATGTGAAAAAAGCCGCTATTTCTATTTCATTTTTATTTTGCCCCAGATTGCATGGAAGCGGGTTTTTTGACGATGATTCAGTATTCAAATGGCTTTATTTCGAGCGTCATGATATAGAAGAAGCGCAAGAGGGTGTTTATATCACTATTTTGGCGATGCAATAAAGATAT
>CAYJVZ010000057.1:0-3319 GCA_964373765.1 uncultured Candidatus Saccharibacteria bacterium | reverse complement strand
CGCGATTTGTCAAATATTTGTTTCTATCATATTATGTCTTGAGAGAGAAAGAGAGAAAATAATGATACTTGCAACTCAAAATATCCTGATTTCAAGCACTTTGTATCTAGAATTCAAGCTATTTGCTGAAAGGGTTTCAGAGCTTAATGATGAATTAAACTCAAAATTTGGCTCAAACGCCTGGGTATGGGGCGCAAAAATGAAAAGAATTCAGACAATAGTCAAAAACGAAGGTTTTGCCGCCAGAGTAATTTTTGTAGAGGTCCATGTTTCCAGAATAGCCATTCTTAATCTTATTGAATCCTTTGGTTTTTGTTGCATTCCGGACTTATCTTTTTTGCCCGTCTTTTCAGGCGATGATTATCGCTGGCAAGTATTAAAGAAAGAATAACGAAAACCATTTTGCTTTGATCTTTGACTTATCGATTATTGAAAGATCAAAAGTCATATTAGCCCGCGATTTGTTCGGGGGCTTTTTTTATTTCCCTTATTCCTATATCATAATTTAATGCGGATTATCTCATGGAACGTAAATGGTCTAAGAGCGCTTGAGAAAAAAGGCCAGTTTGAATGGTTAATTAACACCGGCGGGGATATCATAGTTCTTCAGGAAACAAAGGCCGAGGCCTCACAATTGCCGGATAAACTACTCAATCCTCAAGGTTATTTCTCTTTTTTTGACCATTCTAAAGTAAAAAAAGGCTATAGTGGCGTGGCCGCTTTCACGAAAGTGAAACCAGAAATCGTTCGATTTGGTATTGACGAACCGAGGCTAGACAATGAAGGACGCTTTTTGGGTCTAAAATTTAAAGATTTCTGGCTTTTTAATGTCTATTTTCCAAACGGTGGCGGTGGGCCCGAAAGACTTAAATTCAAATTAGACTATTACGACCACTTTCTGGTCTATATCAATAAATTAAAAAAGACAGGAGAGAAAATAATTTTTTGCGGCGATATAAACACCGCTCACGAAGAAATTGATCTTGCTAGACCAAAAGAAAATGAAAAAAATACTGGATTTCTGCCTGAAGAAAGAGCCTGGATAGACGAAGTTATTGGCAATGGGTATGTAGATGTTTTTCGACACTTTAATCAGAACAAAAAAGGCGCTTACACATATTGGGACATGAAAACTATGGCCAGAGAGAGAAATGTTGGGTGGAGAATAGATTATTTTTTTGTAAGCCAGAATTTGATTAATAAAGTAAAAAGAACCGGCATATTGTCTAATGTATACGGCTCCGACCATTGTCCTATAGAAATTGTCCTATAGAACTGATTATATAGGACAATTAAGGCCTGCAAGGTTATTCTATAGGACATTTTCTAGAGTTATCCACATATATGTCCTTTACAAATGTCCTATATGAAATAAAATGACAAAGGATCGAATTATCACCAAGATTTAGTTCGATTTAGTTCTTTCGAGGAATATTTAGTTTTGTGGCCAATAAACAAATCTACGCTCTTTTAAAAAATCTCACTCATTTAAATTTAGGATTTAGTTTAAGGTCCGTCCAAAATATCTCCTTAGTGGCATAACCGCCACGTGCTTATTCTCCGAAGGCATGGGCGGTTTTGTTTTTTCCCAGCTTTTACTTGACCCAATATTTTTTCCTAATCTCTTTTAGTATTTTTTCTTCCTCCTCATTCTTTTTAGCTCGTCCTTTTTTAGCTATTTCAATTAGTTTTTTTTCGTCCATTTTTGCCAGTTCCAAGCTCTTATTTTCAAGATATTCTAGGTTGTTTTTAGACGGGTCATCAAGAACTTCTTCAAGTAGAGAGTGCAAGATGTGGCCAATTTTAGGTCCGGCAGGCAAATTAAGCTTTTCCATTATTATTGAGCCGTTAATTTTAAGCATTGTAACGCTAATTGGATCCATCAGAGATTCTTCTATCATCGATTTATACTTTCTAAGTCTATAAGGGTCCTCTTTGGGTCTTCCCGTTCCTACCCTATCGCAAATCCGAAGATTCATTAGATCCCAGATGTTATCTCGGCCGACACTATTTACAAGCCTTCTGACAGCGGAAAGTGTGATTATTTCCGTATCAGAAAAAAACATGTGCCACCGAACCATTTTGACGACTTTTTCTATGAAATCCTTGGGAAATTTAAGATCATTTAGAATTTTTTTGGCTACCTTGCTTCCGACCACATCATGACCATGGAATGACCAGTCTTTTTTCTTCTCATCCCATCTTTTTGTTTCTGGCTTAGAAATGTCGTGCAGTAATGCCGATATGCGAATATCCAAAGGCCATTTCTTTTTAGCGGAATGTTGAACTGCCCGCAGAAGATGTTCCCAAACATCGTAAGAATGGGCGCGGTTCTGCTTGACATCGTAAGTTCTGACAAGATCGGGCAAAATATATTCCATCAATCCATACTGCCTTAGCATGTTTAATCCCGACATTGGCTCGTCCGACATGATTATTCTTATAAACTCATCCCTAATTCTTTCCTTAGCGATATTTTGAAGCTCCTTGCCATCTTTTAAAATAGCCCCCATTGTTTTTTCCTCAATCACAAAATTAATTTCGGTTGCTATGCGCACCGCTCTTATTAGTCTTAGAGCGTCTTCTTTAAATCTTAAGTCAGGATTGCCGACCGCTCTTATTATTTTGTTTTTGATATCGCCAAATCCGCCGAACAAATCTACGGCTTTTGCCTTAAACTTTTCACCTCCAATTTCCTCTATCTTTAGAGCTATGGCGTTTATAGTAAAGTCCCTTCTTTCAAGGTCGTCCTCAATTTTGGTTCCAAAAACGATTTTGTCCGGATGACGGCTATCGCTATAGCCGTATTCAAGCCTATAAGGAGTAACCTCAACCACCTTTAATGTTTCATCAAGAACTTCATTTTCCTTACCTTGCTTATTAACCACTCCGACAGTGCCGTAGTCATTTTCATAAAAAGATTCTTCAAAAAGCGCCACAATTTCCTGCGGTTTAGCGTTTGTGGTTATATCCCAATCTTTTGGTTTAGCGCCCAATATCAAATCTCTGACACAGCCTCCTATTAGATAGGCCTCAAAGCCGGCTTTTTCTAATTTTTGAGCCACATGAGATATTTCCTTTGGAATTTTTAAAATGATTTCTTTTTTACTAACAGCCATGGCAATAGTCTATTATACGTTTTGTTTTTTTACTAATTTCTCGTATGATAACACCACGCGCTCGTGGTGAAATGGATATCACAACGGTCTTCGGAACCGTTATTGCGGGTTCGAGTCCTGCCGAGCGCACCAGATGATACTTTCCCGATTTTGGGGGGAGGTTGCCTCGCCGCTTCGCGGCTCGGCTTGGCGGCTTTGCG
>CAYJVZ010000056.1:0-3320 GCA_964373765.1 uncultured Candidatus Saccharibacteria bacterium | reverse complement strand
GATCTTTATAAAATCCATCACGCAAATTCAAAAGAAACATTTCGCACTGGCCGCGGACAATACCCAGAGGATTGCATATTTCGTGGTTGATGCCCGCCGCAAGCGTCCCAATAACCGCCATCTTCTCTCTCTGCGCCGCTTCGGCTTGGGTCTTCGATAATTCATCGAAGAGTTGCGCATTGGAAATAGCAATCGCTTCCGTACGGACCAGTGTGTTCAGAATATCGATGTCTTCCTGCGTGAAATCCTCTCCGGACTTTTTCATACCGAGCGACAAGATGCCGATTAGATTGTCGTGAAGGTCTATCGGGAGACAAATACGGGCATTCAACTTCTTAAAGGTTTCTTTAAGCTCCCCGTCGCCCTCTATTTTATCGACACTTTTATCTTTCAAAATAGGCTGGTTGGTCTGTTTGAGATAGGAAACTATCAAATCATGTTCTTTAAAAACGATTTCTTTTTCTTTGACGCCGTTCGCCGCGACCATTTTGTAGGTCTTAGTATCTTTATCGAGCAAAAACACTGCCGCAGAATCCAATTTGATGATCTTTACGAGGCCCGCGACTGTCTGCTCTGTTAATTTCTTCAAATCCAAAACCGTTAGAATCTCATTTGTGAAGGTCCTCAAAAGTTCACGGTAATCGTATTTTTTTTGGAAGAGCCACCTTTCCGTTGTATTCGTCAAAAATATCTCAAGCGGCCTCAATGCAAATGTAATAATAACAACTGTGGGTACCATTGCCATCCATTGATTCCATCCAAGAGTATTTTTGAAAAACTCTTGCCCCAGAACAGTAATAACTGTGAAAGTTCCATAAACAAACGCGAACAGCCCCGCGAACACGGCTGTTCGGCGGATAATGACTTCAATGTCCATGAGTTGGTGTTTGGTAACAGCATAAGCTAGTGCTACCACGTAAAAGGAAACCGTCGGCATTGTCACCGGAGGAACTGGTAGACGATACCATGATAAATAATTAGCTATCCCAGAACCAAACCCAATGAGAGTTCCCCAGAAAACAATTGAGACCTGTTTTTTAAGTGCAGCGGAAGATGTTTTTGAGCGCATAATACGCAACATCATAATATGACCGCCGCCAATACTTGCGAAAAAATATGCTAAGTGAACTGGAAATAAAATTCCAGGCTTCAACCAATATGGAAAAACTAAATGAGGAACTGAAACACTTGTTGCAAACATATCTGTATACATGATACTGGCAATAAGACCACCAATGATATAATTGACCGTATGAACCCACGGTCGAAGCCGACTCTTTATTAATTCTGCTACAAAATGAAGGAATGTTGGGGGCAAGAAAGAAACAAGTACCATGTCGGTTCTTAACCAAAATTCTGCTACTTCTCGTTGACTAGAAAACATCCATAATGAGTAACATAATGACCAAATGGCGATCATGCCTGTAAAATTACAGAAAAGAAGGACGAGTTTTGAATCACGCTTTTGAGCTACAACAAGCGCTATAATCGCTACACAAGTAAGAAAATTTACAAATGCAGCAATGCCATAGTAACTAATGGGTAGTTCAAGCAATATGTTCATTTTGATTCTCTAAAGCACTTTTTTCGTCCATTTCAAGATATCAACTACGGCATTGAGATAATTATCTCACTTTTTTGTGACGAGGATGAAAATCACTTCACCCGTATCATCTCGTTCAATCTCCACATGGAAGGTCCCTTGCATAGTTCGTAATGCTTCGGTCACTATACGCCGAAACTCTGTTTCATTCCGATGCACAAAATTCCAGTCACAGAGCCAGTCTAGAAGTGGAAATGAAAATTTCTCTTTATTTTTATGCGTAATTAAGAACTTTCCATGTCTTCGAACTAGTTCTAATGCCCTATGACATACGTCTGTTAAAAATGAATCCGGAAAGTAGTCCGCGATGCCAAGCGCATATACGAAATCAAAATCCTCTTTCCGTCTACTCCATCTTGATGAATTTCTAAAGCCAAGCAAACTTTCGTCGAAAAATTCTAATTTTTTTAATATATCAAGCTTCTGAAGTCTCCGTTGTGAGAATTGAAGGGCTTCTCGATCCTGATCCAAGTAGCTTAATGCAATTTTCGGTTTTAATCTCGATAATTCTCTATCAAGCTCCATCCATTCACGGCTTGGTCCTCCGCCCAAAGTTAATACTTGAAGTATCTCCTTTTGATTACACTGAATCGCTTTCCTTAAATAGTTTTTAATTATTTCCTTTCGGTTTAGAATACATTGATACCGCTCGAAAAAATATAGATCAAACTCACCTTCGAGACCGTTCCCACTAGCCGTCTCTTTTTTATAGCCCATCTCCATCATCATATAATCACCTGCATATCCTCGCGGTTTTTCCAACCCCCTTTTGATGAATGGATTGCTTTCATACCTAGGCTCTAATAACTTACGAAAGACCTGTTTGATTGCCTTTTTTAAACTCCCATCCTTGATATCAGCTACAAGAATTTCCCCTTTTTTAATAATATCATCGCATTCCTTTCTAAAAAGAGACCTTGCTTTTCTTCGATTGTCGTTAGTTATGTCTTCCAACTTGTTAAGTTTGGAAAGGAATCGCTTTACATCTCCATAAAAGAAACTTTCTATATCTTTACTTCTTTTCTTAATAAAACGCCCGAGAGTTTCTCTGATAGCTATATCATCTTTATCAAGAATACTAATACTTCGTCGAAATGTTTGCTTCATGATCGTCCTCCTTGGAGTTGTAATTTCAACATTAATTCACAATGTTTTGGATCTACTTATAACTCTGTAAGATTCTCACACAGATTTCGCTTGATATTTTAATATCCTCCTAGAAACTGATCGCCCAGATGCCACAACTGTAGCTACTCCATTTGTTCCGGTAGGAAGTCCGGCCCAATGACCAACAAAATTAATGCCAACATTTTCTAAAGCCTCGCCAATTACGCTATACTTTCCAAGCTGGTCATAGCTGGAAGCCCACCCATACATAGCGCCTATGTAATTTGATGTGTATTTAACTAGCGTTGGGGGTGTTGCAACATAACATGTGTCGATCCACTTTGAAAAGCCGGGAATAAACTTTTCTACACGTCTAGTTACCTTCTCTATAATTTGAGCTTTGAGATCACCCTGTTCCCAATATGATCTTGGAAAATAGGGGGATCCTAAAATGCATTGAATTGAATGCTTCCCCTCGGGAAGAAGATCATGATCATGAAAAGACGGCACACTAATAAAAATGAAATCTTTTTCTAGGGCTGTGCTTCCTGCACAAAGAGCCCCGTAGTACTCATCTATATGATCACCATCGTAATTCCACACATTACAT
>CAYJVZ010000055.1:0-3646 GCA_964373765.1 uncultured Candidatus Saccharibacteria bacterium | reverse complement strand
TTTGGATCCCACGCGCCTTCTTTCTTATGCCACCGCGCACTCCAACTTACTCGTCCTGCGCAAGATCATTGCGAGCGGAACAGAAGATGCTCCCATTACCTTTACGTCCGCCAGTAAAATCCCAACGTATGCCGATTGGGAAGCGATAATTTTTAGCGGGAATGGGAGCATTCTTGATCACATAATCGTTGAGTACAGCCGAAACGGCGTAAATCCGATCGGCCGACAGCCGGACAGCATGCTTCGTAATAGCGTTGTCAGGCATACGTTGTGGGGCGCGGTTTCTTCCGGTCATTCGCCAATTCAGGTTTTGAATAATCAACTTTCAGATTGCGGACATGAGGGCGTAGACATACAGAGCGGAACACAGATTGTCCGTGGGAATACGATTGAGGATTGCCACGCCGGCATTGTGATACTGGGCGGGTCACCGGTGGTTGAAGACAACATCATCAAAAACGTCGGTGACGGAATACATATTGATGGAAAGGCGACGCCAACCGTCCAAAATAACCAAATCACGCTTGCCGAGCCAGAGCAAAACCGCGAGTGGCGTTATGGCGCGTTTACATATCGCCTTTGGGGTTCACCGACAGTTGATAAATAATATTCTTCCTGGTTGCTCATTTCATCATCTCGTGGTGGAGTTCACCGATGTCGCCCCGTTTGGCAAAGAATAGTTTCTCGAATTTTATTTTTGACTCATAGGGTTCCCTCCCCTTTTGAATCTCGACGATATCGCCATCAGACATCCATTGGGAATAAATATAAAGCCCTTCTTCACCCCCTAAGTCAATGACGCACTTAAATTCCGGCAAGTAAGCCCGCACAGTCCCGTTTTGATTAATGCGCCAGGCAATGTGTTCGGCCGCTACCGTGGCTTGCATTAAGGCTAAATGACCCTGCTTTGGCCCGGGTAAATCAACACAATCGCCCACGGCGTAAATGTTGTAATATTTGGATTGCGTCGCTCGCATGGTCGTGAGTTGGACCGGAATAAAACCGCGCTCACCCCCTAAGCCACACTCTCGCAGCGCGGCAATCCCCCGATAAGGGGGGATCAGAAGACACAAATCATAATCTTTGATCCCGCCGTCGCGAAAATACAATTTTTTGTCGTCTAAGCGTTCAAGGTAAGTATCCAGATGGGTGTGAATATTATGCTCTTTAAGCATCGTGGTAAGATACTGCCATACTTTTGGTCCGCCCGGCGGCAAAAGGTGGTCTTTGTCGCTGATGTAGTGAATTTTGGCTTTATGACGTAGCCCAAGTTGGCGCAAGCGATAATCAAGATTCATGATGACTTCAAATTGCGGCCCGTCGCAAGGCGTAAAACCCGCTCCCACGCCGGCATAAACTACCCCACCCTTAAAGTTTGCCAAAGCTTCTTTGGTTGCCATCACCCGAGCCGGATCGCAAATGGATTGAGAAAACTCTTTACTGCCGGGTAACAGCTCGTAGGCGTGACGCACCCCCGTTGCCAATACTAGATAGTCGAACGTATAACAACCATTTTTAGTGATGATTTTGTTACCGTCTTGGTCTATTTTTTCTAGACTGTCACAAATAAACTCAATTCCCGTATCTTGGAAATTTTCCGCCAAGTCCATGGTTAAATCATCAAGGGTCACGTCGCCAAAGAGCACATGAGGAAACGACGCCCGAAAAGTGGTCTTTGGTTTGTCGGAGATAAGCAAAATTCGATACTGCTTGGCCAATTTATGGCGCAGCTCCCACGCCGCTTTAATGCCCGCGAACGATCCGCCAACAATAATGATTGTTTTACCTTGTTTCATGGTATGAGTATACCACGACCGAGTCTGTCGAGGCCTTGTTTACAGGGTAAAGTTCGTTTATATTCAAGTCGTGCCCAAACAACGTTACAATTCCCAGCCGGGGAGCCTCAATTTATTTACTAAAGCCGAACTCGATAAAATGACGGTTAATGTCGAGTTCACCTTAATCAGCTTGGCTCAGGGCCTAGCTTTGGCGCAGCTGGCAACCGCATCAATTGAGCCAATCGTTTCTCGGCAGTTTGAGGTTTGGCCCTATATTATAGCTGGGGTTGTTTTTATATTGTACTTTTGGTCCCAAGCCATTATTCATGCCTTAAGCTTTATTAACTGGCCGTTAAGTTTGCGCCATAACTTTATGTATTTTTTATTCATGTTGATTGAAGTAGTCCTCTTTAGCCAAATCACCAGCCCGGCTCATTGGTTTGCTTTAAATTTGGTCTTGGCTATCGTCGGCTGGGCGTTCTTTTATTTTGATTTGGGCATTATGCGGCGGCGCGAACACGATTTTTTAACGCCGCAACAGAAAACGTATTTCCAGGAATTAGTCAACGATCAATTGTTGGCCATGCGGGTTTGGCTGCCGCTGGGATTTGCCTTTATGCTCACCGCCTGGCTGTTAATTGCCTTCTTTCCAACCATTTTTCTCGACCAGTCGTGGCACTTGGCGCTGATTGCCGTCAATGTGATTGCGGGATTAACGATCTTAACTCGATCAATTCTCGACTTTCATCGTCATGCCAAATTAATCTGCGATGTCAATCCCCGCCGTTATTAAATGAACCGGGCGGCAGCGGCCGCCAGACCTCCCGCAAAATTAACATATAAAACGCGGCCGCTGGTAAACTTTCTTTAGGGGCATTTAATACTGTACTAAGTAGGATTTGAGCTAAATTATTTCTATATTCCCGCTTTTAGCAAAGAGTTTATATCTATCTTTTCTGCAGTGAACTTCGGTTTTTCAGTCTTAGGCAAAGCGCGATTTGCAGCTACAACTCGTAACATTTCAGTTATGTCTTTGTTGGTATTGTCAAAGATAAGCTCTTTATTTTTGAGACGTAATTCTTCTTTAATCAAGAGCAATTCGTGTGCGGCAGAGCGAGAAATAAATTCAACATCCTGAAAACTCAACACCACTAATTTGGTGCTGGAATTAAGGGCTGGGGTTCTTAGTAGGTCAACGACATCACGAGAGCCTACAATAGGAGCCAAGACCTTTGCTATTTGAATTATTGTGGTTAGCTCTTTTTCCATGTTTTTATTTATCTTATTTTATTGACCAATTTACTATAGTCATTATAACAGACAATTTTACTCCAGATAGGGCGAAATATCAATAGAAGTCTTCGGCCTCGGTATTTTGTAAGCTATTATGACGCCTTGCCAATTAAAATTCGGCAAAGAGACAAGCCTTTCCTTATCTTTGGAAGCCAATAACGCCGCAGAACCAGAAATAAATGTGAATTCTCCTCCTAATGCCTCACACACAACTCTTTTTGAAGTTCTTACACCATAACCACGTTCTATACCTGGCTTGGTGGATAAGTTCCTCTATTTCAATAATTTCTTTTTTGTCTGCGGCAAATTCGCTCGATAAAGTTGTAATTGGTCTGTTCTGTACAACAAAAAATTTACCATTTTCAAAAGCCCACTCAATATCGCAAGGAAAGCCACACTGATTTTCAATCTGCAAAATTATCTTTGAAAGTTCCAAAATTTCTTCATCAGACAAAATCTGTTTTTCTCCTTGCTCTTTTGGAATATTCCGCCATTCATTCCCACCCTTATCTGCACGATATAGCCCTCGCGATTGGGTCTGAACATTTTTATCAATAATCCGTCGCGGTTGTTTT
>CAYJVZ010000054.1:0-3892 GCA_964373765.1 uncultured Candidatus Saccharibacteria bacterium | reverse complement strand
AAACAAGACAACCAGCTGGTTGTCTTGTTAGTGACCGCGCTACAAACCAGCGCTACTCTAACTTTTTCATAAAATCATTGATAAGATCGGCTATGGCTTTTCTCTTATTTCTTTTTGTCGCTCTTTTTCTTCGTCCATAGTAAGATACCTATTAAAGCTTCACGGCGTTAAATATATCCATAAAAGCAACATCGCCCCGTTTTAGCAGTTTTTTTTGCTTAGCCACATCTTCAACGGTAAATAAGTTGTCGATCACAATTCTTGCACCAAGATTCAATGGCTGACGGTTCAGTGCTGTATTTAATTCCGTAATAATATGCTCACGCATAGTTGCTTCTAACTTTTTTTCGCGTAAAAACCGTAGCATTGAATAATATTCGGTTATATAACCCTCCGAGCGCTGGCGCTGGTTCCATCCAAAAGCCTTAGTCAGCTTCGCAGCTTCAAGATATTTAGCCCTATTAAACTCATCTAAATCAAAGCCGATATTTTCATTTTTCTCCATTGCCTTCATATGAAAATCTGGGATTAACTCTTTGCTCAATTGCCATAATCGTTTTAACACCGAATCAATTTTTCGTTTGCCACCATATTGTTTTGGAAAATCAATACGCAACACTTTCTCGGCTGGTATTTTGGTTATTTGAACGCGTATGCGGGATTCTTTTGCCTCCCACCACGGCACTACTTGATAGTAATTTTTCCAGAAACGGAATAGATAAAACGGCTGTAATAACACGAAGTCGAAGCCTTCAATCTCACCAGATTCATTTTTCTTGTAAACAATCTCATAAAATGCAACGCCATCGGAAAAAAGAACATGGGCAGTTGTTCTTATAAACTCGCATATAGCGTCTTCCAAAAGATTGGTGTGGTCGTGCTGAGATATCCCTTCAGCAATTAGCCGCTGTTTTTGGGGCGTTGTCGCCGGGTCAATTCTTGCTGGGTATTTCTCTCTCTCGCCTCTATAAATCATAAAAGGCATGATTCCTGTATACATGTCTTCGATAAACATATGTGAATCTCCTCTGTGGGGATATGATTTTCTGCGATGTCGTCCAGAAATACGGACAGAAAGCTGATTGTCATTTTTTCGCTGGGCGTACCATGGCTCTTCCCAACGGCGCAAGAAAAGCGGGTCTTTTATAAAAGCCCTCAAAGCCGCTTTTGATTTTTTAATAAAGTTATTCATCTTCATCGCTAATTATTTCATCATTGGTTCTCTGTTCTTCTTCACTAAGTGCGCCCTGAAGGTCGCGCCTATCTGGGAGTTCAATGCCTTCAGCTGCTGACAACTTTGCCATATAGGTTGCAAAAAATACATTACGAGCAGATGACATCAATCTGATCCCACCCCATCTCGCAATCACTCTTATTAATGGGCTGGAATGTCGCGGATGTCTTCTTCTATTTACAAAGTCGTAACTATCATGATCAGGGAACATCGGCAAACCGCGCTCTCTCATCTTCTGTTCAAATCTTATCTGCCAATTAGACCGAAGCGTTGCTTGTGGCATTATCATGAACAAACCATCGCGATAACTACTTATTACTGCAATAAATTGAATAACTTGTTTGGTGTCTACCGATTCAAAGTATATATTCCATAAACGCTCAGTTACATTCCAAAGTTCAGGGTTCTGATACAGCTCAGAAAACAGTTTTGAGTATCCGCTAATTTCAAAAAGGTTTTCCAGCGGCTCAGTTAAGAAAACCAACTTACTATCAATCTGACTCCAGTCTCTTACTTTTTCTCGCAGTCTATCGTAAGCAGCTAATGAGGCATCGAAAACCGCAGGAAAGATTTTCTTCAACCTCTCGTGATCATTATCTTCGAAAGCATCATAACAGGATTGTATGCCCTCTGTGAGAGCTTGTCCGAAATAATCAGGCAAATCATTCCCGGCAATCAGCGTTTTTAATTTTGGGAGAAGCTGAATCATTCTATCTGTAACTTCCTTCTCTTTTTCCAAAGCAATTTGTTGTTCTTGATTAAAGTCAAACTCACTCCAGGGAAGATCTTTGAGTTTTCGGAAATTGTCGCAGTTTTCTATATGCTTTTTGAGATCGAAAACCATTCTGCGGTATTTTACCGAAAACTCCTTCCACCTTTGAATTAAATGAACGGCAAGTGGCAGCTGTTGTTGCGACAATAATTTATCCAGATTGGATTGAAAATAATTTTGATGTAGCGATTTAAGGAAATTGAAATACTGCTGTAAAGAGAAAAGATATTGTTGGATGCAAAACGCTTTAATATACCAATCTGCTGACACTAATCGCCCTTCAATAGATTTTTCGTTTCTTAACTC
Organism: uncultured Candidatus Saccharibacteria bacterium; assembly: GCA_964373765.1. GTDB lineage: Bacteria > Patescibacteriota > Minisyncoccia > Phycocordibacterales > 01-FULL-45-15b > 01-FULL-45-15b. The sequence continues at coordinate 1,580 of CAYJVZ010000054.1, read as the reverse complement.
ATTAAATAGTGTTTCGAGGCGTGGGAGCATTGCGGCTGGCAAACCTGCCAGATAGATACTTTTTTTATCCTGCCAGTCAATTTTAGCAACGCGTCCTGCAATTTCTTCATACATTTTTTTATCAAGATATTTCAAGAATCCTATTAAAGCAGAAGTTGCAAGTCTGCCTTGGGCATCAACAAAAGCAAGCTGTTCTTTATGAGTATGCTGTTGGATGTTATCCGCCTTTATTGTATAAACTAACTCGCTGATGGGATCAGCCTTTTTGAATAAAAGTTCTGCGCTTTTGACATCGAAATCTTTTGCATAAACTTCTGCAACTTCAACAAACACATCGAGGCTTTTGGCGTTTGAAATTATTTTTTTGGTCTCGGAAAATAAACCACATACTTCAATAGAAATATTTAAAGCCTGCTCTTCGTACCATGTATAATCCTTTACATTTTTAGGTTGGAGAGGCGTACCTGTATTCAGCGCGATAGCAATTTGAGAAGAATTGGCAAGCGTCCAATCTTGAAACTCGTTTTTTGTCTCGTACCAATAACTTCCAGTTGGTATTTTGCTTTTGTGATCCGCATATGCGAATAGAAGCCCGCCTATATATCTTATGGTTGTTACCAGTTGTTCGTCAGAAATTTTCATTTCTGCTTTTCCAAAACGAACAAGGTTTTTTATTAAATCAAATTTTTCAACCCCCAGCCTTCTGTGGTGATTTTGTATTGCGGGTTTATCCCACTGGAATCCCGGGGGAACAACATTCGCCATTGAATAATGAAGATCTCTTGTTATCCATGGCAATGCAAATTGTGGCTCTAATGAATAAAAAACATTTGTCCCCACTTGCCAGAATCTAATCACTATATATGCCACCAGGAGAGAAAGAAATGCTATGCCTGCTGGATGTATGGTATGCCCAAAAGATTTTGTGACAATATAAAAAACGCTGACTATAGCAGTTATGGCTATCGTACGGACATACTGTTGCCCTCTTGGCTCGGAAAGAAAAAAACGCTTTACATTCTGTGGCGCACGCAAGAGATAATTACTGGCTATGCTGGATATTGCAGTAAAATACAAACCAAGAAAAACACCAGAAACGCTGGCAATAACGGTTAAAAATGTATCAATAGCTGGTTTGTCGAATTGTATGCTGACTGGATAATAACGATTGAAAAGCTCCAAAATGAAAATTATAAAAGCCGAATATATTACTGCACCAGCAAAAGAAGAAAGTGTCGGTAATAAAATATCTTTATAATTTTTGAGTACATTGAGTTCGTAACTGCCACGATAAAGATTTTTCCAAAATGAAAAAATCGGCTTTTCCTCAAGCCATTTTTTTGTAAGCCAAAAGGATTTATTTCTGTATAAATTATTTTTTACTTTGATCCATCTCATGTTTTTTCTACAATCTTAATTTCCTCTGGGGTGAGGCCGTAGAGCTTATAGACGACTTTATCGATTTTCCTCTCATTTTTCTGCATGTGGATAAGTGCCTATTACATCTTCGGCAAATCTTCGGTACACTGATAGTGTAAGAAAATAACCACACAGAGTCAATCATTTATGGCCACTCTAAC
>CAYJVZ010000053.1:0-3930 GCA_964373765.1 uncultured Candidatus Saccharibacteria bacterium | reverse complement strand
GCGCCTTGCGCAAAGCCACCGAGCCGAGCCGCGAAGCGGCGAGGCAACCTCCCCCAAAAATCGGGAAAGTATTATCTGGTGCCGGGAGAGAGAATCGAACTCTCATGGATTACTCCGCACGATTTTGAGTCGTGTGCGTCTGCCAATTCCGCCATCCCGGCCTTGTCTCGAAATACCTGCTTCACAAAATTGATTCTGAAGTTTATTATATTTGCTAATTGTGTCAGCACGGTATCTTTGGAGTTACCCCAGCATTCTCAATCTAAATTTCTGTATCTATAAAAAATACCGATAAATAGACTATGTTTTTTGTCTTGCGACCTCCCATCATATTACAAAATACTATATTAGCTTATTTTATTCAAACTGCTTGATGAAAACACTTTGCGATTAATTATTATTTTATGCTAAAATTATAGCATGTCTCAATATTATAACGATGCCATTTTTTGGATTGAAGTAGATAAAATAAAGCCGAACCCATATCAGCCGCGCCACGAATTCGATGAAGTCAAATTAAAAGATTTGGCCGAGTCTATAAGGATGTACGGAATCCTGCAACCGCTTATCGTCAGCAGAAAAGAATACACAAGCGATGATGGCGGACTGAAAGTTGAATACGAATTGATCTCGGGAGAACGGAGGTTAAGAGCATCGAAACTCGCTGGCGTTTTGCAGGTGCCAACCTTAATTAGGAGCACGGAAGATAGCGACCGAATGAAATTGGAATTGGCTATTATTGAAAATGTTCAAAGAGAGGACCTTAATCCAGTAGACAGAGCCAGAGCTTTTAGCAGATTAGCTGATGAATTTAATTTTAAGCATACTCAAATAGCTGAAAAAATCGGCAAAAGTCGCGAATATGTTTCAAATACCCTTCGCCTCCTTTCATTGCCCGCGGAAATTTTACAAAGCGTCGCTCGCGGCAAAATTTCTGAAGGCCACACAAGACCGCTTCTCATGCTCGGCACTCGCCCTGAAGAGCAAAAAACTTTATTCAAGGAAATTATTTATAAAAAAATTACAGTTAGGGAAGCGGAGGGTATAGCAAGAAGAATTGCATTTGATCGGGCGCGGAAGATGGAAAGAATGATTGATCCGGAAGTTGTAGAATTAGAGCATAAATTCGCTGAATCGCTAGGCACCAGAGTTCAAATAGAAAAAAAGCCAATTGGAGGGGGAAGAATAGTGATAGATTTTTTCAGCACTGATGATTTGAAAACTATTTTCAACAATCTCAAATCCGGGCGAAAGATTGAAAAAGACGAATTGCTCGAGAAATACGAGAGAGAAGCGCGGGAATTAAATTTGAAGCGGGAGCAAGAATTTAAAGAGGAACCAAAAAGCCAAGCGCTTGAAAGCCAACCAGAAATTGCTAAAGCGTCAAATGGCGAGCCAAATGAAACAAAAAATGATCAAAGAGAGGAAGAGATTTATTCAGTTAAGAACTTTACAGTTTAAACCTTTACTTTCTCTTTTTTGCAGTTGAACTTGTTTCTGTGATTACTCGTATTTGCTTTCTGGCCAAACTTGTTTTAACGATATCCAACCATTTTTTGGTCGGTCTTGAGCTTTTTTTAGTTTGAATCTCCACTATATCTCCGTTTTTTAATTTTGTGTCTAGGGAAACAAGCTTGCCGTTTACTTTCGCGCCGGACATTTGATTTCCTAATTCTGTATGAACAGCGTAAGCAAAATCTATAGGGCTTGAATCCACCGGCAAATCAACAACATCGCCTTTTGGCGTAAAAGTAAAAACCCTGTACTCAAAAAAATCACTTTTCAAACTGTTCAAAAAATCGTCCTTGTTTGCGTGCCCGGCGTCGCTTTCCGCGAGCTCTCTTACCCATTTTGGCACGCTAAAATTTGCAATTGTCTTTATGTCTCGAACCGGTAAATTTTTTTTATTAAATGTCGGTATGATTTTTTTAAACCAAGATATGGCGTCAAAAAATTTAGATTCCTTCAGCTGTATGTTTCTGTATGCGATATGAGAAGATATGCCGTACTCGGCTTCATCATGCATTTCCTCCGTTCTTATCTGTATTTCCACTATACCGCCGTCACCTGTAAAAATTGTGGTATGCAAACTTCTATAACCGTTTGGCCGAGGAAAGGCTATATAATCTTTTATCCTGCCGGGCAAGGGCCTCCAGTTGCCGTGGATTACTCCAAGGACTCTATAACAATCTTCCACGGTGGGAACAATGACCCTTAAAGCGGCGATATCATAAATTTTTTCTATATCGTTGTTTCTTCTGATCAGTTTCTGATAGAGGCTGTAGTGATTTTTTATTCTGTAATCAGTTTTTATATCAATAATTTTTTCTTTGGCTAAAGCTTTTACCACGGATTTTTGGAACTTTTCCACATTTGCCAGTTTTTCCTTCCCCCTTTCCTTTACCAATTTTTTGATTTCCGCATACTGCTCGGGAGCGACATATTGGAAGGCCAGATCTTCAAGTTCGCGCGATATTTTTCTTATACCCATCCGATAGGCCAGCGGAGCATAAATTTCCAGAGTCTCAAGGGCAATTCTTTCTCGCTTTTCTTCCGGCACAAATTGAAGAGTTCTCATATTATGAAGGCGATCAGCCAGTTTGATTATCAAAACTCGTATGTCTTCCACCATAGCAATGAACAATTTTCGCATACTATCAATATGCCTTTCTGTTCCGCGATAGCGAAGTTGGCCAAGCTTAGTGACGGATTCAACCAAAAACAATGTCTCTCTGCCAAAATTTTTCTCTATGTCTTCTGGTTTTATGCCGACATCTTCAATGGAATCGTGCAATAAGCCGGCTGACACGGCTACGGGTCCTTTTCGAAGTTCGGCGATTATTTTTGCTGTTTCAACAAGATGCACGATATATGGCTCACCCGAATATCTTTTGTGATCTCGATGAGCTTCTGCGGCGAACTGGTATGCTTTTGTCACAAACTCAATATCCTCCTTTGAAGGCGAGTCCATAAGCTGGGTGATTTCATTTAAATAATCATCTTTGATCATATTGTGATTCTATATCCGACAGTTCCGCAAGACAAGCATAAAAAAAACCCGAGTCAAAACTAACTCGGGTGTGCCAGAAGCAAGAAGTTATTTCAAAAGAGGCAGTTCCGCGCCACGGTTGAAGGCGACCTTGAGACATTCCAATTCGTCACTGAACATAACAACACATTGTCTTGGACCAATCCCTTTTCTTTTCAGAGATTCACTCGACGTATCAATTTCTTCAATTCCACGGACTTTGTCTTCAGGCAGGATTATCAATCCTCCCGATGACGGACTTAATCGAAAACGCAGAACTTTATTAGCCGGCACTCTTGCCGCGTAGGTCGTAACAATTTCACCTTCAGTGATTTTAAGGCGTAAAAGAGATGTAGCTACATCTTTGCCTATAGCCCTATCCAGACAATAGGTTCCAAGTTTTTCCTGCACTTCCCTTATCAGGCCTCTTGTTGCGTCTTCGTCCGGTTTAAGTTTGCCATGAACCGTAACTTGGCAGGCGCCCGGCCAAGATTCCGGCTTTGCTTCCTCAAAGTTATACTCCCCTCGCTTTTGCAAAAGGGCGCAGAGGCCAAGTTCCTTGTGATCTATCATTAGCAACAATCCAACTGATTTAACCATCATAGCTTCCTTCGCTTTCTTTGGTTTAGTTCTAAGCGATTTGCGAAATCGCCACTTTGTATCTCGTATGAGATTACTAGCTATACCAGTTTTGTCAATCTGTCTTGTCTCATACAAATTGATACATAAATAGAATTGGCTTCTCACGCGCTATGAGCCTGAAAAAGGCAAATATGTATAGAGCTCGGTCATTCACCTGGTGATTATAGAAACAGTTAGGCGACACCTCAATGGCTTCACACCTCAATGGCACTATCTAGAATAAATTGCGCATGACGCTAACTAAAAAACTAAAAGTGACT
>CAYJVZ010000052.1:2891-3956 GCA_964373765.1 uncultured Candidatus Saccharibacteria bacterium | reverse complement strand
GTACCGTCAAAGTACACCTTTTGCGACAAACACACGCCCGCACACGCACTGCAGATCGGAAGCCCGATAAGCACATGGCTTGGCGTTGCAACGCGACGGACCACGCAAAGTCCGCATTCACGCTCACTGGTTTTAATACCGGAGCTCATAAGGCGTACGGCGCGTTCATACTCTTCTTTCGTTATCGGCTCCCGGGAGTTCTTCTCGAGAATCGCATTAAGCTCCATTGGAACCCTCCATACTACAGAAAACATTCTCCGAACCTTCTTTTACGTTACATTATCAAAAAAGAAAAGAACTGATAATCTATCGTAATATAAATATTTTCTTTTGTCAATCGAAAAATAGCAGGTACGATTTTAAAATGGTTTCAGAAATGCCTTCGTGCCGCAAGAGCAAAATGAAAGAAATACTGCTCGAGGTCTTCAAGTGAACTCGCGTACTCCCGATCACCAAATACAGTATCACAAAATACTTCCCGTGCCCTTGCGATTTCTTTGAGGCGTCCTTTCCACCGAGGATCTCCAAGGGTTAAATCAAAAAGCTCAAGCGCACGCTCGACCGCCCCTTGAAAAATCTTTTCGTCTTTCCCTTGCCAGCGTCGGGCCCTCCCCACCTCACTCCCAATATTGCCAAGCTGCTCCCCCAGCGGAAGTTGATGCCATCTGCCGGATGCAAGTTCTTTGTGTAAAAAGACCATGTTAGTTAGTAACAAGCTTCCCTACTATTTGTTTAATTTTTTCTTGGACTTCTGAATTTTCCACCATGCGCGAGCGATTGCCCTGTGCGGGTTTTAAATTAATCATTGAATCAAACTCTACCCAATCAGCTTCGCCTCTTTCTGGATAAATGTTGATGCCCCACGTATTTTCTCGTTTTGATCCTTCTTTTTCCATCAGTAAAACCTCTTCATCTGCATGAAGCTCTCCGCCTACCGCCATGATTTCCTGTTCTAGATCCACCACGGCTTTCACTAAATCGCCAAATCCCTCTTTGGCGATTTGCATAAGCTCCGTACGACTTATAGAATCTTTTATGATCGTGATGGTCATAGTATGAGTGTAC
>CAYJVZ010000052.1:0-2791 GCA_964373765.1 uncultured Candidatus Saccharibacteria bacterium | reverse complement strand
CTGATATTGCTTAACCTTCTTTTTGTATCCACCGTAAGTACTCTTGGCTTCCTGCAATGATTGGCGTCGCTATAATTTCTGGAAGTTCATAAGGATGAATATCTTTGATCGCTTTTTCAATTTTTCTATACTTGCTTTTCTTGGTTTTTGTAACACACAGCCACTCTTTAGATTTTTCTATTTTCCCCCTCCACCGATACACGCTCGTGATTGGACCAATTATCTGCGTACAGGCAGATAATTTTTTATCTGATAATATCTTTGCGATTCGTTCGGCATCGCTTCTTTTCGCAACCGTCGTAGAAATTTGTATATATTTTGCCTTATCTGCCATGGCAGTTTTGTTGCTTATTGACCGGCCCATTTGTAATCAAGCTCAACGACAATATCAATATCAGCCGTAAACCTGGGTCTCCCCCAAACGAGCACGGCAATTCCGCCGGTTACCAGATAAGGAATATTGAGGTATTTAAGAGTTTTTGTGATGCTTACTAGAAGTTGTCTTGGGTCTGCTTCTCGCATAGTTTATTTTATTGCCAACCAAATCCTTGGCCAACAACCAAAGTCGAGCGCCTAACTTAATTTTTTCATCGGCAGACATCTTGCTAAAAATCTTATCTTGAATATCTTGAGCTGTAGCGTGTTTCATATTTTATAAGTTTAACATAAATTACGCCCTATGACACTTTTTATATTTATCCCATAAATTATTTTGTCACGCGCATTTTGTTGACAGATAGTGTTTTTTGTGCTATAATGGCTTTAGTAATCTGGGCACAGAATTCTGAAGTCTGAAAGGAGAGAAACGAGATGAAGCATCGAGGTTCTTCGAAAATCAAGTACGAGCATCACATGATTCGGGGGTTACGACAACTTTTGGAGCAGATAGAGCCATGGGATGAAATTCAGAGTATCATCCCCGGTGAGATCAAACCAACCAAGTCACACAAGCCACTTTCGCTGGAGGTCAAGTACAACATTCCGACGGGAATCAAGTGCCTTGCAAAATCTGGATCAGCTGTTCAAGAAGTGTTCATTGTAACCTCGAACCCGGAAGCATTCAAGCAGCATCTTGGAAACTTTCTACAAAAGTCCTAAGCATGACTCAAAACGGCTTTTTTTTATTTACCAGAATCTATCCTCATGCCCCATGACACTTTTTGTTACTTCTTGAAACTTACAAAATACAACGGGTAATTTATCCTTATTTTAAGCCACTTTTTTGGCTATTGACAAATTCTGTAAGTTTGCTATACTATGCATAGAGACTGGAGGTGAACACATGCCGACTCCGCAAGAGATGACAGAACTCAGTTTTCGTCAACTCTGTAAACGACTCCTTGACGTTGATCCCGAATGTTCGGTCAACAAGGGCTGTCCAGCCCATTATGTTGCGTTCCCCATGCTCAACGCTTGGCTCGAAACTCACGAGGGCGAAGATGTTCCAGAAATAGTTCGTAGAATGGAAGCTTCTGACGGGCAGGGAAGATCGTGCGAAATCGATGAAATACAGTATCACGCGAAAAAATTTCTCAAAACCAATCCGTAGTTCGCCAACTGTAGTGCTGAGCGTCACTTAAAACCGCTCTTTTTTTTCTTTACTTTATCTCCCATGACACTTTTTATATTTATTGCAGTTTACAAAGTGTCATGCGATTTTTTCTTGACACACGATGACTCCTGTGCTAAAATCTTAACACTTCAACAAACCCACATATAGGAGGTAAATCATGAGATCTAAGGCCGCTTCTAGTCTAAAGGCAGATTGGATGGAAATGCCAGCTAAGTGTTTCGAACCGCTAACCTTCGGAGAACTCAAGGTCGGTCAGAAATTTATCAGTCTTCCTCTTCCGGGCGACAATGATGGTCATGGCGGATTCAGGAAAGCGCACTATATCTTCACTAAAACCCACCAAAAAGTTATCGAAGCGGGTCCTGGTCTGCCCTACGGTATCCCTCATGGAAAAGCGGTAAACGATAGTAGAGGCATCCCAAGCGATCTCCCTGATTCAATGTTCGTCATCCTTGTGGAATAAGCCACACCAGCCGCATGGTTCGCCCAGCGGCTTTTTTCTTGTCTCACTGCTCATGGCAGCGTTTATATTTTTTTCCTGATCCGCAATAACAATTACTACTAATCAGCCTTTCATATTTTTTCTTGATAAAGTCGGGTAGAGCATTACGGATATAGTAATAATGTTGAATTCTCGGAGGTAGGGCAAAAAAATCATAGATAACACCCCTGCACCTTTTTGCTCTACATTTACACCAAAAGGCCTCGTCTATGGTTGTAGAATAATCATAAGTAATTTCCTCGCCTTTCTCTATATCTCTTAAGGCAAATAAAGTAGATTTGTCTTTTAGGCCGGCATTCGGTTGACAAGAATGGTTAAATAAAACCGATGGTTTGTCTAACTCTAAATACTTATCTTGACCGATTTGTAAAGGATCAACAATACCTCTCCTAAAGTTGCCTTGATGATAATAGAGCGTTTTTGGTGTCTTTACTCTCCCCCTGAGAACATGAATTACTTCACCCTTTCTGTATGGCTGGTTTGCGTAAACACCTAAACCTTTTTTATTTTTCTTTATCTCCCATGACACTTTTTATAATTGGCAACGAGGAGCAAAATGAAAACAAGTTTTCATTTTGTCAGAGCGAACCAATTTCAAGCGCTGTCATGCGCCATGACAGCGCTGCTGTTTTAATAACCAACCGCAGGGATTTCTTTATTTTAAGCCGTTTTTCAATTTGTGACACTATCGGATTGCCGGATTATAAAAAATGTCA
>CAYJVZ010000051.1:0-4320 GCA_964373765.1 uncultured Candidatus Saccharibacteria bacterium | reverse complement strand
TTGATAAATCCTTTTCCTTTTCGCCAAAAAAGCCCTTTCAGATTCTATGCGAGCGGCGCATCTCGCGCCGCGAGCTGACCTCTTCAAATTTGCATTTTCCCAATTGGCGGAGAGGGTGAGATTCGAACTCACGACGCCCTTTCGGACGTTCCGGTTTTCAAGACCGGTGCATTCGACCACTCTGCCACCTCTCCCATAATTTTAATGATCCGACCCGCTCTTCTTGTTTTCTTTATTTTCTTTATTTTTCCCCGCAAAGAAAATATAAATAATTTCTAAAATAGCTAGAGTGTTCAGTAAGAAAAGCGCTATAAACCAAATTTTGTCCGAATTTCTAGCCGCTTTCCAAAGAGCCACGCCCTTCCACGGAATTGTCCACAAAACTATAAGCGCCAACAGCCAAGCGTTGCTTAGAAAAAAATTTGATAAATCTTCAAAAGGCATTTTTAAATATTATCAGGAAAAATTAGGCAAGGCAATTTTTTTTGGTAGAATCATGGAATGATATACATGGGCATTGATTTTGGAATGAAAAGGGTCGGCATAGCTCTCTCGGATGAAGATGGCAAGTTTGCCCTGCCTTACGCCACCCTTACAAATAACAAAGACTTGATCAGTGCGGTTAAAAAGATCATGGTTGAAAGAAATGTATTTCTAATTGTGTTGGGCGAATCAAAAAATTTTTCTGGTTCCGACAATGCCATTATGAAAAAAATAAAAAAATTTAAGAACGATCTTGGAAAAGTAACGAAAGTTGATGTGGTCTTTGAGCCGGAATTTTTGACCTCAAAGGAGGCATCCAGAATCCAAGGCAATGTCAAAAATCTGGACGCTTCGGCCGCTGCCATAATACTGAAAAGTTATTTAAGCAAAAAAAATAAAAGCTATGATTAATTTCTAAAATTTATAATCAATGTTTGATTTAATATTTGATTTCATTGATCCTGTAACGCTAATAAAATCTTTCGGCATTGTCGGTATCATTTTCATAATCTTCGCCGAGTCGGGACTTTTTTTTGGCTTTTTTCTGCCGGGAGATTCATTGTTGCTTGCGGCGGGCTTGCTGGCTTCGCAAGGCTTCCTAAATATCTGGGCGCTTTCGCTTGGCAGTTTCATTGCCGCTGTTTTAGGCGATGCTGTTGGCTATTGGTTTGGAAGAAAAATCGGACCAAAAATATTTATCAAAGAGGACTCAATTTTTTTCCATAAAAAGCATGTCCATAGGGCGAAAATCTTTTATGAAAAATATGGCAGTAAAACCATTATTCTTGCTCGTTTTATTCCCATAATAAGAACCTTTGCCCCGATCCTAGCGGGCGTTGGCCAAATGCGGTACAAAAAATTTGCCCTTTACAATGTTATAGGCGGTTTTATCTGGGCAATTGGCGCTAGTTGGGCAGGCTATATTCTGGGTAACTATGTGCCCGACATAGAACACTATATATTACCGATAATTTTTATCATTATTATCATCTCTTTCTGGCCGATGTTTAGAGAGTTCTATATTCAAAGAAAGGCTTCCCGCGAAACTCTGCGCCAAGAAAACCAGTCTAATAAATAATTTTGTTTGTTTCTCTAACGGGGTATAATTTAGGCAATTGATATTATCCATGGAAAAAAAATTGCATGAGCTAAATTTTTTTGATAAGTATTTTCCCCCGCCTCTATATTCGGAAATGCCGAGTATCGGCGTTGATATTTCCACTAAATCCCTTAGATTTATTGAACTTTCCCAAAGAGGATTAAAAATGGAAGTCGGAGTCTTTGGAGAGAGAAAAATTACGCCAAACATAGTTAATTCTGATGATATAACGAAAGACGAAAATCTGAAATTGTCGTTAAAGGAATTGCGTGATAAATACGGCTTCAGGTTTGTCAGTGTTTCTTTGCCGGACGAGAAATCTTTTGTTTTTAAAATGACTATACCAAAAGTCGCTCTTGAAGAAGTGAGAGGAGCTGTTTATCTGCGGATAGAAGAACAAGTGCCCATGAAAGCCGATGAGGTTTTATTTGATTACGCTGTTATTAACTCAAACGATGACGAAGAAAACGAGCATAAAAATCACATGGATGTGGGCGTGGTGGCTTTTCCAAAAAAAACAGCCGCCAATTTTATCAAACTTTTTGAAGAATTTGATTTTTTAGTTGTTTCTCTTGAAGTGACTGCCGTTGCGCTATCAAACGCTATTATAAAAAGGAATGATCCGGGAACATATATGATAGCCAACTTCGGTGAAAACACCACAGGAATTTACATAGTTAGCCATGGTATCGTACTTTTTTCATATAAACTTAATTTTGGAAGCGAGACTCTTGATCAAAGCATAAAAACTCAATTTGGAGTTTCTGAAGCGGAGGTTGAGGATATAAAAAAAGGTATCCATAAAAAAAACACCAAAGATGAAATGAGGAAGTTTTATTCGCAAGTAAATCCAATTACCGCTCTTCGCGATGAAATTAAGAGAATTCATAAATATTGGCAAACTCACTCTGAAAATGGCGTCGTGGGAAGTGTTATTATAGATAAAATAATTCTGTGCGGTCGAGACTTGGTCCTTAAAGATTTCGACATAAACTTAGCCGCCAGTGTTGGAATAAATGTTGAAATCGCCAATGTTTGGGAAAATGTTTTTTCTTTAAAAGACTATATACCGCCAATATTTTTTGAAGATTCTCTCAATTTCGCAACAGCAATAGGGTTAGCTTTGCCTAAAATAGATTAAATGATTAATTTATTACCTCAAGAAAATCGAAGGAAAATATCCAGAGAATACAAACTAAGGTTGTTCATAATAGTTCTTATTTTTTCTTTGTTTACGCTGCTTTTTCTTGCGATATCGATGACACCTTCGCTGTTTTTGTCTTTTAATAAAAATAAAATAGCTGTGGAAACCGTCTATGCCAGTTATAGCGATAAAACAAAATCTGCCGATAGTATTGAAAAGATTCTGAAGGAAACAAGCGACAAAATAAAAGCCATAAACATAGATGGTGGCGGAAAAAGGATAATAGAAATTCTGGACAGAATTATAGCGGAAAGAGAAACGATAAAACTAGTCTCTTTTGAAATTTCGCCTGCAGTTGAAAACGCAAGACGCGTCACCCTATCTGGTGACGCGTCTAACCGAAACACGCTCGTTGGTTTTGAAAGACGTCTAAAAGAAAGCAGTGAATTTTTCAATATCAATCTTCCTGTATCAAGTCTGACAAAAGAAATTAATATAAACTTTTCGCTTTCTTTAGATGTAAAAAAATGAATTTATGAAAAGGGCTTTCACAATTTTAATAATTCTTATTACCTTAAACATACTAGCCGCCTTTGGAGCTTATCAAATTTTTTTTAAGATAAAACATCTAAATGAGAACACTTCGTCCGTCCTCGCTGAAAGCGAATTGAAAGAAAAGAAAAGAATAACTCTCCTTTCTCTTGAGCGGGAAGTTTTGTCCACCGAGAGCCAAAGGAATAAATTGGATAATTTTTTCGTTCCTGATGAAGGAAGGGTTGAATTTATTGAACTAGTTGAAAATCTGGCGGCAGAAAACAGCTTGGATATTAGGATAAATTCTCTGCTTTCAGGCAAGTTTGAAGAAGATTCCCCTGTTGAGAAATTTAATTTTGCAATTACGCTTTCGGGCTCTTGGCGTAATATTTATAATTTTACTATTACCCTTGAGTCGGCTCCTTATCAGTTGATGATAGATAAATTCAGAATAACTAAAAATGGTGATAGTCAGTCGTCCGAGTGGACGGCCGATCTTACTTTCAACGTCTTAAAATTAAAAAATTGATATGCTTAAATATGAATTAAAAAACATTTTTAAACTTAAAAAGAGGGCGGATAAAAACATTATTCGGCCAATCAGACATTTGCGAAGGGATTGGCGCGCCGTTGTCATCATCTTTTTCGCAGTAAATATAGCAGTTTTAGCTTTTAGCCGCTATATTTTCTTCGGAGTGGCCAGAGGCGAGGTATTTACTTCTGTCAAGAAAGAGAGTCTAAATATTAATTCAATAGACAGAAAAATTTTAGAGGAGGCGCTTGATTATATAGATAAAAAAGATGAGGAGTTTAAATATTTGCGAAGCGTTAGACTTGAAAAAGTTGACCCGTCAAGATGATCGTAGTATGATTTTTTCCTATTGATATTATGATAAGCCCTTGTAGTTCAATGGATAGAACAGCGGACTTCTAAGCCGTTGATGGAGGTTCGATTCCTCCCGAGGGCAACAAGTAAAATAATGGCATCTTATGCCATTATTTTATTTTGGTCTAAGGAATCGAAGCCCGATTGAGATATTTCTAATTCCGAGTTTGACGA
>CAYJVZ010000050.1:0-4356 GCA_964373765.1 uncultured Candidatus Saccharibacteria bacterium | reverse complement strand
GATGATCGAGATCCTCTATGGCCAAAATTTCTTGTATGCATATTTTCTTGATTGATTGTCCCTCCGACTTTGACATGTTAATCTGAAAGCCTATCTAAGTCTTATCGCATATAATATAATTTATATCTATGATTGTCAAGGAGAAGTATGCGCCACTTAAAATTCATGCAGATTTTACCAATAAAAACAATCAGATGCTTTCTTTACCTGGCGGCGCTAGCAGACAAGGCGTCCAAATTAGTTTAGATTTTCTAACACTTGCCCTAATTAAAAATTAAATTAATCATTTTGAAAAGTATTCAAAAAGAGCTTTTATGCCCGCCAGATTTTTGTCCCATTCAACCGTCTCATGGTTTAGAAACTCAACGGTGATTGCAGGAATACCGATAGAAGCAAGCCAGCCTTCAGCGTCGCCTGTAATCTCGTAGGCAGAAAATGAACTGATGGCGGGATATCCCGAAGCGAACGAATATGCTTCCATAATTTCAATCGTCTTTGGAAGGATGCCATTTTCACACTCGGACGCGTAAACGGCGTTTGCTTGACTATGCCAAAATACAACAGCAATCGGACTTTTCTCTAAAACAAAATCGCGAATAGCGCGGGACTCCGGTTCAGAAAAGGGCGCGGATCCCGCGCTTACAATATTTCCTCGCCAAGTCCCTTTTGGCTTCCATTTACAATCGAAATTACGATTGAGATCAACTTTACGCGCGTTAAAACGTCCCGGTTCTTTAGGCACATTTGTGTCCGCGTCCTCCTCACTAAAGCGTCCATCTTTGCCAATTATTTTATATAGTCCATCTGGGTTCGCGGAGGGAATGATTGAAATTGTAAGCTCGGCCGGAATGGCCTTTGGATTTGCGCCAAGATAATCTATAAGTTTATAGGCAAGTAGGACGCTATTCCACTCATAGCCGCCATGAATGCCTCCCACAAAAGCAAGGTGCGTTGGTCCATTTCCATATTGATAGACGTCAATAGTCCGTCCTTCAACTGACTGACCGAGCATTGTTCGTCTTGGAGCGGGATTATCTAGTCCAGCAACTTTGGAGGGCTCATCCTTCTCTCTGGCGTCTCGCGAGTGATTTGCAACTAATACGCTAATAACTAGCGCTGACAAAATAATAGCGAACCAAACTGCCCGCCTCCAAGGAGAAGCCATATTGATTAATTATTAATTAGAATAAAACTGAAGCAATGCCTTGATACCTTCGAGGTTTTTGGTCCATTCGGTATCGGTGTGATTCGTCAAGAGAACGCTAATCGCTGGAATATTTTTTTTAGCCAGCCAATTTGTCATATCGCCCGTAATCGCATAAAAATTAAAATCTTCGTAAGCTGGATAACCAGAGGCCCTAGAGTAAATATTGGTAATCTTAAGAGTCTCCGGCAAAACACCATTGTGGCAGCTTGACGCGAATACGCCGCCGGCGGCGCTATACCAAACCACAACCGCATTTGGTTTCTCCTCTTCAACGTAATTTTTAATTGCTTGGCTTTCAGGTTCAGAAAATACTTCACTTCCTCCGCCCACTGTTTTATTCTGCCATTTTCCATCCGTCCGCCAGTCGCATTCAAAGTTGCGATTAAGATCCACATCATTTGCGTTAAAACGTCCAGAGATGCGAATTGTTTCGGAAACTGATTTGTCTGGCGCCGCAAATTTGGCTGTTGAGGTTCCGACTACTTTATAAAGTCCGTCAGGATTTAAAACCGGTATAATTGTAACTTTAATATTTTCAGGAACTATTTCAGGGTTAATTTTTAGGTAATCTATAGCCTCGTACGCCACAAGAGCCGTGTTCCAAGAATAGCCGCCGTGAATGCCGCCGACGAGCAAAATTTCAGTATCGCCTCGGCCAAAATGATATGCGGTGATGTCGCGGCCCTCCACGGATTTTCCGATAATGGTTTTACTTTTGTCAGTTTCTATGGCTGGCGTTTGATCGGCTTGGCTATTGCCATCGGATAGGGAAGTGTCGGTTAGAGTATCTTGCGATTGCTTTGCATCTTCATTTTGAGACGAACCCCGAAAGAGGAAATATGCGCCAACGGCCACCAGAACAATAACCAAAATTAAAATAATTGTGTTTTTCATAATACTTGGATTATAACACGATCTTTGAAAGTTTTAATCGAAAACATTTATTAAAAATTTGTCAATTTCCCTCTGGTCTACGTCATAAAAATTTAAATTATTATTATGAAGGTAAGTAGCCAGCTTGACTCCTATGAATCGCCAATGCCATGGCTCATAAACGTAGTAGCTGTTATTTTTTGGATAAGACATTACGAAACCAAATCTATACGCGTTCGCTTGAAGCCACAAGAAGGCCTCTGTCTTATCAAAACCATCAACATTACCGTCCAATCCTGTAGTGATGAAGTCCGCAGTTGTGCCCAATTGATGTTCAGAATATCCCTGATCGGCCGAGAAAGAATTGGCGGTGCCAGCTCCATAAACCACGGTGTATAAAGATTTTAGCGACTGTTGCGTTCCAAATGATCTGTAGCCAGATTTCACGTAAATCGTAATGGCCCTAGAATTTGCCTCATCAAGCATTCCTTTCAAAAAAGGCCATGATTCAGAAAGAAATTGTTCTGACTGCTTTTCACTATATAGATAATTTGAGGGAATTTGCGTGAGGTGCGCTGGCACGTAGTTCTCATTCATGAAAAAAACTTTCGAGTATTTTTTAAGAAGTTCTGGATCAATTTCCGAAAGTTTTTGGAGAGTGCCGACCGTGCCAGAAATATTTCCGACTGTCAGTTCGACACCTCCGACCTTCGTAGTAACTGCGTCAACATTTTGTTGGGTATTGGAAAGAGTATTAGAAAGTCCTGTGGTTTGGGCATGTAGGTCAGCGATACTTTGAGTAATTAGAATAGTATTCTTTGATAACGATGCCGTTGTGGATGCTAATTCTATTGTTAAAAAACCAATTTGCTTTGACATTTTAGAAATTCGTGCGAATCCATAGGAGACTGAAGCTACAATCAAAACTAAAGCGATCACGGCTGACATCATGCTTCGCCAAATTCTTTTGATATTTTTATGCTCCATAGGGTGGATTATATCATTAGTATCCAGGAATCATATTATGATTAAAAAATCTGTCTGTCTCTAGGGCATCCGTCCGACTACCATTGATTGCATTATGACGAGCTCTCTTACAATATATAGTAAGATATATGGGGTCATGATATATGTGTGTAAATGGTGGCTGTCCCATATTCCTTTTGTCCCATATTCCTTTCCATATTCCTGTGTGTCCCATATTCCTGTGTCCCATATTCCTGAAATTACAGAGTGTGCAGAGGCAAAACCTCTGTATTTTACTACGCGGAGATTGATGCAAATACACACAATGGTCGCACGAGACAGAGCGTGCGAAATACACAGAGCGTGAGCAATACAAAGAATACAAAGAGTGACACGAATCGACAATAGAATAGACGAACCAACAATACTAAAAATAACGATCGTGAGGATTAGTATTGTTCGGGTTGGCTCAATGTCTTAATGTTTAATGTTTCTAATGTTTGATTGACTGGACAGAAGAACGAATCAACAATACTAAAAATAACGATCGTGAAATTTAGTATTGCTGGTTTTTTTCTTAATGGTTCTTAATTTTCTTAATGTGCCTAATGTTTGACTGACAGACCAGAAAGATTGACGAATAGAAATAATTTAGTGATCTTAAGTCAGAAACATGTCCTAAAACAAAAAATATTTCAGAGACTAGTGAAAAAGAAAAGTGTCATCCACCTTTTATGTACAGGATGGTGGGAATATCGAATCCACAAGTTTTTCTTTCTAGACCAAAGAAAGGTTCCTGCCACCTTTTCCTGCCACCTTTTACACCACTAACGCCTTTTACCTTTTACATCACCTTTTCTTCATAGGATAATTTCGCACAGTTTTTGCAAAAGCTTCCTGCATTGCTAAATAAGTTTGATTTACCATATCGAATACTCCTTCCTCTTTTGTTACGGGGTCAATATTATTTTTCCGCTCCGGTGGCATTTTATAACCGCAACGCCCTAGACAATGGGCGAACGGTATAGATTTGGATAACTCCAAAGCGAAAGGAAGGTCTTGTCACAAAGTTTAACTAAATACTCTTCCGATTTGTTCTGCCCAGGACTTTTCGTTATTTTTTGATTTCCATTTTTTGAATTCATGATAGGGTTGGGGATAACTTGCACTTGTGCACTTTCGATTTACTTTCTATAATATCACTATGGTAACAAAAAGGCAAAAACAAGTCCTCGATTTCATAAGCGATTATCAAGGGCGCAAAGGATATGCTCCCTCTCTTGACGAAATACGCAAGAAATTAAAACTCT
>CAYJVZ010000049.1:0-4400 GCA_964373765.1 uncultured Candidatus Saccharibacteria bacterium | reverse complement strand
CCAAAATGCGAAATCGTGAATTCGTTTTTACCCCCAAAATTGAATACGAATTAGTCGCCGAGCGAAGCGAGGCGAACCAAAACTCTTTGACTTTTCCTTTCTGGTGCGGGATGGGAGAATCGAACTCCCGACCACAGTTTGGAAAACTGTTATTATGCCATTTAACTAATCCCGCTTTTCTTGTTTCGTAAATATATCAGACACCAAAAATCCCCGCAATCGCGGGGATTTTTGGTGTCTTTTACTAGAAGAAATTATTAGTTGCTATCGCCTTCAGTCCTCTCTTCGCCCTCTTCAGGAGTTTCACTCTTCTCCTTATTATCATTATCCATACAATATAAGCAATTAATTCTAACAGAATAGACTGTTAGAATATCTTTTAATCGAACATGAACATTTAGACTGATCTAAAGTTCTACTTTATTATACACTTTCATGTCTAGCTGTCAACAAGAATTTACGCGCCAAAAATGAAAGAAAAAATGATAGAATCAGCCCTATGAATCAATTTTTAAGCTGGTTTTTTCAGAAAATCTCGGTCGTTTTCTTCGCAGTGCTATCAAGTATTGGTCTATTGGATAACAGAAATATCGCCCTGAATCAGGAAATATCTTCACAGCAAGAAATTCAAATAGCAAAAGAGCTGGAATCTAACGAAAAAAAAATAAATACTGATGATAATTCAGAGGATATACTTCAGCCTGCGGCAGAAAATAAAAACGGCGGGGAATCAGAAATAAAAAAGGTTGAATCAGAACCGATAGAAAACATAAATTATAAATCGAATAATGAAATAAAACCTAACGCTAATAAGAAAGAATTCATAAATATCCCAACAGATGAAATCGTTTCTGCCGCCAAAAAACTTTTAGAAAACAAGGAGCTGGGTCAGAATACTTCCCTACTCGACGTTAACGCGGTTAATCTCTCATCAAGAAATGCTTTGGTTAACATATTTTGTGTTTCTTCCAATGATAATGTAATAAATTCAATTAGCGGCAGCGGCGCGATTATAAATGAAAAAGGAGTTATCATTACCAACGCTCATATCGGCCAGTATTTTTTGTTCAAGGATTTTCCGACTAAGGATTTCATGGATTGTTTCATCAGAACTGGAAATCCGGCTAAAAATGCTTATAAGGCCGAGCTTCTATATCTTCCTCCACTTTGGATAAGCGATAATAAGACGAATTTAATTACCAATAATCCAAAAAGTAGCGGGGAAAAAGATTACGCTCTGCTTAGGATTTCATCGCACGCAAATCCAAGCAATATTTTGCCGGAAAAATTCGCCTATATATTGCCGGATATTAGCTATGACCCAATCGTTGGTCAAGAAATTTTGACTGTCTCATACCCCGCTGGTTTTCTCGCGGGTATATCCATAATTAAAGACTTGTACGCGGTTTCATCTCTAAGTTCAGTAAGTGAAATATACAGTTTTGACACGATAAATAAAGATTTCATAACCACAACAGGCAGTATCACCGCCCAGAAAGGTTCGTCTGGCGGAGGAGTTATAAGTCTATCTAACGGTGAAATAATAGCTTTAATTTCCACTGTTTCAGACGCTGAAATGACCAGCCAGAGAATCTTAGGATCTATCACAATCCCTTATGTCAACCGAGATATGACGGAAAATTATATCTTTAATTTGGCTAGTTTGGATACTTTAGATCTTGTTTTATACTCCGAATATTTCAAAAAAAACATCCAACCGCTGCTTGAAAAAATCTTAAATGAAGCCTTGTTTCAGAGGAATTAAATTTTTAAAAAGACTTTTTTTGAATTGATATTAACAGATCTATATTGTCGTTTGGGCTAAGTTTCGTTTTCGATTGATATCCGCATTTTTGACATTGATGGGCTACTTTAAAATCGCCTGATTTTGATTCAAGGCCGAGCGGTTTCATTTTTCCGCTGCAAAAATTTTTTCTATCGCCCGGATTGACATCAACGTGCTTACTCCAAAGGCATTTAGAACAATGGTTGGTATAACCATTGCCAATAACAGAATTTTTACAATT
Organism: uncultured Candidatus Saccharibacteria bacterium; assembly: GCA_964373765.1. GTDB lineage: Bacteria > Patescibacteriota > Minisyncoccia > Phycocordibacterales > 01-FULL-45-15b > 01-FULL-45-15b. The sequence continues at coordinate 2,373 of CAYJVZ010000049.1, read as the reverse complement.
ATCGCATATGAAATTTTCTTTTTTTCTGATAAATTTAGGCATGTTGATATAGTCTGTAAACAAAATTGGGCAATCGCGCCATGTGACCCTCCTTTCTGCTTTGTTTGGTTGGGAATGTACAAGATCAGCCTAACAACTCTGGAGCTGATTACTAAGGTCACATTATCTAAAATGTCAATAATAATCAAGCCGAAAAGAAAAAAGAAACTTCATGAGTTTCTTTCCAACTCCTTGTCAGTTTTTTTGTTAAGGGCGAATTTTGATAAGCGAGGCCGGCGCTGTCTTGCCTTGTGATGTTTAATAACCTTTATTTTCCAGCATATTTATTCGGGGTGCCGAGAATCGAATCTTACAGATTCTGTAGAGGTTTTCCATCTCAGGGAATCAAAGATTCCCTTCGATATGGAAGAACCTTTTCGATTCTCGGCGCAAGCCAAGCAGTTGGCTTGCTATCCTTTTTCTACCCTACCGTGCTTATTCGGGGTGCCGAGAATCGAACTCGGACCGTACGCTCCCAAAGCGTATATACTGCCACTATACTACACCCCGCTATGATTCCTTCATTTACTTGCAATATATTACCACTACTGTGCCCGAGCAAACACCAGCCCTAAAGCCGTCCGGCTCGGCCTTCGCAGGTGCTTGGGTTTGCTTGGGCGTAGCCCAAGTCTGTTTACATACTCATAGGGCCTTCGATAAACTATGCGCTATTTAGGTGAACTACTGTGTACTTTTTTAAAAAAATTAGTGCAAAGAAAATATTATCATGTATAGCTTCAATGTCCTAAAGTATTTCTATAGGACATGTAATAAATTTCTATAGGACATCTACACGGTTCTATAGGACATCTGTACAGTTCTATAGGACATCCTATAGGACATTAATTAATATTCTCGTGGAATCTGACTTTAGCCTTTAAATTCCTGAAATCAATATAGACCGCAAGTGAGTCTAATTGCCATTCTGTTTCATCAGAAATATCATTTTCAATCAAATATGATTGTATAGCTCTATTTAAGCTCTTTATTTTGGCAGGGTGTATATTTTCCTCTGGGATATAAGCATCAGTTTCATATGTAACAGTAGCAAGATTTTCACATGAAACAGCCTTAACCTCTATAAAATGGATTACTTTTGAAAATGAAGATACAATATCAATCTCACCCCATTTTTTGAGATAATTCCTAGTAATAATTCTAAATCCTCGTTTCATAAGAAACTTACAGGCTATATCTTCACCAGTTTTACCAACATATTTTGAGTCCACTATAATACATCGTGTTTCATAAGAAACATTTTATAATGTTTCTTATGAAACATACACTCTATATATTACATCATTAGGATAGCTTATATATAAAGGTCATATTATCCTGTCTTATACACTTATCAACAGTTTTATCCACATTTTACAACTATTGTCCTTTAGAATAGTCATAATTTACAACGATTTATGTAAAATAAATTATTATTTTACTTTCTAAAGGACATTTATCTAACTTCTGGTGATATTTGTCCTATAGAATTTTTGAAATGTTCTTTGGGGAATATAGTTGTGCTTTAGGGCCTTGCCCGAGCAAACCCTAGCCCTAAAACCATTCGGCTCGGCCTTCGCTGGTGCTTGGGTTGTGCTTTAGGGGCGCACCCAAGCAAACGCCAGCCCTAAAACCATTCGGCTCGGCATTCGGGAAACGCTTCGGTTGTGCTTTAGGGCCGCACCCGAGCAAACTCGGTTTTGCTTTAGGGTGCGGGTAGGGAGAATCGCCCGCGACTCTCAACTCGCCGTCGCTCGTTTCGGTCTGGGCACTCTAAGCCGTGCGAGGCACAACCGAGCAATAGGCCAGCTCGCCTGTCTTTCCTGCTGGAAAAACATGGCTCCGCTGTTCGATTCTCCCATCCTTTGCCGAAAAACATAATCGCCAAACGCATTCGCGTTTCGCTCATTGTTTTTATGCGGGTAGGGAGAATCGAACTCCCGTCTCATCCTTGGCAAGGATGTGTTCTACCACTAAACCATACCCGCATTTAATGAGAGCTATTATAGCTTACATTAATTTTTTTCCAAACTGGCGCCCCGTTCGGACGCCAAATTTCACTTTGCTTTGCTAAATTTATGCGCTCGGCAGGACTCGAAACTTAGAGTTTCAGTACCCCAATTGGATTTTTATTTTTTCCTCGACAAGCTCGGAATCAAAAAATCTCAATGGGGCTTCGAGTCCTTCATTTCATCCAAGCGGTTTCTATCAAGTTTTCTCATACAGAAACGAGTGAGATGGGCTACCGCACCGATTTTGAAATACTCCTCAAGGGGATTTTTGAATCAATCAATGTAAAGCGTATTGATCACGATGCTCGCGCAAAGCAAGGCAATA
>CAYJVZ010000048.1:0-4547 GCA_964373765.1 uncultured Candidatus Saccharibacteria bacterium | reverse complement strand
TAGTTCGGAGGGCACCTGATTTAATGCGTACATGTTGTCCATATTTTAATATTCTTGGGACAACTGGTATTTAATGCCTTCGTAATGGTTCAATTTAGATCCATATTTTATGATTTAGTTACGATCGTAACTAAATAATATATCTGTGCGAAACTGGAATCAAGCTTGGAGTCAAAGCGCAATACCGGAATCAAGACCGGAGTTCCGGAATCAAGCTTGGAGTCAAAGCGCAATATTTATTTTCAAAAGAAAATTGATTATCAATAAAAAAACCCGCCATCCATGCGCGGGTTTTTCAAGCTAGGTAATGTTCCAAAGTTTTGTGGCCAATGCCTATGCTTGTGTACTCAATGACATATTCAATCGGTTCACTCGTGCCTGCGGGTCTGACGGTCACCGCGTCGCCTTTTTCAAGAACCACAAGAGCGTCTGTCCACGAGTTTAATTTCTTTCCTCCAATAGTGGTGACTCCTTTACCGATGAAAAGAAATCGCGGGTAGCCTTTGATTTTTGAAACGAATCCGCGTATTTTGCTGGACTGATCGCACTCGCTATGCACACGCACCAAGTAGGGAGTATGAGCGGGATTATGATGTCTCGGTGGCTGGCTTTCTGAACGCGCAATCACGATCTGATCAGGATCACATTCATCAAGCTCGCACGAGAAAACATATTCTCTCAATACTTCAGGCGGGTCAGTTTCAGAAAACGGTATCCACAGCGATTTTATAGATCCGATTCTAAAACCGAAAACCAATTCGTTCTTTGTCGCCCGAATTCCGTCCATAAGCAGCATTTCGCCAATAGAGGACACTCGTCCGATAAATTCTGGAGAAGAAGCTGCGTTTGGGAAAAAGGCGCTGTAAGTTATCACTTTTAGATCCTTTCTAGTTAATGTTGAACATTGATCTTTTAATAATATACACCAATTTAAAATTTTGTCAAAAAAAAGCGCCTTCAGAGAGATCTCTGAAGGCGCTCCGACTGTGGGCGAAGCTTAGAGGCTTAAATCACTTAAGCTCTTTAGCACAGCCGGGCGCGATTTTGTTGACTTCGGCATAGCCACTGATTTTGCTGGAGTTGAGGGCTTCACGGCGACTTTGCGCAAAGGCTGGTTGCCGGCGCTGACCGGCTTTTCAGTCTCGTCTTTCTTACGACGAGGGTCAGCCACTTCAGTCCAGTCAATGGTTCCGATTCGGATCTCAAAGAAGAACTGCTCCCCCAAGAAATCTTTCGGACGCTCCATGAGGTTTCCGAGATGACCGTAGAAAGACTGGACGCATTTACCGGGCTTGCCGGTGAAGCGATCAGTCTCCGTAAGTCTCTCGAAAACCCGAACCTGGATGTGGACGACATTGGACGGGAAACTTCGGGGATCCTGGCACTTTGACCAGCCATCCTTTGTTCGTCGCTCCCAATGTGTGGAAACAACGATCGGTCCCGTCACGTATGTCGGTCCCAGAGGATCGTTCGGAGCGAGACGGGGGAATTTTGCCAGAATCTCTTCAAGCGTTCCCTCGGCATAAACCGAAGTTTTGGCGCTCGCGAACTGGCCGTTGTACCGGGCGTTGGTGTGAATTGCCCGATAGTAAGGTCGATTGGCGATTGTGGCCAAAGCCTGATTGTAGGAGTGTTCCGAAAAGACTTTGCGAGTGAAGAGGCCGCCGTTTCTGCCACTCTCTGGTTCAAGAAGAACCACGGCAGTTCTGGGCGAGACATCATACTCCTCAATGTCGATCCGATCACTCATCTTCGGGTGTGTGGCCCCGGGGACGACGAAGCATAGAGCGTTTGAAAGGTAGCGGACGTCCGGCCAACCCTCGACCTCAATGTAACCAAATCCGTCAGTTGGGTCATCTGGATTTCGTCTGAGGAATTTGATTCTGCCGGTGATCAGGCTGAAGGTATTTCCCTCGATTTCGATGAACAGTTTCGTTTTCATGCATTTTCCGTAGTCTAGAGTTTTTCAATGAGGCGGCGACATGCCTTATCTGGGTAAATACCCATGACCTTAAAGAAAAACATATCTGCCTGTTATGATATCACATATAAAAAATTTGTCAAATAAGCTTAGATAAGGCCGTAAAATAAGAAAACCCATGCACTTTCGCGCACGGGTCATATTTTCTTCCTTTATCTCAGCTGACTTTTCTAGCTTTCTTTCCGTACAAGGAATCAAATTCTACTTTGCCCATTACCATGGACATTTCAGCATGATGAGTTTCGACATGGACATTGCCCTCTTCAACTTCGTAACATATTGCAAAAAAATCAGTCGATCTTTGCGGAATTTCCACAACAACGTTGCAACAATGATAATTTACGCCGTCATGTTCCATGTATTCCTGATGCAATCGAATGACTCGAATGTCACCGACGCTCCAAATTTCGTGACCCTTCTCTTGCTTACCGCCGACTCGACCTACGCATAGGACATCTGACTTGGTTGTGGTACCGAAGCGTTTGCTGACTTGGGCTTCGGAACCGAGAAATTTTATCCGAAACTTCCCTTCTCTTATGGCGTACTCCGCCCTGGGACTTCGTCTTCCAAAAGGAATTACGTCTTGTCTTGCAAAATACCGCCATGATTTTTTCTTCCATTCTTCAGCTTGGCCATTGAAAACCAATTTCAGCTGATTTTTGCCCAAGTTGTCTGAACTTACATTCGATCCCCACGACAAATCGAGTCGCCCTTTCTCCTCCTGGAGTAAATTTACTCCAATTTCTGGACTGTGAGATATGAGGGCAACTGTTATCGATGAACAACCGACTTCCACATCAGGGTTTCCAACAATTTGCTGTTTTAGCATTTATCATGTCTTTCCGTTTTCGATTTCTTTTTACTTGCCAAGCGATGCATAAACAGGCTCGCACACACGAGATCCATATCCGCTTTTGGTAAAAAGGAGATTCGATCGCACCATTTTACAATGAGCTACAGCAACCTTTCCCATATCAAATTTTATACCTAGGGCTTATAAGCTGTCAAGCGCGAGCACCAGTCTAAAACTTTAAGCTTTGCCTCATATATTTTTTCTGGTAAAGTACTTCTAAATATATGCTTTCGCGAAATAAATATGAATAAAAAAAATCTTCTTCGAACATGGATAGAAGTGGATAAAGGTAAAATAAAACGCAACTACAAAACCCTAAAATCTCTTCTGGACAGAAAATGCAAAATGATGATTGTAGTGAAATCAAACGCTTACGGTCATTTTTTGATAGATTTTGCCCATGAAGCTGTTAGCCTTGGCGCCGATATGCTCGGCGTTGATTCAATAGTGGAGGCAGTGGCCTTAAGGAAGCAAGGCATTAAAATTCCGATATTGGTTCTTGGTTTTACTATTCCACAAAATATAGATTTAGCGACCAAGCATGACATTACTCTCACGGTTTCATCACTTTTTTCACTAAAGAAAATTATCTCCGGAAAGCAAAAAGGCTTGATTAAGGTTCATATTAAAGTGGACACAGGCATGCATCGACAAGGATTTTTCTCAAGTCAAGCTGATGCCGTAGTCAAATTAATTGAAAAGAGAGAAAAAAAAATTTCCATCGATGGAGTTTATACGCATTTTGCGGAAGCAAAAAATCCAGCTTTCCCGACCAGCACAATGAAACAGCTTTCAGAGTTTGATAAATGGAAAGAAATTTTTAGCAGGACATTTCCTAAAATTATTTACCACGCGGCCGCAAGCGCCGGCATGCTGCTTTATCCAAAATCTCATTTAGATATGGTTCGTGTCGGTATCGCTATCTACGGTCTCTGGCCTTCCAAGGAAGTAGAGGGCGCGCTTTCAAATAGCAACATAAAACTGTTGCCGGTATTATCGTGGAAAACAATTATTTCAGAAATTAAATTTCTTGATAAGGGAGACAAAATTGGCTACAACTTTGCCGAAAGATTGAATAGAAAAACAAAAGTAGCCATTTGTCCCGTCGGTTATTGGCACGGCTATCCTCTAAATCTCTCAAGTATTGGGAACGTTCTTGTAAGAGGCGAGCGGGCTAAGATTCTGGGTAGGATCTCTATGGACATGATGGCTATTGATATCAGCGATATTCCAGGGGCAAGGGAAATGGACGAAGTTGTATTGATTGGTTTTGAAGGCGGTCAGGAAATAAGCGTTCAAAGCTTAGCGGAACTTTCTGATACTTCGAGCTATGAATTTATTACTAGGATTAATCCTCTTATAAAAAGATTTTTCGTCTAAATATTTTGCCAAAGCTTGCTTCTAGGCTTGCTTTTATGTATATTAACTTGGCTAATTAAAATTTTATGTCCCAAGATAGACTAATAAAACTTGCTTGCTCTAAATGCAAAAGGGTCAATTACTGGAGCAGTAAAAACAAGAAAAAAGTTGAGAGAAAAATAGAGCTCAAAAAATATTGCAAGTGGTGCAGAAAGAAACTGCTTCACAAAGAAGCGAAGAAATAACAAAAACCCGCAATTGTGGGTTATTTGGTTTTTGTATAGAATCACAGGTATTGGGCCTGTAGTTTCAATGGTAAAACATCGGTCTCCAAAACCGAGGTTCCCAGTTCGA
>CAYJVZ010000047.1:0-4559 GCA_964373765.1 uncultured Candidatus Saccharibacteria bacterium | reverse complement strand
GTCATATCTATCACATTAACCGCAGACTTGTTGTCTAAAAAGTGGGTACTTGACAAATGGTTCCGTTACGTGTTCCATTGCGTTATTATTGGTCGATAGATATTTTTATTCAATCCTTACAGTCCAATATGTTGTGGACCTCTACATACCATTGAAACTCTGAAAAAAAATTGCAAAATCGTTAGAGGTGGACACAAGGGATTTAGTAGAATAACTTATCAAATATATGCGAGAAAGCTTTTCAACACCAGAACAATTTTCAAATAACCGACCGAAGGAAAAAATTGAAGAAGGGATTGAGAAGTATTTGATTTCTGAAAACCCAGAAAATAAGATTGAACTAGAAACAATCCAAGCTTTTAAGACAATCACAGCAGAAAAACCGCTGACGCGAAGAGATTTTGAATCAGGCGTGGAAAAATTTGTTGGTGACAATTTTAATAAATTAGCGCCCTTGCTTGCATCCCGAGAAAATCGAGCAGAAATAATCGAAAAACTTAAATTAACTAACGAACAAATTGGATTACTTGGCGCCAACTATTTCATCAGAAAACAAAATGGTGAAGTGGATATCTATGAAACCTACGAGTATTATCCTGAAGGGCGATATGTTTCCGACGAGTTAGTAAGCGCAAGCGATCTTCTCGCGCTTGCCTATGTTAGGGACGCGGTAAGACTAGATACAGCGAGAGATGTCGGAAGAGCAAAAGAAGACATTCCAGAAATTCCTCATCGTTACTATCTAAAATCAAAAAATCGCTATCTTTGCAACAACGATTTTGGAATGAGAATTTGGGATGACGAGAAAAAAGAAATGGCTGATGGCAACATCACAAACATCGCGCCTTTTGTTGCGACTGCGAAAAGAGAATTTGAGCGCATTGCGAAAAATATAGGAACTGTTGGACTTGAAAAAGCAACTGAAAGCGAGGCAAATCGAAAACTGGTGTTGAGGGCAATATCAAGGGCTCAGGTAGAAAAACTTTTTGTTTTTAAAGCTGATAAAATTGCGCGGGAAGCGGGAATTGTTGATTTTGACCGAGTTGATCTAAGTAAATTATTTGATCAGGCTTCACGGCAAGAAGCAACAGCAACGATTAACACGATGTGGTTTCTTCCGCTTTCTAAACAAATATTGCTTTCTCAAGAAGAAGATGAAGGAAATGAAGAAGATTATGATTTCATTGATTTTTGCAAGACAAGAATCAAAGAAGCCCTCGCGCGAAAGGCAGTAGAGAATAATCCAAAGCTTAAAGAAATTTTTGAACAATGTCGCTGTTTGAGAGATATAAATAGTGGTGTTTATTATTCGGATGACAAAGTGTATGACATTATTCGTTCGACCTCCCCTAAAACCGCATTGGATTTTTTCAATGATAGTGATCATGGAATAGTAGAAAAATTGCAGGGATTAGAAATTTTGAAAAATCTTGGTTATACAATTCAAAATTTTGAAGGTCCTAATCTTGCGAAACAAACTCATCAAGCAGCAACTCTTTCTCGAAGTGGAGTTTGGAGATATTTAGAACAACGAGAGACAACACTCAATCAAGAAGAACAAGACACTTACTACGAAAAATGGCTCGCTAAATTGCCACGAAGAAAAAGAAAAAAATTATTCAGAGAAGCAAAAAGGATGTATTGGTTGGCGAAGCAGGTTTGGATGGCAACTCCAAACCGTCGGGAAAAAGATCGTTTTTACCGTGACGATTGGTTAGTGAACTGGGATAGATATGATTTAACGAAAGCTGATGTTTCAGAAGAAAAGTTTAATGAGTATTTGGAAAAACAAAAGAACCTGATCGTTGCGCTTTTGGGGCAAGGCTCCGAAGATCGCTATGGCGAGCAAAAAGATAAAGGAAAATCAGCGACACTCGGTCTTATTGTTCAAGCACTAGAACAAGGAAATGATATTCGCGGCGTAGCTTTGGCGCACGACAAACAACGCTACCTTGAAGGCGTGATAAGCGGAAAAGTTAAAAACGATCTTGAATTTGCGATTGAGGATTGGCCGGACGAATGGCGCAAGGCAGTATCGCCGGCAGAAATAAATCTTTATTACGAATACGCCAGTGATTATGTTTTACTTGACCCCAACGGTCTTACAAAGTATGCCACTTGGCGCGCAACTAGCGAGGGGAAAGAATGGGATAAGGTTTTCAAAGAAACTCCAAAGAAAAAAACGGATTTGGATTTTCGCATTTGTCTTGGAACGCAAACAGAAGACGTGCGCGATTGGTACAAGGGTGCCGCAGAGTATGTTGGCGGTGCCGCAATGCAAAATTATCTTTTGCGTTTTAATACAACTCGCGGAGCAGATGGGCGCATATCAAATTGGCATGATGTACTTCTGTGGAGTCCTAACATTCAAAAACTTGAAGCTGGAGACGCTAAGTCCATTCTGTTGAGTATTAAAACAATGGACGATAATCAGGAGTTTGTTAATCTCTTGCCAAGATACAGCAAATATCGCGACCCACTAAAAAACAGTGGACCGATCCAATCATTACGCGAACTAAAAAAACGCATTTTGGCAATTGAGTCCAACATCGATCTTTCAAAATTTCCGCCGGAATTATTAGAGATTACTTCGGCACCCGGATTTAATCTTGCGGCACTAGAATCAATGCGTAGACGAGCCGATTTTCAGGATTTATTTGAGGGTAAGTTAGATAAAGAGCAACCATTCAGGCCGCACTCAAGAACTTTTGTCGGTTGCGCTCTCACGGAAGCATTGCGAGAGGGACTTGGATCGCAAAAACAAAAAATCCGAGGAACGGCAAAAGACCCTAAAGGATTATTCCATGCGCTCAATCAATTAGTAAAAGGACGGGAAATTGGCGAAAAGAAAATGACCGCGCTTGATTTGCTCAATTCCGTTCCGATGGACTTGGAAGAAGAAGTAATTCGATTGCTTCGCGAGCAACAAGTTGATGTTGGGCCGATTGTTGAGGCTCAAGTCCATGCAAAATCTGATCCCGAAGGTTGGGTGTGCGGCAACTACACCGATTGTTGTATGCCGTTTGGGGCTTCATACAACGACGATTACATGTTCAACCGCTCTACTCAATACTTCACGATAAAATACAACGGAAGAATTATTGCTCAATCCGTTGTGGTAGATTCGCGAGATAGGGAAACCGGAGAAGATGTTGTGGTTTTGGATAATATTGAAGTTGCCGACAATTATAAAAAGCTCACCCCCCTGCTTTCCAATGTGTATCAAACATTCTGGACCGAATATACAAGCAAACCAGTAAAAGTCGGCGCCGGCCATTCTGACTTGATTCCGCCCGGAGGGAAGCTGGAGGTGAATCGCTACGAATCAAAAACTCAACTTTCCTATTCTGACGCTCGCGGCTCGCAGATTTATGATCTTCCGAAACTTCGCGGCGTTGAATCAATGGATAAAGTGATCAGTTTTGCAAATCTTTCCGAGAGAGACGCTAAACTTATTGCAAAAATGGAGGCAGAAGCATATCCCGAAGGAATGGCGCAAGGCAAGGCGTATATTGCCAATATTCTGCGAGAGCAAAGAGAACTGGAAGTGCCAGGAGCCGCCTCAAGTTTTGTTGTTCGCCAGGGTCAAGAAGCAGCTGGTTATCTCTTGGTTTTGCCCGAAGAATCAGAAGTGCAGAGCGGAGAACGTGTCGCCCATGTGTACGATATGGTAGTTATGCCAAAATTTAGAGGATCATCGATTGCTCGCAAAATAATGGAGAGAGTTCTTGATGTCGCTTCTGTATACGGCGTATCCATTGAAGCAGAGGCGCGAGCAAGTACTTCCTACGCCTTACTAATGAACGCACGAATTAGAAAATGGTTTGAAAGTAAGGGATTCCACCTCACAAAAAATGAAAAACTCCCGCAATATCTTGGCGGCGAGGATTTTTACTTCATTCGTCTTGAAAATAGGCAAAACGCAGAAGCGGTAGCCTAGCTCCAAAATTTATGAGTGAATTTCAAGAAACACAACCAAATATCGAACAAAATCCTCCTGAGATTCGTGTCGAAAAATACAGTCCGAATTCCTGGACAGATGTTCGAGAACAAATAATGGCCGTGGAAGATGAGGCTTTTAATCATACCGGCTACGAAGAAGGCATGATGAAAAGTTTGTTTGAAGATGACCACAATTTAAACTACCTCTTAAAGAATGCGGACGGAAAGATTATTGGCTATACACAAGTAAATGTACACGGCGAAAGTGCTTACATTATGAACACAGCTATTGCGCCAGAACATCAAGGAAAAGGTTATGTTGGTGAACTGATGAGAAATCTTGAAGAGGAGCTGAGGGCAAGAGGGGTCAAGTGGATTACACGCCATTCCGCAGTTGATCATGGATATGCGGATAAAATTCAAAGGCATTACGGAGACAGAATTGTTGAAACACAAGAAAGAATGTCTCCTTGGGGAGCGCAGAGATATTTCAAAATCAAGCTCTAGTTAAAAAGTTTCCGTCCGCCGAAAAAAAAGGCCAGCCCAAGCGAGGGCGCGACGAAAGGAGATCCGCTATGAGAAAAAGTCAACAAGTTTGTCCTGTGGATATCGATATT
>CAYJVZ010000046.1:0-4746 GCA_964373765.1 uncultured Candidatus Saccharibacteria bacterium | reverse complement strand
AAATTTTGTATATATAATACTATCGCCAAAGATATAGCTCTTATCATGGCTTAATCTCGGCATTTCGTCACAAAACATAACCTCATTGAGAAAGGATAGCGATGCTTAGAAGAATTAAAATTGAGCAAGAAAATGTAGGGGAATCAGTAACAGGCCTCCATGTTGGTGTCTGGGGTGATTTTAGGGGTGTGACCGGCAATGTTTCTGGTATCAGAGGCAATGTCAGTGGCCGTCTCAGTGGCGACGTCACCCACATCTCTGGCGACGTCACCCACATCTATGGCTATGTCACCCACATCTCTGGCGATGTCACCCACATCTCTGGCAATGTCAGCTACCCCTTCCGTGGCAATGTCACCCACATCTCTGGCGATGTCACTCGTATCTCTGGCGATGTCACTGGCGTAGCAGGCAATGCCACTGGATTTTCTGGACATGTCAAGGATTTATTGGAGAAGTCTGAAATTCCCGCAGTTCATTCAAAATAGTTCACCATTTTGCACACCCTGACGCACGAAAGTATGTCAGGGTTTTCTATATTTGCCAAAGCGTTTTTAATACAAGGAGGGAGTTTCTATCAACCTTGGGCTACTTTAGCATTTGATTTATATTATTTAATGCCCGTGGGAAGGATACTGTGAGTAGCAAGGTAGGCTAAAAGATAGTATAGTAGAAAAATGAAAACACAACTCCAAAAAGTTATCACATTTTTAGCCCCAGTTTTAGGTGCTGGAGCAATAGGTGTTTGCCCTCTTTGTTGGATTGGCTCTGCCTCGCTTCTTACTTATCTGGGACTTGGCGCACTTATTCCCGTATGGCGTTGGATTGCGTTTGGGTTTATTGCTCTTGGCGCAGTAGGTTTTATCTTGGATTACCAAGCACATAAAAATCCAAAGCCGCTTATTTTGCTCCTTGTGGGAGCGGTCCTGTTATATCTCGGTAGATATGTTTATGGCGGTGAGGGTTTTGGCGGTTGGCAGGTTTGGGGCATAGGTGCGATATTGATTATTGTTTCTGTGATATACAACAAATATCTTTTCAGAAAACCAAAAACGCAAACTCAAACCGCTACCACTTCTGACCTTAAATCAGGTATATAAATATACTCATTTTACCTCTCAAAAATGGTTCTAACGCTGTCCACTACAAAGGGCGCGCAAGTTTAGATAAAAATGACACTCTCTAATTTAGAGAGCTCTATGTTGCGGACGAATGCATTAGATTGACAGATTCTTTTTAGGGTAGTAGTGTAATAAACATTCCTTTTTTTAGACAGTCCTTATCAATAAGCCGCGGGTCTTGTAATAAATTGACACTATTAATAACACGTGATAGTTTGACTATATTAGTTGTCGTGAAAACATGATTAAATTAAATCTAAAACCAAAACAAGTTACTAAAAGACTTTTGGCTGTTTTGCAAGATAGGGCAAGAGAAGTCATCACTAGCCGTTACGGCTTGGGAAAAGACGCTAAAAGAATGACTCTTGAAGCCATTGGACAGAAATACGGCATAACCAGAGAAAGAGTCCGCCAAATAGAAAATCACGCTCTTAATAACATTAGAAAATCAGAAGTTTTTACTGAAGAGAAGAAATCTTTCGCGGAGCTGGAAGAGTTGCTGCATTCATTGGGCGGCATAGTTGTGGAAGATGATTTTATTGAACAAATTTCCAAAGACAAGGGTGTTCAAAACCATCTAAATTTGCTCCTGGTTTTGGGCGACGCCTTCAAAAGACAGAAAGAAGACGATATGTTCAGGCACAGATGGCACATTGACGATAACTTGGCTAAGCAGGTAGAAGAATCTCTAAAAAAACTTTATAAGTCTCTTAAAACAGATGATATTTTAAACGAGTCTGAAATCGTCAAAAATTTTTTGGAACACGTTGAAGACATATCAGAAAAATATAAAAATGAAGAAATCTTAAAAAGATGGCTAACCCTTTCAAAGGGCATTGGCAGAAATCCTCTTGGAGAATGGGGTTTAAGCACTTCACCAAATATAAAAACCAAAGGAATGAGAGATTACGCCTTTTTGGTTATAAGAAAACACGGTTCTCCCATTCATTTCAGCCAAGTCGCCAAATCTATACAGGAAGTTTTTGATAAAAAAGCCCATGTGGCCACATGCCACAATGAACTTATAAAAGATCCGAGATTTGTCTTAGTTGGGCGCGGACTTTACGCCCTTGCCGAATGGGGCTATGTCAGCGGTGTAGTCAGAGATGTTATAAAACACATTATAGAAAAGCACGGGCCTCTTTCTAAAGAGGAAATAGTGGACAAAGTGATGAAGGAAAGGTATGTAAAAGAGAACACAATTCTTGTCAATCTTCAGAATCAAAAATATTTCAAAAGAGGAAAGGACGGCAAATATTTCCTTCAAACAGAAATGGTTACAGCCTAATTCACTTCTCTTGCTCGGTTAATTGAAAATACTGTATTATATTAGCTAATGGCTGAAAGCATTCTTAGTCTAAATTTGGCGGATTTGATTGGACGAATAGTAACTATTGGTCTCAATACTTATGCCATTTGGCTGCCTATTTTTTTAATTGTCACTTTTTTTAATTTATGGATGGCTTATATACGCGGAACTTATATAAAGGAGCAAGAAGTTGTATTACTTGAAATTAAAGTTCCTAAGGAGATTACAAAATCGCCGCTTGCCATGGAAATTTTTTTGACCGCTCTTTGGCAAAAGGGAGCGGCTACGCTAATAGAAACATATTGGGGAGGCAAAGTGCGCCCGTGGTTTTCTCTTGAAATGGCCTCCTTTGACGGCAATGTTCATTTTTATATATGGACTTGGCAAAAATACCAGAGTTTAGTGGAGACTCAACTTTATTCACAATATCCTAATGTGGAAATCGTTGTAGTCGAAGACTACGCGGATAAAATTCCCTACGATATAGAAAATTATCCTTTTTGGGCTACTTACTTTAAACTGACGGATCCGGACGTTTATCCTATCAAGACTTATATAGATTACGGACTTGAAAAAGATCCAAAAGAAGAATTCAAAATTGATCCTCTTACTTCGGTTATTGAATATTTAGGTTCTCTTGGCAAGGGAGAACAGGCTTGGATACAAATAATAATACAAGCCCATACCAATGAAAGTTTCGGCGAAGGCAGAATTTTCGTGAAGAAAGACTGGAAAGATGCCGCAAAAAACGAAATTGAAAAAATTCGCAAGGAAGCAATGGTCACCACTTCTCCGCAAGGAACGCCGATACTCGCCTTGACCAAAGGTCAAGAATTGAAAATTACCGCCATTGAGCGCAGTTTGGAAAAATGGCCGTTTGAAGCCTGTATCAGAGGTTTTTACATAGCTCACAAGGATTCAAACAAGATTTCAACCCGAATCAGCGGATTGATCGGCGCTTTCCGCCAATACAGTTCAAATAATTTAAATGGCATAAAGCTTGGAAAATTTACGGATTTTGATTATCCCTGGCAGGATTTCCAAAGGATGCGTAGAACGGCTACTGAAAAAGGAATGCTAGATGCCTACAAAAAAAGATCTTTTTTCTGGCCGCCCTATCAGTTCTACAGAGCTGTACCTATCATATTGACGACGGAAGAACTTGCCACTATTTATCATTTTCCCGGAGAGGTGGCCAGCACCCCCACATTTGAGAGAATTGTTTCAAGAAAAGCAAAACCGCCCGCCAATCTTCCCGTTTAGTCGGCGTCTTTTTTATGGAACCTTATATAAATACCAATGTCGCCAAAGAGCCCCCGATCCGTTTATGGAAAAGAAATTTATTAATTACCATAATTGTTTTTTTAATGGTAATTTTTTCGTTCGGCGTTTCCGCGCCCAATGACTTTCCAAAAGGACAAATAATAACTATAAAAAAAGGCGATTCATTAAAAGCCATCTCGTCGCAATTAAAAGAGTATCGAATAATCCGATCAGCCTTTATTCTTAACAATTTAATCATCCTAAAAGGCGGGGAACTCGGAGTGCTGGCCGGTGAATATTATTTTCCTCGATCACTAAGTGTTTTTGAGGTGTCTAGAAATATTACAAAGGGCATTAGCGGTTTTTCCAGAGCGAAAATCACAATACCCGAAGGGTCAACGATCGAAGAAATAGCCGAAATCGCGACAAAGATATTTCCTAAATTTAATAAGGAAAGATTTATCGAAATATCAGAACCGAAAGAGGGCTATCTGTTTCCCGATACTTATTTTTTGACCACGAATTCAAATGAAGAAAATCTGATTGAGGACATGAGTCAAAATTTCGAAAGCAAAATAAAAACATTGATGCCAAACATTAATGAATTCGGCCGAGCTCTAAACGAGGTTGTCATTATGGCCTCAATTTTGGAAGAAGAAGCCAAAACAACTGAAGATAGAAGAATTATCTCCGGCATTTTATGGAAAAGAATTGATATCGGCATGGCTTTGCAAGTTGACGCCTCATTTCTAAAAATAAACGGCCGGAAAACATTTGATCTGACACTGGAAGATCTTAAAATTGATTCTCCTTACAATACTTACAAATACGCGGGTCTGCCAATAGGTCCCATATCTAATCCCGGTTTAGACTCAATATTGGCGGCTATTAACCCAAAAGAGAGCGATTACCTTTATTACCTAAGCGATAGAGATGACGTCATGCATTATGCGAAAGATTTTGAGGGACATAAGCAAAATAAATTTAAGTATCTGAAATAATTTCAAAATAAACTCGGCTCGACTAAACTCAACTAGATTCAACTAGATTCAA
>CAYJVZ010000045.1:0-4873 GCA_964373765.1 uncultured Candidatus Saccharibacteria bacterium | reverse complement strand
GTTCTCTGTCTATTCATGGCAATCCATTTGCCCTCAAACGGCCTTAGAATTTCACTCAATTTTATCGGACTCATCGCTGATCGTCGCCTCTGTTCTGTAGATCAATTATACCGTATTTTACCTTAGGAAAACAGATTACTCAGGGAATAAATTAATAACCCCACCCAAGGCCTTTCGGCTAGTCAGGCGGGGAGCAAATCTAACCAAAGTGTATAACATTACCTGCCTGTCGTCAAGCTTGACTCCCGCGCCCGTTTTAGGGTATGTTCTAGCCAACCCGCTTCGGATCAACTCGATCCGGAGTCGCCGGAGTCAAAAGCTCCGGCGTTTTTATTGCTTTACCCCAAGACGCTGTTTATATCATACTTCATCGTCGCCCTGCCAGCGGATTTTCGCTTTCTTTGCCTGACCCACTCCCAAACTTCGTTTTCCGCAAACCGCACGGATCTGCCAAGTTTATAAAACGGCAAAAACTCGGTGTGAGTCCAAAGGTAAACCGTGCTTTGGTCTACCTGCAAAAGCTCGCTGAGTTGTTTAGGTGTTAATAGCTTTTCCATGCTTATCAAATCCCTACAGGGGATGGTAAATCTATAAGGACGTCAAAAATTGGGGTTGTGACAATTTTATGCCTATGAGACGACTCCGCAATTTTTGGGGAGTCAGAATTTTGGAGACTTACGCCACGCTTCAAAAATTTATGAGTGACTCGGCAAAAAATGGGGTTAAAAAATAATCCGGTCATATTTTCCCGTAAGCTTAATGTCATAAACCCAGCGATACTTGCCGTGTCCGACCTTTATACGCTCAATCCAGCCCCCACGCTCTAAGTCCTCAAAAGCTTGGGTAATTGTCCCATCAGCCATCACGTCCCTCATTTCGCTGTAATAAAGCCGGATCAAGCCGTTATTTGATCCCACATATTTATGCTTGATATGGATATAGAGAACTTTTGCGGAAGAGGAAAGCCCCTCTCGCCATTCTTTGCTTCTCAGCATTTCACGGCTAAGAGCCACAAATGGCGGGAGCTTCGCTCTTTTTCGCTTGCCCATTTTTCCTCATTTCTACCTCTCGAAAACGTAATCTTTCAAAGTCCTGTAAGCATCTGAATATGCTTTGGCTTCAACTTTCGCGCCGTTGTAGTATTTCAAGGCCTCTTGCTTAGCGTTTGCCCCCTCGAATAGCACTACCACCTTGTTCCCTTGCCGGTGCTTCCCGGCTAGTTTTAGCCCTCTGCATAGGCAAAAAGCCGCCTCGTAGAGGTTTTGGGTCGAGTAGGGATTATTCATTTTAAAGCCCATTCATTGATGATTTCCTTCGAGTCAACTTGAGTTTTTGCATGTAGTACCCCCTTGTTGGGAGCTATGCCTTTTCTATGGGGATTTTTGCCCATTCTGTAAATGTGAAGTGGGCACTGGATTGAGGAGCAAAGTCTTACTGCTTTGGGACTGTACGCTTGACAATCAAGACATTTAGCACGAATCGCTTTGAGGGGTGTTAATCTTTTATTCATGTCTCCTCCGAAAATAAAAAACCCAGCACGTTCTATGCTGGAGTATAAACTAAAAAATACTTCTTAAGAGGGGTAAATAGGGTTATTACCTAATTATTTTATAGTCTCCTTTAATCAGTCTACTGCAAGCATTTAGGTTATTTTTGACTCTTTCGGTTACCTTCTGGATAGCATATTTTCTCGTATCGTGTTCTGTAGCACGTTTATAGTCGTTTGGATAGACGATCTGGGCGATTTGCCTATAGGTTTTGCCTTGCTGACGTAGGTCATATATTTTTAAATACGTTTCATATTCTTCGTAACGTTTTCTTTTTCTTGTACGGGGATAATAAAAGTCATATTTTGTTTTCCAAAGAGTTGTTATTTCTTTAACGCGCCTATCGATCATCAGTTTAGGCGCATTAAGATTTATTCTTATTACGATGTCATGAAAATCCGCAGTAGTCGGATCAAATTGTTTCTTGTCGACTTCGCACCCCATTAAATCTCTAAAACATACCTTACCATCCGACAGCTTTTTTAACGTTATGTCAGACTTGTAAATATGATGGCACTTAATCGGCATGATAGATGTTTTAAGAGAGGCTGGATTTTTAATATCTGTAAGGTCCACATCTATTAAGTCTAAAAAACCACCCAAAATATAAGGCGGCAACTTTCCTTCATTATTTTTTATGCTTATCAATTCCTTAAAAGAAAACTTTGGGTTTAGTGGACGAAAAGAGTTGTATTTTCTACGAAAATATGCCTTGTATTCATCCTTACGAGGTTCTCCTAAGACGTTATTTAGAGCAGGCGCCGGATTACACATCTTCTTAAAATCCGATATGTACTTTGAATTTCTCCGCATAAACTCCCATTTATAACCAACGATCCTGAGAAAATTTTCTCTTTCAACGTCACTGGAAAAATCGACGAGCGTGTATTTTTCGATCTTTGGCTCAATCATCGTCTCTTTGCCAAACTTTTTCCTCATCTGATACACAACTGTTTTCAGTAGTTTAAAAGTAGTGTATACTGCGCCTATGAATAGGACAAGACATTCGGGAATGTTTAGGCCCGGAGTTTCGGGAAATCCAGGCGGGAGGCCAAAAGCCGAAATAAATATTCGGGACTTGGCGAGAAGTTACACCGAAAAGGCTATCAAAACCCTAGTCACAATAGCCGACGACCCGAAATCATCTGATGCAGCCCGCGTTCAGGCTTGCAATGCCTTATTAAATCGGGGTTGGGGGCGGCCAGTCCAACAGAATGACGTAAACGTACGACAAGAATCCTATGCGGACTTTTTGCGCACTGTCATGGATAGTGACACAACCTCGCCCGTTAATTCAAATAAAGTATAAAAAAATCCGTCCGCTTTAATAATTATTTTCGTTTTTAGTTTTGCCTAGAGAGTCACGATCAATACACGGGATATTTGGAAGGTTCAGCATCCTATCTATTGACCCAAGGCCGATGTGCCAATGTTCTTGGCTAAGTGTTTTGATATTTGCCACTTGTTTTAATAGCTCACTTCTCTCTTCACAGGTAATTTTCAAAGTGGGGCTTTTATCGGGCAACAAAATGTTATAAATAGAATCATGGAGATACAAATTTGAAAAAAAGAGCTTATCTTTGCGATCACCTAATTCCTCAATTGTGCATAAGCCGGGTTTAAATTTTCTCATCTTTGTATAAAAATAAACCTCCTGAGCTTTTTCATTTATATCTTTTTTTTCGAGGTACACTTTTAATATTTGATTGGCAGATTCCCTAATGGCCAAGACTTCAGAATTGGTAAATTCAGTCATGGCACGAATCATGCTTGATATAAACGACTGCTCGTCTTTGAGTTGTTTCATAAAATCGCTATTTACTACTTCCTCTTCGGAATAATATAAATTCTTCTCCGGAATAATAATAGGGATAAATAAGTCATATTCGAGCGGAGAAATCTCCTTGAAGTGTGGTAAGTACCAAAAATATGTTGATACATATATGAACTCATCTGTATGTTTTTCTCTCTGTTCCGCAAAACAAAATTGATTCACCCCTGATATTAATAAGATCGAAAAAAATACTACAATAAATTTGCTTTTAGCTGTGCTCAACTTCACCATCCACCGATGTAATGGCTACCTTTTCCATGACTGTTATATCCACCTACTCGGTGGCTTCCGCGATGAGAAGTTTTGACAGTGCCCTCACTTTGTGGTATATTTCTATTATCGGTATTGCTGACGCCAGAAAGCCCCCGCTGGCGGCGACCTTCGGGTTGAGCGATGGAGGGGCTGGGCGTCCTCCCAGCAAGATCGGTAACTTCTCCCCTGTTTTTTATAAACAAAAACAAATCGGCTCGTTTCATGGTAGAGATTACCATCGGGATGAATCGTTATTGTTTGAGTCGTAATTATTCACAAAGCCCTCACCGTTTGTCAGCTTATTTTTTAAAGCTCTTGATCCCCACGATTGCCTAGCGTATTTGACCTGCCGTAATTATTGTGGATTTTTCTCTCGTAATTATCGCTATAAGAATCCAATTGATGAGTGCTTGTATCACTCTGATTCCATTCTTGGATAGCGAACGCTACATTTGACATGCTTAAAAACAATATCACTAGAGCTATTTTTTTCATTTTTGTTTCCTTCTTTTGGTTGTGTTCTTTTGCACAGTGTTCCGCCCAATCCCAAATAACTCTCACCGCCTTTACCGTAGAGATCATCAAGACAGTTCCAACTCAACGAAAGAAATATATTTGCAGCCAATGTTCAAATCAATCAGTTTACTATCAATAGCAATAATTTCCCTCATGTCTCCACGCGATAATCATCCCATTCTCTATAGTAAAACTTACCTTACAAGAAAAGTTAACTGATCCTGGAGAGTCCGTACCGTAGGAGGTTGTGTAAGCAGTATTACCAACAAAACTTGTCTGATATGTCTTTCCAAAGTTTGGCAAGGCTACGTCCATAGATTTGTTGTAGCTTATAATTTTTTGATTACTATCAACCTGATAAACATTATTCGGAGGCCCCCAGGATTCGATTAAGTCGCGTTCTGAATATCCAACCCATGAATTTAGTTTACTTTCAAATTTCGCCGTAGTGGCACATCCTTGAATAAATAAGATCATCAAAAATAAAGCTAAAGGTCTTATTTTGCTCATTATTAGCCTCGCGTAGTCCCTAAATTGAACATGCCCCTATAGGGGCGTTTACTGACTGATTATATATCGGATAATGGATGCATGGCAACTCTTGATATATGCGCCCAGTTTTCAAAAAGGCTTAGATTTTTAAGGCTAAAGAAGGGATTTACACAAGCGCAATGTATGTCTTCAGCCACTTTTGGACACCTGACCTGAATTTTAGTTTGCGGTT
>CAYJVZ010000044.1:0-4910 GCA_964373765.1 uncultured Candidatus Saccharibacteria bacterium | reverse complement strand
TGATTTTGTTTTTTCTCCTCTGTAATCCCACGAATAGTCTATTTTACGGACATACTTTTCGTCTCTTGATTGTCCTTGGTCTAGTTGCGATTCAAGATTGCGAATAATCTTGACAACGACACCCCTCACTTCTACTTCATCACGATAGATTGGAGATAATGTCGGATTTGCCGGTTGCAGTCTAAACTTTCCATTTTCACGGTACAGCTTTTTGAGCGTTGCTTCATTGTCGTCAATGACCGCTACAACGGTCTGACCATTTTCTGCAACATCCTGTTTACGGATTACGACAATGTCCCCATCAAAAATGCCCTCATCGATCATACTGCTTCCCTGAACACGCAGAGCGTAATGTTTACCTTGCTTTCCAATTTCATCTTTTGCTATCGTGATAGTATCGTCAGAAATTTCTATAGCTTCAATGGGTTGACCCGCGGCGATTGCCCCAAGAATAGAAATCTCTATCATCTGCTTTGCTTCTACTGTGGAGACAGCTCGGGGTTGATTATGTTCTTTATTCAAAAATTGACAGCAATCATATCATGTGCTAGTCTATAAATTGAGCAAATTCAGAGCATGATGCTTTGAAATTGTTTGAACCTCGACAATAATAAATAATGAAAAAAGCTATCCTCGCCATCACGGCAATCTTTCTGATTGCTATCATTCCTCGGCTTGTTTCGATGAGCAAGCAAAACCGCAGTCAACCTCTAAAACCCATTGTCGCGCTCGCTTCGAGCGCGGATAAGACTCAAAAAGTTGTCTCTGCTTCAGTCAAACTGGTGCCGACAATTGGCACCAACATCGCGAGTCCGGGACAGTTTGGACAGCACTAAACCCGACGCAAAGAAAACAAAGAAGACAAAGAAAACAAAGAAAACAGAAAAACAGAAAACAGAAACAAAATGCACACTACAGAAAATACCATGAAGAAATATATCATTGCAGTGTTTAGTCTCGTTACTCTGATTGTTGCGTGCGCCCAGTCGGTCCTTGCCAAAAGCGATCTTTCCATGATCGCTTCAAGGGACGCTCTTCGCTCATATGCAATTGAGCAAGTCAGTCAAGCGTGGGGCGGCGTCTGGTCGCGATCAATCATTGAATCGCCTCAAACGGCATTCCAGTTTGCGATCAATGATCGGCCGGTTGACATCAGCCGCTTTAGTGAAGAAATCGCGCGTCGCGTTTTCGACTTTAGAGTGGCAAACCCAAGAGACGGTGTTTACTTCAACGTTACCTACGCAAATCGTGAAAGCGACGCGCTGTTTCAAGGTGGATCGTTCGCGAAGTTTAAGCTTGAAAAGAAAGGTTGGTCCTTCCCCCGGTCGCTTGGAGTTGAGCTGTGGCTTAATTACGAGATACCTCTTACGGTCAGCAACGTCTACTTCGCTCGAATTCTGATTGAGAACGAGCAGGGAGAGACCGTTTACGAAGTCTATCCTAGGATCGATTCCAAAACAGGGAAAATCTACTTTCCGTCTCAATTGGCGGGAGCAAATGGTTTTCTGATTGTCAATCGGTCTGAAGGAGAAGGTCCGTCGGTTGAAGAAGTTTTTAATCTTCGCACCGGCTTGCCTGTGGTTCCAACCAAAGCTCAAACGATTCTTAACGTCTCAATCAGGGACGTCATTGAAAGAGTCGTTAGTCAAAAAGATCCGAAGCTCACGATTCAGGTTCCAAGTTGGAACGGGTTTGGCGAATCGCCAACGGTTCAACTAAACGTCGTTACTCCGGAAGATCATGGAAATGACAATCTGGTTAAAGTTTTGTTCCTCGTTCAAACTACTGAAGGGGAATTGGCAGAGGTCGCGGTCATTCGGCAAATTACCGAAGGAGAGATCGTCTGGTATCACGTCCCCCTAGAACAAAAGGGCAATCCAACTGACATTCTGATGTCACCGGGACTCTACCACGTCATCTTTACGTGGAAGACATTCCGGCCTTATCCGCCTTCTATTCCCGACAAAGGGGATAGCGGCAAAGGATAACAGTTAGACAAAGTTCACTCACCCTCGCGCGCAGAAATGCACGCGAGTTTTTTTTGTATAAAAAATCCCGCGCCAATTTGGCGGGGATTTGAAAACGGCGGCTAAGCGCAGAAAGCCAGTGACTAAGCGGCTTCAGCAACAATTCGCGGGAAGCAGAAGTCTTCACTTCGCCACTCGCGATCATATTGAAAGGCTACGAGATTTCGCCCCTTGCTAAACGCGTCGTCGTAGGTCAGACCCATCGCTACTTCATAATCGCGAACTCTGGTTTTAACCGGACTTGCCAAGCACACTACCGAGGGACACCAATAGTTTGCGGTATCTTTTGTCGGGTTTAAGTTCGGAGGGTAGAGATGAATGAGGTTTGGTCCCTTAAACATTGATGTAACATGCCATCCTCTCTGAACCATTTTATGCTGACTGCCTAGCATCAAAAGTGCCTCAAGCGGCGCCGCCAATCTGCCCGCTTCATTTAATGCCAAAACGACATGACGCGTTTCTAATTTTCCTTTGAAGGAAACAAGTTCAATATGGGCTCGATTGCCAATTACTGGCTGAAGTGTGATATCGCCAAGACTGTTATCAGCGTAATCATATTGACCTTGAATAACCAGTGAATGGAAATCGTCTTTTTGCGGACGTTGAATCAATAATATTT
Source organism: uncultured Candidatus Saccharibacteria bacterium (assembly GCA_964373765.1). Lineage (GTDB taxonomy): Bacteria > Patescibacteriota > Minisyncoccia > Phycocordibacterales > 01-FULL-45-15b > 01-FULL-45-15b. The sequence continues at coordinate 2,264 of CAYJVZ010000044.1, read as the reverse complement.
CGCCGACTCGGAATAGCTTAAGTGAACTAGCATAATCTTCTTTTCTGAACATAACAAATACCCTTTCTGCTGGAAATAATACATATGTTCTTAAAAATGTCAATGTTTTAGGAATTTTTTTACAGCCGGCAAAATCTTTTTTTTCTCCTTGGGAGCAAACCAGATAATTTCTTTGTGACGCTTGAACCATGTCATCTGCCTTTTTGAGTATTGCCAGATTTTATGTTTCAAGATGTCCACCATCTCTTTTTTTGATAAAACTTTTTGAAGATAGAACGAGACATAACGACATTCAAGACCGAGATCATAAAGCCGCTTCCAGGAAACTCCTTGACTCTGAAGTTTTCTAACCTCTCCTATAAGGCCGCTTTTAAGTCTCTTATTCAAACGCGCTTCTATATTTTCTCTAAGGGCGCGGTCTTTCAGCCGAAGACCGATTTTAATTGCTCTATATTCAGCGCTTTGTTTTGTCTTTGGCGCTTCGCCTTGGGCAAGGGCGATTTCGATAGCTCGAATGACGCGAACTTTATTTTTAGGATCAATTGTTTCTGATCGTCTTTGATCCAGTTTTTTTAACTTTAACATCAAGACGTCATTGTCGAGTTTGGCCAATCTTTTTCTTAGCCGTAAATTTGGAGGAACATCAGGGATTGTTATATCGCTCATGAGAGCATCAATATAGAAACCCGTACCGCCGCATACAATTGGCACCTTGCCTTTTCTTGAAATTTTGGAAATTGCCTTTTTGGCTAAATTAACAAAACGGCTGGCTGTAAAGATTTTCTTAGGCGAAGCAACGTCTAAAAGATAATGGGGCACACCAGACATTTCTTTTTTAGTAATTTTTCCACTTCCAATATTTATTCCTCTATAAACCTGTCTTGAATCAGCGCTTATCACTTCTCCATTTATTTTTTTTGCGAGCCAAACAGCAAGACTGCTTTTTCCCGATGCCGTTTGACCGAGAACTACAACTATCTTTGTCATTCAATGATCAATTATCTAATAATGCAATAGCTTTCCCGTAGGTTTGTGATATTTCAATTCATTATATTGTTCCGCCAGAGCAAACACATTCGCCTTCGAATATAGAGCCTCCGGAAGCGATAAATCCACCTGAAAGGATAGCTCCTCTTTGCCCAGTTATTCCTCCCGAGATTATTGAACCGCCAGAGACGATGCTTCCTCCAGAAGATATGTTACCTGAACCAATTGATGATGCGATCGGGATATTTCCACCGGAATTGATGAAGCCGCCTGAAGAAATGCTGCCTCCAGAATTAATGGTTCCACCAGACTGTATTATGCCGCCTTCAATCTGTCCACCAGAAGATATATTTCCTCCCGAAGATATATTTCCACCCGACTCAATTTTAGTTTCTGCAAATAGAGTCCCCCCTTGGCCAACATGATTTGAAGCTCCAGAGACGATGCTTCCTCCAGAGTTTATGAACTTTCGAGATTTATTAAAACCACTCGTGGCGGAGGCTGAATTTTTAGATATAGACCTATTGATTCTAGGACAATCGGGATCGTCAAAATCAATATAACTATCTAAGTCGTTATCTACATCATCAAAACATCTTGGACAATCCGAATCCGCGTAATCAGTTTTTCCGTCCTGATCATTATCAATTCCATCAAAGCACTGTAGATAAAGCTCCGTAGGGTAAGGTAGGGAATTATTTGGAATTTCCGCTGACAAAAAACTTGGCGCAAATAGTATGCCGAGGATAAGATAGAAGACCAATATTTTTTTTATTAGCGACGTAGAGCGAATGAAATGAGAAATTCTGATTTTCCATTTCTGAGCCGAGGAGCTAATATAAGGGTTTAATACCCCGCGGCTCTGCCGCGGCACAGGACGAGCTTCGTCTGCGGAAGCGAGTACCCTGTGGGCGGGGCCCTGCCCCGCGGTAAATACCGCTTTTATTAATGTCGATATGTTTAACATTTTTACATTATAGCACAATAAATACAAGGCTGTCAATTTTTGACTATTAATAGAAATATGAAATCTTTAGAGGCTTTTCCTCCAAAACTCAACCAATACTCAATATACATTCCAAAATTCCACACGCATCGAACAGTCACGGTCGGATAGTTTCGATGTGTTTGGTAAATGCGTTAGAAAATGGAAATATAGTCAAGTACAATCAGATGAAGTCAAAATTATACACACATCGAACTGTCACGGTCGTGTATAATTGATGTGTTTAAAATTTTGGAGGCTTTTCCTCCAAAACTCAACCAATACTCAATAT
>CAYJVZ010000043.1:0-4933 GCA_964373765.1 uncultured Candidatus Saccharibacteria bacterium | reverse complement strand
TAGAGTATTTTTATATCGTACGGGCACTGGAGCCTTTTTTATAAATTTTTAGAGGCAGATTCCAGATTCACCGTTGAAGCCCAACATTTTCGCTTCACTCGCTCTATGTCGCCAATAAATATTATAAGTCTACTTGGTAGCAATGTTGAATAATCTATCTTTGACATAGATAAATCTTAAGGCCTTTTTGTTTTCCAGAGCTTTCATTACTTTTTTATTTTGGAGAGCCATTTTTTTAATCTCGGCTTCATCCGGTATATTCTCAAATTCAAATCTTTCCTTAACCTTGCCGTCAACCGCAATGACGATCGTTTTTTTAACTAGTTTTAGATTTTTTTCATCATATTTTGGCCATTGACATAAATGAATGGAATTGCTATTTCCCAGTTTATGCCAGAGCTCTTCAGAGAGATGAGGAGCGAATGGGGCGAGAATTTTTAGCAAAGTTTCATAATGCGTCTTGCCGATTTTCTTCTCCTTTTCCATTCTATTGACAAGAATCATCATTGCGCTAATGGCCGTATTAAAACTCAATGAGCCAATATCGTCCGTTACCTTTTTTATTGTGGAGTCAAGCAGAATTTGTGTTTCTTTTTCAAGATTTTCAAAATCCGGCTCAATTTTTTGTTCAAGCTTCCAAACTTTTTCAAGAAATCTGCGAATGCCGGCAATTCCTCCAAGATTCCACGGGTATGACCCCGCTTCATCGTATGGGCCAATAAATGCCAGATACATTTTTACCGTGTCCGCGCCGATTCTCTCCACTTCTTTGTCGGGATCTACAACATTGCTTTTAGACTTGCTCATTTTGTCTCCGTCAGGACCGAGTATAAGTCCGCGGTTAAAACGATCTTTGTAAGGCTCTACGAGAGAGACTAATCCAAGGTCGTGTAAAACCTTATAAAAGAATCTTGAGTATAAAAGATGTTTGGTAGTATGTTCCGCTCCTCCGCTATAAAATTGGACGGGCATCCATTGTTCCATTGCCTCTTTGCTCGCGAATTCTTGTTTATTTTTCGGATCCGTATAGCGAAGAAAATACCATGATGAATCAACAAAAGTATCCATGGTTTCCACTTCCGGAGTCCAACCCTTTCCGTATATTTTCTCCGTTCGCTCCTTAAGTTCTTTTGACGTGGCAAGAGGCGATTTTCCAGTCAACTCAAAATTAACATCTTTAGGCAAAGTCCACGGAAGATCTTCATAAGAAACCGCGTGAGCTTTTCCAAGAGGGTCATAGACGATCGGAATGGGCGTTCCCCAGTATCTCTGCCGAGACAAGAGCCAATCTCTAATCTTATAATTCGTCTTTTTTTCAGCCTTCTTCTGCCGAACCAGCCAGTCTGCAATTTTTTGTAAAGCTTCCGTATTTGTCATGCCGGAAAATTGGCCGGAATTAAATAGAACTCCGTCTGCGGTATAAGCCTGATTGGCCGACGTGGCGTCAATCTCTTTTCCATCCTTGCTTATGACAAACTTAAGCGGAATTTTATATTTTCTGGCAAATTTAAAATCCCTAATGTCGTGCGCGTCGCACATAACAACCCCAGATCCATACATCAAAGCGAAATTGGCAATGTATATCGGCACTTTTTCGCCGCTTGCCGGATTAATGGCGTATCTGCCGATAAAGAAACCTTCTTTTTCTTTTAATTCATTAGTCCTGTCTAAAATTGACTGCACTTTTATTTTCTCGGCGAATTTCTCCGCTCCTTTGGCGTATTTAGTGCCTTTGACAAGTTCTTTAATCATAGGATTTTCCGGCGCCATTGCTAGAAATGTGACGCTGTAAATCGTATCCGGCCTTGTCGTAAAAGCGGGCAAAATTGTATGGCTTTTATCCAGTTGAAAAAAAATATTAACTCCTTTACTTTTTCCAATCCAATTGCGCTGGGCATGTTTTATTTCTTCCGGCCATTTTAGACCTTCTAAGTCTTCTAGCAATCTATCGGCATAATCAGTAATCTTAAAAAACCACTGGTTTAATTCCTTCTTTTCCACCATGGCGCCGGATCTCTCGGCTCTGCCGTCTGGCAAAACCTGTTCATTGGCTAGAACTGTCTTGTCCACTGGATCCCAGTTGACTTCAGCTTTAGCTTTATAAACCAATCCTTTTTCATACATTTTCAAAAAAAACCATTGCGTCCATTTATAATATTCAGGTTCCGAAGTAATAATTTCCCTAGACCAATCAAATGAATTGCCCATGCTTTTTAGCTGTTTCCTCATATAATCAATATTATCGCAAGTCCACTTTTTCGGATCAAGTTTTCTTGAAATAGCTGCGTTTTCCGCGGGCAGACCAAATGAGTCAAAGCCGATTGGATACATCACATTGTATCCCTGCATTCTCTTTGCCCTAATGTAAATATCCGGCACGGCAAAAGCATACCAATGCCCGATGTGCAAATTGCCAGACGGGTATGGAAATTCAACTAGGGCGTAGAAATTTTCCTTGCCATTTACTTTTTGAGCGGTTTCGTAAAGTCTTTGCGTTTCCCACTTGGATTGCCATTTCGCTTCTATTTTTTTGTGGTTATAGCTTTTCATTTATTTTGGCCCCGCTTCCATAAAGTCTGACGGAGCGATTTTCTATACCGCTAATGATTGTTGGGGCATCAAAAATAATACGCTAAAAAGCGCCCAACCTCAAATTTCTCTATATTATTATTAATTTTTTCTGACAGGATATAATTCGCGGTCTATTGATCTTGAAAAGCAAACCTTGCCCGCTTCATGCGTCCAATTTGATGAATAGCCGTCAATAGCAACTTTAGGCGCTGCTTTATCTAACTTTTGGTCTTGGCTTGCTAAATTAAAATTGGCGCAAAACTCGAACGAATCAGGCTTAACTACTCTGTATAGATAGGGCGCGCCTGTTTCAGGATCAGCGGGAATTTGAAAACCCGATATAGGATCGGCAAGCTCGCTTAATGACTCTGGTAATCTTCCTTTGCTTTGCCAAAAACTTATGATTTGCCATTGTATTGAAGAAAGATCGTTTATTTTTCTCTCGTCAATTCGAACCAGTCTCTGATTAAAGGGAGAACCGACCGAGCTAAAACCCCAAATTAAAGTTGACAGCACTAATAAAGAAATTAAAATTGACGGCCATCGCTTATTGGTCCATTCTTTCTTTTTAAGATCACTCAAATAAAAACCAAAAATTATTGAAGCGACGATCAGAACAGCAACAATTTTCAAAATAAAGCGCGTGCTAAGCTCGCCCCCAAGAAATGCATTGATCAGTATTATTAAGTCAACTACTATGGCCGCTCCCGCCAAAAAAAGAGTAATGTGAACAAGCCATTTCCGAAGGCCTATTTCTTTTTTCTCCGGATTTTCTATAAAATTTTTTCGCAGGACTTTAGAGAGCCACAAAAAAAGCGGAAAGACTATGACAAGCGTGGCTATTGCTCCCCTTGCTCCTGATGAATAAAAATCGCCTTGATATGCGTGCTCTAGAATATCTGGAAAACTTTTATCAATCAGTTGGAACAGAAGCGCAAGCCAGCTTACCACTCCGACGTATAGAGAAACAATTACGCCTAGATTAAGGAAAAAATCTTTGGGTGTCATTTTCGTTTTGCCATTCATTGTTTCTATACTAGCACATTTTTTGCGAGCGGGAACGGCCAAGCGGAGATTGACAATGTCATGCATTGATAGCATTATGGCGAAAGTTAATAAGGATTGAACCTTGAAAGGATGACATGACTTTAAAAATCGTTGCTGAATTTGATCCTAATACGGTTGATGTGGATAGAATGTCCAGAGAAACCGGCATAGATGCTGAATTTATTCATAGAGAATTAGGTATAAAAACTCCTGAATTAAAGGCTCTTGAGGATGAGCTTAGAAAAGCTGACACTTCCAAAAAGGTTTATGCTGTGCGCGCGAAGGCGCCGCGAGGATCTGATATAGAACAAATGGCTTTGGATAAGTTTTACCTGCTCTTTACTCGAGAATTGGAAGCAGAATTGAAAGAGGCTGACACGTCTGAAAAGGCTTTATCTGTCTTTGAAAAATTGCCTAGAGAATTCGACATGGCCCGCCAAGCTCTGAAGAAATACAATATGCTTCTTAATGAGGAGATAGGAGCAGAGTTGGCGAAAGCCGGCAGCTCTAAAAGGGCTTTGAATTTCCATGAAAGAGCGCCGAGTGGATCGGATATCAAAAGGGAGGCTTGGAAAAAGTACAGCCATTTGCTTGCCGAAGAATTGAAAGCGGAATTAAAAAAAGCTGACACTGCTCTGAAAGTTCTCTTTGTGCATAAAAGAGCGCAAATCGGATCCGAGATAAAAATAGAATCTTGGGACTTATACAACGAGCTTCTTAGTGAAGAACTGGGGCCAGAGTTGGTCGAGGCAGATACTGCCGCCAAGGTTCTTTCTGTGCATAAGAAAGCTCATATTGGTTCTAAGATCGCCATTGAAGCGCTGCTGAAGAAATATCCCAGACTTCTCAAGAAAGAATTAAGAGCGGAATTGAAGAAGGCCCTCACTAAAGAAGAGATTCTTTCTGTGTATAGAAAATCGCCTCATGATTTTCCCGTCAAAAAAAGGGCTTTTCTCAAGCTCGCAAGATTTTTTGTCAAAAAATAATTTGTAAAATAATACAGACACGACTAGTTCGTGTCTTTTTTGTAAGGTTTCGTGGAAAATTTTAACTTTTGACCATGAAGTAAAATCGGGTCCTTAATCTGCTCTGTGGCTAATTCGCGCTTTATATATATTATCCGAACTCATACAATATGTTTATGACATTATTCGTTAATCATAAGATTGGTCAGATTTTTCTTTAAAAAAGCTAGGGCGAGTTAAATTCATTCCTTAAGCCACCCTTAAGGCACAATCGCTTTAGACCACGATCACCTAAACACATCGAAACTATCCGACCGTGACAGTTCGATGTGTGTCGATGTGTGTATAAT
>CAYJVZ010000042.1:0-4966 GCA_964373765.1 uncultured Candidatus Saccharibacteria bacterium | reverse complement strand
ATTATATCATTCAACGGCCTGCCCTTCGGTGTCTAAGTTAAATCATTTGACACGATCTTGACTATTTAGTAGCGCCAACCTACTGCGTCAACCTGCCACGTTGACGCAGTAGGGCAGTATGGACTTTTGGAGGAAAAGCCTCCAAAAGTCCATTTCCTCTAAAAAGTTACAGATCATCTTTCTTTTCCGTTTTCTTTTCCGTTCTCTTTCTTTTGGATTTTTTTTCTAATACAGGGCTTTCATCTCTCGGCGCTGTTACTTTTTCATCTATTTTATCTTTTTTATCTATCTCATTGACTTCTTTATTTATTTCTTTATCTAAATCATCCAAACCCGGCTGATCTGTGGCTATTTCCTCGCCTTTCATTGATTGAATATCAATTCTCCAACCGGTCAATTTTGCCGCCAAACGGACATTTTGCCCGCCTTTGCCGATTGCTAAAGATTGCTGATCTTCAGCCACTTTGACTGATCCTTTTTTATCGCGCTCATCTATTTCAACGCTAATAACTTTTGCCGGCGAAAGGGCGTCTTCTATAAATTTTTTTGGCTCGGCCGACCACTCTACAATGTCAATTTTTTCCCCGCCCAACTCACTCATTACGGTAGAAACCCTGACTCCGCGCTGTCCAACCATTGATCCGACTGGGTCAATATGCTGATCATTTGAATAAACGGCGATTTTTGATCTGGAACCCGCTTCTCTGGCTATGGCTTTGATTTCGACGACACCGCTTGCGATTTCCGGAGTTTCCATTTTGAAAAGGGCGTGAAGAAATTTTGGGTGAGACCTAGAAAGGCGGAGAAAAATTCCTCTCGGACTTTCTTCAACCGAGTATAGATAAGCTCTGACGCGTTCGCCTTGCTTGTATCTTTCTCCCGGAATTTGCTCTTCAAACGGCAAAACAGCGTTGGTTCTTCCCAAATTGACATATATACTGCCTCTTTCTATTCTTTGGACGGCGCCAGAAACTATCTCGCCCTGTCTCTTGCCATATTCTTCCAAGACAGAAACTTTTTCCGCTTCCCTAATTTTCTGGATGATTACCTGCTTAGCCGTTTGAGCCGCTATTCTTCCATAATCAGATTTTGATTCAAGCTCAAAAATTATTTCTTCATCCAAAACAGCATCCTTTTTAATTTTTTTGGCATCCTCCATCATTATGTGATGATCCGGATTGTATCTTAGTCTTTCGTCGCTTTCTTCTATTTCTCGGCCATCTTCCTCCATTTTTGCCATTTCCTCTTCCGTAATGACTTTTGTTTCATCCACCACAATTTTGACTTGAAAAAATTTCGTGTCTCCGGTGTTTAGGTCAAATTCAGCTTTTATAATCTGGCCTTTTTTGCCGTATTCTTTTTTATAGGCGGTAGCCAAAGCGCTTTCAATGGCTTCTATTATTTTTTCTCTAGGTATGCTTCTTTCCTCCTCTAATTGTTCAAGGACGGAATTAATTACTTTAAGATCAAACATGTTTATAAAAATTAAGTTCGCCCGTGGGCGAACATTCATCAATATACTAAGGCTAAGGAACTGTTTTGTCAAATTTATGAATTTTCACTACCCGCTTCCAATTTTCTCTTTAATTTTTATGATTTTTCGTCATTATATTTGCCCAAACTGCATTAATTCTTATTGCTCCGCGACAAAGGGGCAAAAAAGCAAAGAATTTTTAAATTATGATTTATCTAAAGGTCGTTTGTAAATCATATATGCGCGCACGTCCGGAAAAATTAAATCTAGGAGGCACAATATGCCTCAAATATGGCCTAAAACGGATAATGAAAGTCCCATAAGTAGCTATATTCTTCCGCACCTACTCCCGCCTTTTATGGCCAAAGTCTAATTTATCAACACAATCACTTGTTTAGAGCTTTTATGAAAGATATACTTTGTTGTGTATATTCTCTAAAAATTATTAACAAGAAATGGACAAATTAATTCTAGCATCGAAAACTTTTGCGATATTTGCAACAATTTTTATTTTTGTAATTATACTGGATTCCTCTCGGGCTCTGGCTGGTCCTAGCCACAATATTTCCGGTTATGCTTGGTCGTCCAATATCGGCTGGATCAGTTTTAACGACACAAATACTGGTTCTGGCGGAGGAAATTATGGCGTTAATATGGATGGAAGCGGCAGATTTTCAGGTTATGCTTGGTCGTCCAATATCGGCTGGATTGATTTTAGCGGAGTTTCTCTAAACGGCACTACTTTACAAGGTTTTGCCCGAGCTCTTTCTGGAAGTACTGCTAATAGTGGCGGCTGGGACGGTTTGATTTCTATGAGCGGAGGAAGCTACGCGGTAACAAAAAATGGAAATATTTTCGAAGGATTCGCATGGGGAAGCGATGTAGTTGGCTGGGTGCAGTTTAATACCCCAATCCCCGTTACTCACACTCCGCCGCCTGATCCATTTAACTACTCCCTTAGAACTAGCGGCGACATTACAGTCATTCAAGGAGGATCGGGTCAAAACACAATTTTTGCGGATTTAATCAGTGGCGCGCCGCAATCGGTAAACTTCAGTTTTTCAGGGACTCCGCTAAATATAAATAGTTACGCCATTCCAAATAATCCTTGCACTCCTACTCCCAATAGTTGTTCTACTACTTTTACAATAAATACCTCTCCTACTACTCCAGTTGGCACATATACAGTCACTTTTACAGGCCAACCTCTTGGAAAGACAACATCATTTAATCTTATAGTGCTTACGCCCCTTGCCGTCACATGCTCAGCTAATATAACCTCGGCCACTACCGGCCAAATTGTCACATGGACAGCCTCGCCATCAGGCGGCACAGGCACTTACACCTATTTGTGGAGCGGCACAGATTCTCTTTCAGGAACATCTCAAAGCGTTAACAAGACTTACGCAACGACTGGCACAAAGACCGCTTTAGTAACTGTCACGTCTAATACTCAAACTATCACCCAATCTATCATTCAGTTATGTAATAATTCAGTTATTGTCGCTCCCTTCGGCAAGATTCAAAGTAAAAGAGTTGACGTAAATTTTAATCCTTTACCTTCTGTACTATTGCCCGCGAGCACTTCTTGGCTTATTGACGATGGCGCTACTTACGGGCGCAGTAGTTCTATTAACGATGAAACCAAATCTGATATCCCTACTGGCATCCGGAAGGTTTCAGTCACGAATATAATCGGCTACACGGAAAAATTTAATGTATGCACTTACCCGGTTACAGGAAGCGAATGTCATATGACGATATTAAATCAATACACCAATAATGGAGTGACTTGCGACAGCATTCTATGCTCTGTAAATGTCAATGTTGCAGATAATGTCGTCACTAAAGTTGTATTTTTGTATGAATCCGCCGCTCCGCCTCCAGCGCCCCCAACAATTAATCTTTCCGCCACTCCAGCATCTGTTAATTATGGAGGGTCAACCCTTCTTTCGTGGTCTACCTCAAACGCCACTTCATGCTCTGCAACCGGTTCTTGGAGCGGAGTCAAACTCTTAAACGGCACGGAAACTAGATCAAATTTAATATCAAATCAATCCTTTACCTTAGATTGCACTGGCCCGGGAGGGAGCGCTACAAGCACAGTTTCAGTCACGGTCGCTCCCGCGCCCACCCTTTCTGTTACCTTGACCACGGCTCCTTCAAGCGGCACCGCGCCTCTAAATGGCGTGACCTTAACAGCTAATGTTTCAGGCACAGCCACAGGTCCCATAACTTATGAATTTGATTGCAGGGACAATGGAACAATTGAATACACAACCACCACATCCTTAACACCCTTTACAGCCACTGATCTTAATAATCAGCCGGGTACTTGCGCCTACCAGACAGCCGGCGCTTACAGAGCCTATGTAAGAGTGACAAGAGAGAATGTGCAGGCAACAGGTAGGGCTAACATTACCGTTACCAATGCGCCAGTGGCGGCAATCTGTAGCCCATCGTCTTCAAGCGTTTCTACCGGCCAACTTGTCACATGGACAGCTTCTCCGTCAGGCGGCACAGGCACTTACACCTATTTGTGGAGCGGCACAGATTCTCTTTCAGGAACATTGCAAAGTGTTGACAAGACTTACGGAACGACTGGCATAAAGAGCGCTCAAGTTAGGGTTACCTCGGGAGTTGAAAGTATAACTCGTCAATGCGGCTCGGTAAATGTCAGCCTAACACCACCGCCGACACACAGCGTAACTGTGACAAAAAATGATCCAAACGCTGGAGCGGTTGCAAGCAATGACGGAGGATCAACAATTAGTTGTCTAATCGGTTGCGGAAGCGTTACAAGAAGTATTTCTGAAGGCACCACTATTACTTTAGTGGCCACTCCGGCTATCGACTTTGTCTTTGGCGCGTGGACTGGTTGCGATACAACGTCTGCCAATACCTGTGTTGTTAACGTCAATGGTGTCGAATCTATTAGCGCGCGGTTTGATCCAGTCCCGCTTCCTATTCCGGATGCCCCTTTTATCAATGCGTCGCCCGCAACTTGCGGAGGAAGGATTAATATAGCTTGGACAAGACCGAACTGGGCATTACCTGGCGATACTGTCACCTACAATCTCTACAGGGATTCTGGACCCCCTTCAGCTCCGATAGTGGCAAATATTAGTTTTACAATCTATGGAGACACAGGACTTGCGCCGGATAGTGACCATCAATACGCAATTGAAGCCATAGTAAACGGCAAGAAATCCGCACTCTCGCCGTGGCAATCAGGAACCGCCACCGCCGCTTGCGTCAGCCAAGTTCTTTCCTGCTTGCCTTCAGCCAAGACAATCTTTAGAGGCGGAAGAGTAACATGGTCTGTAAGAACCAGCGATGGCACATCACTTCAAAATAGAATATGCGATTGGACCGGCGCCGTAAATCAAACAGGCGCCTCATGCGCCACGCCTACTCTTCCTCAAACTTACACTACCACTGGTACCAAAACTGCATTTGTTTCTGTTTACACGCCTGATAATCCAGCTACGC
>CAYJVZ010000041.1:0-5217 GCA_964373765.1 uncultured Candidatus Saccharibacteria bacterium | reverse complement strand
ATCATACTATACATCAATAATAGTATTTTAATACAAGTATGTCAACAGAGAACAAAATAGGCAAAAATATCAAGAAGCTCCGCACCACGCAGGAGCCGTCCCAAGATCGGCTATCCAAACTAGCCGATGTTTCCTATAACTCCATCATCAAATTAGAAACTGGCGGAATACTGAACCCAACCATTGAAACCTTACCAAAAATCAGCAAGGCCCTTGGCGTTTCGGTTGATGATTTGATTAAGTAGATTTATGGTAGAACAAGAAATACAAGAAAGCGAAAGAATATGTATTATCACTCCGGATTCTGCCTGGAATTTGAGCCGACTTGAAACGCGAACCGATGCTTTGAAGCAAGCGGCATTCCAAATGGGAACGTTAGTGAAAAAAACTTTTGGAAATAACAAACAATAAATCTTGAGTATCATGGTAGGCATTGATTTAGTATTCATACCTGATTTTAAGAAAAGGATTGAGAAAATTGATCTCAATACCGTTTTTCTTGATTCTGAACTTCGCGAGAGCGAGCGAGTAGAAAATTTAGCCGGAGTTTTTGCCGCAAAAGAAGCGTTTTTTAAGGCGCTCGGACGAAAAGGAAATTGGCTTGATGTTTGGGTTGAAAAAGAGCTGAGCGGAAAACCAAACTTGAAATCTAGTCTTCTTTCAAATGTGAAAATCGAGCTTAGTATTTCGCATAGCGGTGAGTATGCGACAGCAATTGTTATTATTCAATCATGAAGACACTCATAGATTTATTTGAAAAGTTCGGCAAAGAAGGTAAAAGAGTCGCGCTGGTATATCGAACCGGGGTTCGGAGATTTGAGTTTACTTACGGAGAGCTTGATTTGTTGTCTAGAAAAATGGCGCAATGGCTCGCGACAAAAGGAATTAATCCGGGAGATCGCGTGATACTTTGGGCGCCAAACAGTCCGTGGTGGGCGGTGGCGTTCTGGGGGATTATTACTCGGGGAGCAATCGTCGTGCCCGTTGATTTTATTTCGGGCAAGGAGCGGGCACTTGCAACCAAAAAGGCCTCTGGAAGCGAATTGATTATCCAAAGTCAATATAAGCTTGAAAAAATAAATGATGACAGAGCGTTTTTCATTGAAGATTTAGAATACATACTTGCCCCTCTTAAACCCATAGAACATTTTCCGGCAAAGAATGAAAATGACATTGCAGAACTAGTTTTTACTTCAGGCACCACTGGCGATCCGAAGGGCGTCATATTGACGCACAAAAATTTAGTGACCAATCTTCATCAGGTGGAACAGCACATCCAGTTTGATAGCGCATATAACTTTCTTTCTGTATTACCTCTTTCTCATATGTTTGAACAAATGGGAGGTTTTTTGTCACCGCTCCATAAAGGGTCTCGGATCATATACTTAAGAACACTAAAGCCATCGGCTCTTATGGAGGCATTGAAAGAGGAAAATATTTATATGCTTGTTCTTGTTCCTCGGCTGCTCCAGGCGTTAAAAAATTCAATTGAGAGGAAGTTTGAATCAAAGCATCTTGGAAAAATATTCCGAGGACTGTTGGTTTTTTCTTTTCAGCTCCCGCAATCTTTAAAGAAGATTTTATTTTTTCCGGTTCGAAAATCGTTCGGTAGTAATTTTAAGTTTTTTGTTTCGGGTGGGGCATCACTTGATCCCGAACTTTTCGTATTTTGGAAAAACATGGGGTTTGCCGTACTTGAAGGATACGGACTTAGTGAATGTTCTCCAATTTTAACGGCGAACTCTGCCGAAAGGCAAGTCCCGGGTTCCGTGGGCATAGCGCTAAATGGAATAGAAATCAAAATCAATCACGATGAAATCTTGGCAAAAGGAGATAATATTTTCTCCGGCTACTGGGAAAACGAATCTGCAACACGCGCCGCGTTTACCCCTGACGGATGGTTCAAAACGGGAGACCTAGGATTTTTTGACGAAAACAAAAATCTTTTTATCAAGGGGAGAAGCAAAGATGTTATTGTAACCGGCGCGGGAATCAATGTATATCCCGAAGAAGTCGAACAAGAATTAAATAAAGTTGAAGGTGTCCTTGAGTCGTGCATCATAGGCCTTAATACCGGAGAAGGAGAAGAAGTTCACGCAGTATTGCTTCTCAAGCCAGATGCGGAAAGCCCGGAAAAAATAATTGAAAAAGTCAACGCGAAACTTGATCCAACCCAGCAAATCACTGGGTTCACCGTGTGGCCAAAACTCGATTTTCCCAAAACTCCAACTTTAAAAATTCAAAAATTTAAAGTTAAAGAACTCATACAAACGAGAAAAATCGAGAGTAAGGGCTCTGAAGTAGATTTTCTTATACGTCTTATTGCAAATGTGACCGCAAAAGATCCAAAAGAAATCAAGGAGAACTCTGTTCTCGTTGCTGACCTTGGGCTTACTTCTATCGGAAGGTTGGAGCTGGTGGGTTTTATCGAACAAGAATTTCGGGCGGATCTTGACGATACTGTGATAACTCAAAAGACAACCGTGGCTGATGTGAGACAACTTATTCGTCAGCGAAAGAAAGTGGAATTTAAGGACCGTCTTAGGCCGTGGACTAATTCTGGTTGGGTACGTTTCGTGAGACGTGTGGCTGACACTTTATGGCATCGGCCCATTTTTAACCACATTGTTAATTTAGAGATTAGGGGTTTGGGTAATTTGTCATCTTTAGCGGGGCCAGTACTTTTTGTTTCCAATCACACGAGTTATATAGATGGCCCAGCTATTTGGTTTGCTTTGCCGTCACGCTTTCGTTACTACTTTGCCACTGCGGCGGGAGATGAATTTTTCTTTCAGCCGGGGGGCGGTTCTTTAACTAAAGTAGTGCGGCAGTTGATGTACGAATATTTATCATTCTTTGGCAATATTTTTATATTGCCTGAGAAAGATGGCTTTCGGCACGCAGTAGAGTTTATGGGCAAATTAATTGATCGTGGTATTAGCGTTTTGTACTTTCCCGAGGGCGGCTTACAGCGATTTGATAAAGCACTGCCATATCAATTCGGGATTGGTTTGATTATTCAAGAGCTTAAAGTACCAGTAGTACCTATCAAACTTTCTGGTTTAGATAAAATTATTGCTCCCGATAGCATTAAAGTGAAGAAAAATAATGCCAGCGTCACTTTTGGCAATCCTCTCTTTTTTAGTCGCAAACAGTCGAGTGAAATAGTAGAGCAAGTCGAAATGGCGATTAAATCTCTATAACCATGTGGAAGAAGATTATTCATATTGTAGAGCATCTGCATTTAAAAAAGTTACCGCTGAGCTCATTTAGCTGGGGAACAGAATACGTAACCAATACTACGGTTCGTTCGCCTGCTGAATTTATTAGCAGTTGGGTTCGGGAAAGTTTACAAAATAGTGATAACTTTTTTGCTTATGAACCGGTTAAAGATTTTAAGCAGCTTGGCAATGTATTAACTTTTACTACGCCTCTTACGTATCCTCATCAAGCACAATCTAATCGTATTGCTTATGCAAAAGTTTACGGTAAAGATAGCAGCCGTCGGGGCGTGATTGTAGTGCCACATTGGAATGCTTCACCCGACTCGTATGTATCACTCTGCAAGGCGCTGGCTCTTTTCGGTTTTAAGGTGGTTCGTTTAACTCTACCCTATCATCAAGAAAGAGGAGTAGCTGATTGGGAGCAGAATAACGATTTTGTAAGTGCTAATATAGCCCGCACTATTCAATCGGTACGGCAGGCGGTAGTAGAAGTACGCGCTCTCGCGCATTGGCTGAAGATGCAAGGGTGTGAGAATGTAGGGGTGTTTGGGTCGAGTATCGGTTCGTGCATAGCAATTATTGCCGATGCTCATGATAATAATATCAACAGTATGTTTACTGTGCATATGTCGAGCTGGTTTGGCGATGTGGTGTGGACCGGGAATTCTACTCAACATATCAAATTGGGTTTAGAGTCACACATGAACCAGAACACACTACGCGAATTGTGGAGTGTTATTAGCCCCTTGCCATACATACATAGATTTGCTGGCGGGAACCCCCCCTCACACTTCATTCTTTCCGGCAGTCTCGACATAACGTTCCCATATCACCTGACTGATTTAGTATTTCAGGAATATGACCGCTATCATATACAATACAGGAAAAAAGTTTTACCGGCTGGGCATTTTACATTTCGCTATGCACCATTTAGCTACCTCGTTTTTTATCTCATCTTGAAACATTTTAAAAATACTTTATGAGCACACTTTTTAAAGGGGAAGAATTTTTTCTGAAAAGAGGCGAGAATGCTATTCTTCTGTTGCATGGTTTTACGGCATCTACCCAAGAGGTTGAGGGTTTGGGTTTAGCGCTTGCAGAAGAAGGTTTTACTGTCTTGGCGCCGCTCCTGCCCGGCCACAACCGTAATTTTGCTGAATTTAGAGAGACCGGAGCAGAAGATTATTATCGGTGGATAGAAGAAAAATATGAAACTCTGAATCAATTTAAGATAATTCATGTGGTAGGTCTCTCGTTTGGGGCTACGTTGGCGTTACATGTTGCCGCGCATCACCGGGTGGGAAAAGTGGTTGCATTATAGCCCCTGCTATTTTTTACTATGATCCACTTGCCAGTTTAACGCCACTCTTGCAAATTTATCAAGGTAAAGTGATGAAACGCTACAAGACCAATCCTGACACTGGAATCGCAAGCCGCTGGGATCTTTTTAAGCCAGAAGCGGTGCGAGAGCGTATTGCCTATCCTTGGTTAGCCTTTCCGCAACTTCAGACAACCAGACAATTAATAAAGAAAGTAGTGCATGAATTACCAACCATTAAAAATGGTATTTTTATAATGCATTCTTTGAAAGATGCCACTACGAAACCCCAGGGTTCACAATATCTGTATGATCATATTGGCTCGAAAGAAAAAAAGTTAATTTTTTTAAAACAAAGCGGCCACATTATTACAGAGGATTATGAGGCAGATCTTGTGGAGCGCAAGGGAATAGATTTTTTAAAAGAGTGATGAGGACGGCGAGAAGTGCTACAGTAACGATAAGTGACAAAATCCGTCCGCCGAAAAGTTTTGGGAGCGAAGCCCAAGCAGGCGGGCAAAAAGGAAGGAGGTTGGGGGGAGGAATCCTTCGACAAGCTCAGGACAAGTTTTTTGCCCGCCTGCTCCCGTTCCAGTCCCGTTTGAGCAAAGGAAATGCGGAAGGAGATCCGCTATGAGAAAAAGTCAACAACTTTCTCCTGTGGATAACGATATT
>CAYJVZ010000040.1:0-5252 GCA_964373765.1 uncultured Candidatus Saccharibacteria bacterium | reverse complement strand
AAAAGGAGGGGTTTGGGGAGGAATTTTCCATTTGCTCCGCTGTTTTCTTTTGGCGAAATTCGGGCGGGGGTTTCGGCGGGCAAATTCAAAAATACGGATAGAAAAGACTTTACGAATTTCAAATAATTTGGTAACATTATATTGTTGATGATTAGTATGCTCATATAGATAAGTGTACCACAATATAATGTTACTAACAAATTATGGCAGAGTCAAGTAAAACCAATTTAGCAAGGAAAGTGAAACAGCTTCGTGAGAAGCTGGGTTTGTCGCAGGAAAAACTGGCTCGCCTTGCTGATGTTTCTAATAATACGATTATCAACATTGAGGCTGGCAAACAAGATAACCCAACTATTGATACACTGAAGAAAGTAGCAAAAGCACTAAATGTTTCGGTTGAAGATTTAATTTGATAAATATATGCCAGAAAATTTTGAACATCCAAAACCGCAAATAGAAAAAGCTACTGAACATCAGGAATTAAGTCCCGAGCTACTTGATTTACGCGCAGGATTAAAGAGAGATATTGCTCGTGCACTTTCGCCTCAAAATGATGAGGATCGTAGGGCTTATTACCAAGAACTAAAGAAACTTCAAGAATTACCTGATGATCAACGAAGTCTAGTTATTGAGGATCAAGAATTAAAAACTCTTGGTCAACAATTTTTATTTACATCACTCCGTCAAGTTGTTGAAAAAAAAGAGTATCACGATTTAGGTTGGAAACTAAGAAGCTCTACCGATTTACTCAAGGCACTACAAATTCCAAAATCTTTTGATAAAAGCGAAGAAAATCTTACTCTTATCAAGGAAATAATTACCAACACATCAAAATATCAACACGGACATCATCAGCTCATTACTTTAGCTGAAACATTAGAAATTCCCACTGAAATTTTAGACGATCCAGAGATACAAAAATCCCTGCCGAAGTATTTAGGTATTCAATATCCTAAAGATTTACAGATAGAAAGTGTTGTTAAATATTTGAATAACTATTTTCCGGGTGAAAGAAAGGCTGGTATTTTGGCTGAAGGAATAAAAGGTTTTTGTTCTCACTACAATGGTCAAGACTATGTTCGAGAAGGAGAAATGTCAGAGCTTGCTAAAATCGTTAAGCTCGTTGAATCTGTAGACGGCTTTAATCGAGGCGCTCTTTTACAAGCCGTAAGAAGTGGTGTGGTAGAAAATCTTGAAAAATATGATTACTACCATGCGAAAGGAACCAGTGAACTCGCAAAGGCTTTACACATTGAACAGGATTTAAAAACTGATCCTGAAATAAGAATTTCAGCCAATAAGCGTGCAGTACGCGTACTTAGCAAATTAGATTACAGAACATTAGAAGATATATTAGAAATAGACAATTTTTTTCAGCTTGATAAAGAATTTGTTTCAAGCTCTGAATTCCAAGGAGCAATTTCAAACGGATTTACCCAATATCTTTTGCGAGAATATCGCCCAGATGATGACAGGGATGTTCCAAAATGGCAAGAAGTTTTTCAACGCTTTGGTTTCTCCCAAGAACAAGTTCAGCAAACAACACTCAACTCAATTATAGAATTAGGTCAAAAAATTACTGGTAATAAAGACCGCCATGATTCCAGAGATGGCTACGAGCGTATATTACTGCTAGCCAAATCAGATTTTATAAAAGATAAGCAGCAATTACTAGATGATTCTGTCCAAGAGGTAATCGCTAATTTAGTACAGGCGGGTACAAAAAAAGAAGGCACTGATCATTGGAGCCGAAGACAAGACGATAGTCTAGGCAAATTACTTGCTGATTTCCCAATAAAACCCGAAGTTACTCAAAGTCCTGATAGCGTTCAAGTAGCACAGTTACATTTCTGGTCGTTAAATCAAAGTTTTGGTGACTTGGAAACAGCAAAAATGCTTGCCGAAAAATTTGGGTTAAGTCAGGAATTTATCGAGCAAGCGGCAATGGACGGAATTGCTCATAATCTTAATTATAATTTCAAAAGTGCGACAAAAAGAAAAGAATTATTTTCTCTTACAGATGAACAATTTATAAAGGCTCTTGCTGATGGATTAAGGAATTATACCCTCGATAATATTAAAACTTACAAATCTTATGAGGAATTTCCTCTACTAAAAGAGATTGGAGAAGTTGCAAATGCGGTTTCTCCAGAGTTTTTGGGGAAAGCTGTTTCAGACTCTATAATAAACGCTCTCGAATCTGCGGATTCAGTTGATGTGATTTTGAGATTAAAAAGTTATGCAGATAAACTTAAATTAGAAAGTGTCTTAGGTTCACCAGAAGTCAAAGAAGCATGTAAATCTGCGCTTATTGGCTATTTATCAAGCGCGAGATTGAATGACGCTTATAGACTAGTTGATGACAAAAGTGGTTTTTCTGTCAGTGATGAAATTTTACAAGATAGTGAAGTCCTAGATAAGGCCCATCAAGCTCTTACTGATCTTATTAAACAAAATAAATTTTACGATACAGATAAATTAGTTCAGACATTCTCTCTAGAACCTCGCATTATTGAGGACGCAGAAGCTCAAGGAATTATAAAAGGTAAGATAAGCCAACTACTCAATTTTTCAGATTACCAAGGTTTGAATTTCAAAGAGTTAAATAATCTGTTAGAAAAATATCCATTACCTCTAGAAGCATTTGAAGATCAAACTATTTTAGGTCAAAGCAAATCTGCTTTAATAAAATTATTTGCCAAACCAGAAACAGAATTCTTAGCGATAATTGGTTTGGCAGAAAAATTGAATATTCCCCAAGAAGTAATCCGAGAGAGCGCACAAGGTGCGCTAGATAAATTATTTAGCGGATATTATTTAAGTCAAAGTAGTGCAGAAGTTTTTGTAAAACGACTTAATGATATTGGCCGTAATTACTCGGAGTCATTGCCAAAAATTCAGGAGTTGTTGGTTCAGAAATGTGTTTCGTTACTAACTTCTGCAAATGATATTCCTCTTTTTCTACAAATTAAAGATGGGGTGGAAGATTTTGATTCAATGAAACAAAAAATTGATGAGTCTGCCTCCACTAGTTTGAGCGATAATCTTTCAACATATGTCAGACATCTTGGTGATGAAAATTTGCTTAAGATTTTACCATTAACAATTTCTAAAGCGCGGGAGCAAATTTTTGCGAAACTATCCGAAGATGAAAATCTCGCTGATTACTTTTTAGAAAATTTAGCTGGCTATCAAGAACAGCCTTGGGTTGCTGAAAATATCCTAAAAGCTATTGGACATTATTCTGTCGCGATAAAATTTGTCAATGCAGTAGAAAACGAGCAGTTAGATTGGGCGGACCAGTCTTGGGTGCCAGGTGTTTTAATAAAAGCTAAGGAAATCGTTGAACAACACAAAAAGCAATTTGGGCAAGATGAAAACTGGCAAGGAGATGATTCTGGATATAGTCATGGAAATGAGGGCTTTAGCGAGAGTGATCCTTTTGCAAATCATCCATGGCGTTTTAGTGGGCGACAAATTCGTATTGCTTCAGCAATTTCTGAGCTGATGGCTGGGAAAGTAAATAGTCAAAGTTTAGAGGAGCTAGGAATTAACAGTGGAGAAATCTCTCCATTACTTGCAGAAGCAAATGAGAAAGTGAATATCGCTTATCAAAATTTTTTAGAACAAATCAACTCAAACCCAAATATAAAAGATGATGATAAACAGGCTTTGCTTAATCCAGAGTCAAGCTCGGTTAGAATGACCCCACTGCTCAACAATATCCGTTCATTCGTTGCTAGATACTTTGTGCAAAGCGTTGAGGGTGATGTTACTCGGCTTTCAGAAATTGGAAATTTGAGCGGAGAACTCGACCGGATTTTAGCCGAAGGATTTAGGCGATATATTAAAATCCATGAGGTTGATGTTCCACTTTACGACAAACTCTATGAGGAATTTGATAACTTGCGAGAAACTGGACGAAATCCTCTTGAGGTGTATTTAGGTCGTGATGGTATTTATGCATATATTGGCAGACGCTCTCAAGATGTGGCTCGTCGTAGAAAGCTGGGACTCAAGGGAAGAAAAAAATTAAAAGAGATGGGCGAAGTAATAGAGATTCATCCTCAATATACCGTCTATCCTCGCTACTTCCGTGATAATATAAATCAAGAAACTAAGCGACAATTCTTGGAGCAGGAAGGAATCAGTCCTGATGCTGATCCGCTTTTCTATGACACTGGCTATACTGGCACTATTCCAGAACAAATTATGCGAGTTATGGATTTTAGCGATGAAGATATTGAACAGAGAATTAGATTGCTTTCGGCTCCATCCGTTCATCGTCGTGTCAAAGGTATTCCTGAAAATGCTCGCAGTGAAATCATTGAGTACATAGAACATAATGCAAAAACAGAAAATACAGCAGAAGGACTGATTATCGATGAGAAAACTGGAAAAATTCGCCACATTGCAAAACCAACCAACCCCGAAGAACAATTTTATTTCATGATGGTAAAACAAGCGGTAGCACGCCACTATTGGTTGCAAGAACAATTACATCATGAGCCGTCGGGAAATGTAAATCTTGATTCCGAACATTACACTATTCGCGTGCGACAGGAATACGCAAAATTACTACCTTCGGAATTTATGCAAAATCCGAAAGAGTTTTTGACACAACATGGTGAATTATTAAAAGGTAGTAAGGGTGAAGGAGAATATCCTGACGAAGAAGTCGTGTTATTCAAGATGACTGATGGGACGGAAATTGTGGCGAAGAAAATTGAACTCCGTAAAGCGAAAGAAGCACGAAAGGAATTCTCCATTCTTATTTCTGCTAAAAAAGCTGGCTTGCCAACGGCGGAGCCGGTGGGTTTCCTTTCTGGTAAAGAAGAAAGTGACGGAAGTTATCTTTTGATGAAAAAAATTGAGGGTATATCTGGAAGAAATTTTGATAAATATCTAAGAGACTCTGGTAAATTCACGGAGGAGAAAATCAAGAGTATCCTGCAACAAGTTGCGGAGAAGAATAAAGAGATGGCGGAACTATTTAGAACAACGCTCAAGATTGACAAGCGTTGGAGAATCAAGGACACTGTCATTGAATTAAACGAAGAAACCGGAGAAGTTGAGAATGTCATTCCAATTGATTGGGAGCGAGCGCAAAATTTTAACCCCGCTACGCCAAAAGAGATAGATGAAATCGTATAAGCCCGCCGAAACCCCCGCCCGAATTTCGCCAAAAGAAATCAGCGGAGCAAATGGAAAATTCCTCCCCAAACCCCTCCTTTTCCATTTGCGACTTCCGA
>CAYJVZ010000039.1:0-5342 GCA_964373765.1 uncultured Candidatus Saccharibacteria bacterium | reverse complement strand
GGCGTCTGCTTTGGGAGCAGAAGATCCGCGGTTCGAGTCCGCGCACCCCGACCAAAAACAACTTGGCGATTTTGCGGCCAGGATTTTCCAGGAAGCTTCCCAGTTCCAGGCGATTTTTTTGTCCAGCAGGCGGCGGTTCGTTCCGATTTTTCCGACAAACGATTTGATTTCATCAAATTCGGTTGAAGCAGCCAGTTTTTCAGCGTGGTGAGCATCCAAAACCCATTGTTTCAATGGTTCGATCCAATTGTTTCCCTCGCGCCCAAAATCTGATTTTCTAGCAAGCAAATCCACTTTATTTTTAATAAGTTCATCTTTTTTGGCAAGATAAATTTCTTTTCCAATGCTCTCGTCCAAAAAAGCATTAACTAATCTGTCTAGCTTGGATTCAGCTTGCTGGATTTGCTTATCAAGATTTTGGGCGAAGCTCAGCGAAGACTGGGTGGTTTCCTTCCCCCATACATCAATTTGCGCCAGCATCTTTATCTGCCAGTCTTCGCTGATGGCGACTTTTGAAATAAGTTTCTGTAGCTGGTCCAACAAAAGCTCTTCTCGCAAATAACTTTGCGAGCAAGAGCCAAGCCGTTTGGTACAGCGGTAATAAATATATCTTCCGCCATTACCGTGAGCATACTGCGCCGTAATAGCCGCGCCACATTCTCCGCACTTCATCATTCCGGTAAACGGAAAAGCGTGGCGCTGTTTAGAATGTCTCGGCTTGGCTCTGTCGCTCAAGATATTTTGCGCCGCTTCAAAAGTCGCCTGGGAAACAATTGGCGGAAAACCGCCCTCATAACTTTCGCCGTTGCGCCGGATAATTCCAATGTAGACCGGATTGTTGAGCATTTTATGCAAGGCGGATTTGCTGATCGGTTTTCCGCCGCGGCTCACCACGCTCCAAAAACTCAGGCGCTGGCCCAAACTTTCTAGCGAATGTTTGCCGTCGGCGTATTCGGCAAAGGCTTTCTTCACAATCCTGGCCTTCACGGCATCCGGCTCAATAGTTCGGGTTTTAGGATTGTTCACGTAGCCGAACGGCGCTTTACCGGGCCATTCGCCGCGCCTAAGTTTTTGTCTAATCCCACGTTTTACATTCTCCGACAAATTGTCGGAGTAATATTTGCTTTGGCCGAAGGCCACTTGGAGCATAAACAAACCTTGCGGAGTTGGCTCAAACCAAAATGTCGGAAAGCGCAAAGCAATAATCTTGCTCGTGTCTATGCTGTAAATAATCTGTCCTCCATCAATGCTGTTTCTAGCCAACCTATCGGGGTGCCAGGCCAGCAGTCCAACTGGCTCTTTACTTTCGTAAACCTTGGCCATCATGTCATTAAAGATTGGCCGGCCTGGCTGCTTTGCACTTTTGCTCTCGACAAAAGTTTCAGCAATTTCTATATTTTCTCTTTTGGCAAACTCTGCCAACTCCGCAAGTTGCGCCTCAATGCTCATGACCTGCCGTTCTTCGTCCTCGGTAGACTTTCGGGCATACAGAAAATATTTCATTTGTTTATGCTCCAAACCCGAAGCGTGGGATTAAAAACTGGCTGCTTAGTGCCGCTACTGCGGCACCGGAAAAATCGGAATACAAAACATTCATTTTGCGCGTTGCTCCGCAACGCCGAACCGCCGCCTGCTGGACAAAAAAATCGCCTGGAACTGGGAAGCTTCCTGGAAAATCCTGGCCGCAAAATCGCCAAGTTGTTTTTGGTCGAAGATTCTGAACGAAGCTCGAACCTTGTTCGAGCAGATTGATTGATTCCCACCCCGCAGCACCGCCCGCCGCTAAAGCGGCGGCGCAAACCAAAGCCTTTTCTTTAATTTTTAAGATTGGCGGGTGGCATTTTTCTAAAAGGAAGCGAAAAAGCTTTTGGTTTGCAACTCCCATACGCTAACTATAGTATGTAGAACTAAAGTTAGCAAGCACTATACTATAGTTATCAATCATGAAGAAAGAAGTCCTGATCAAATTCGGGCAAAAAGTCCGGGATGAGCGAATAAAATTACACTTATCTCAGGAGGAATTGGCTGCTCGCGCTGGAGTCCACAGAACTTATATTGGCATGATTGAACGGGCGGAAAAGAATATAACTCTTGAAAATATCCAAAAAGTCTGTAAAGCATTAAATTTAAAAATCGGGGATTTCTTTGTTGATTTCTAAAACTATGCCGAAAAGCTGGGAACAAAAGGTTGAAGAATACTGCGAAAAATACAACATCCCTGTTTTGTACTTAGCGGAAACTTTATATGAACCAAAAGTTGTTCCAATGATTCGAGGTAAGGCTTTTGAATTTTCTGTGATGATGGCCTTGCAGGAAATTTTGTCCAACGACGAGTGGCAGGTTGATAAGCCAATGATGAACGCACAAATTGGCTTTCACGATGTTGATGTACGGGTTATTCATAAACCAACGAAAAAATACATAAGGGTTGAGTGTAAACTTGCAAAAAAAGGGGGATATCGCCTATTCGCTGACGGACACAGCGAGATAAGAGTTAAGTGTATGCGAAGTCGTACTTTGGGACCGGCGAAAGTAAAAGAATTGGCTCCTAAATTCGACGTGACTGAGAAAGTTTTAGCTATTCACAACGATCAATATCTACCCGCAGATTTTGACATAGTTATCTCGTCAATTGGCAACGCATTCTACACAACCGATAAAAAGACCGGGTATTTTGAATGGGGACCTTCACAAAAAGCGGAAAAATTTTTGCAGAAAATAGGATCTAACAAGAAAGAGAGTTTTAAAGACTTTGCTTTTAGGTCTTTGTATGTTGCCAAAGCTTCTGATCTTCAAATTAGCAACAACGGCGTAGTTTGTACTCGTGCGAAGTGTAAAAATAAAAAAGCTTGCGGCTTTATCCCGAATTATCCTGTGATTAGTTTTGATAGCAAGAAAACCCAGCCAATGAACGGTTGGGTGTCTATAGAAAAATCTTTAAGCCTCTTTAAGGATTTTGTGGGCAAATGATGACACTGGGAAAAGAGGTCTTTGTTTTTCAGAATCGTAATTTACAATAAACAGCTCGTGTCCTTTGTACCTAGCACCTTTTTTATTAGTGTGATTTTTTTGATCGTCTGTTCGGTTTATTGTGTAGTTCCACGCCCTTTCGTGCACTTCGTGTGCCCAATCGTATAGTTCTCTGATCTCAAGGCTATCGTCATAAGTAAGTAAGAATTTAAATCTTTTTTTGTGTTTCTTGAGAATTTTACTCAAACGGAAGTGGTCGTCTTTTTTGAATGAGTGAACATAAAATTTTCCTTGATCTGCGTTGAAATATGGCGGGTCAATAAACAGAAAAGAGTTATTTGGCACTTCCTCTATGACTTTCTCAAAATCAAAGGAAGTTAATTTCACACTCTGTAGTTTTGCCGAAGTTCTTAAAATATTTCTCGGCCAATTTTCTGGCCTCATGCTGTATTTATCACCGTACCCCCAGTAACAATTCTGCATATTCATAATTCCAGAATAGGAAGTGCGGTTTACATAAAACCACCGGACAGCACGATCCAGTTTTGTTTTCGGTTTATATTCATTCTTATAATAAGAATGTCTTTCTTTCATCGCTTTCTCGCCACTTAACCTTTCAATAAGTTTATCGGGATAATCACGGATGACCTCTAAACAATTAATAAGGTCCTTATCAATATCGTTGAGCCAATTGCCATCAACTTTATTTTTCGCAAAGAAAATTGAGGCACCACCAGCAAATGGTTCTACATAGTAGGCGTGTTGAGGAATGTGCTCAATGATGAGTTTACGAGCATAAAACTTACCTCCAGCGTATCGAAATGGTGAGTTAATCTCTTGATTCATAATTATCGCTAACTATAGTATACATGCGCTTTTTTATATTTCAATAATGCTGCCTACACTTTATTTGAAATAATCCCTTTCACTTCCCCAATCACTCTAAAATCATCAGCTGCAAGAAAAGGGGATACATTGGGGTTCAGGGAGATTAAAATATTTTCTTTACTCTCTTTCTGAATTTGTTTAATCAAAGCCTCTCCATCATTTATACATACTGCTATACGACCATTTTCTATATCAGTAGCACGTTTTGCAACAACTAAATCACCATCGACAATTTTGGGTGCCATAGAATCGCCCTTTGCTTTAACTAGGTAGCCCTCCGACGCTGGGAACGAAAGTAAACGTGTAGATATCGGGATACGATCTATTGGATTATCGTCTAGTATTGTTCCGCTTGGTCCACAGTAAGCTAGCCCATACAAATTTAAAAAAGCGATCTGTTTTTCAGGAGCATTTTTCAATATTTGAAAATCACGAGGATTGTATGGATTCCGTTTTAGATATCCTTTTTTTTCAAGCTGATCTAAATGATGTGCCACAACACTCGTGGAAGAAACCTTAAGCTTATCCTGTATCTCGCGTATAGTTAGTGGCTCATCAATATTGTCCGCTAGTAACTTGAGTAGTTTTTGTTGGATTGGGTGAAGCTGTTTCATCATTCAAGTATAGCCGATTACACAGACTAGTGTCAAGAACACTTGACTTTGTTCTAGTTTTTGTTCTATACTGTCGTTATCGTTGGGTGTCGACTACGATAAAACTAAATTTTTTTACGGAGGTTACAATGTCAGACAGAACAATAAAATTAGACTGGAAAGGATATTACTCTTATACACAGAGTAATGTACAAAGCTACGCACCTGCAAAGCCTGGGGTATACAAGATTGGAATCGAACAACAAGACGGTACGCTCAAAGTCCGTTATGTAGGACAGGCAAAGGACTTAGACGAGAGGCTGAAAAAGCATCTTGATCTCGATAATGAACCTAATGAATGTCTAGCGGAACGATTGCGCAAGTACACAGCCCATTTTTCTTTTGCTGAAATTGACGCACAAAGCGACCGCGACGGTGCTGAGCGGGCTTTGTATAACCACTACAAGCCAACCTGTAATGACCCAGATGCTATTCCGAACAGCCCAGATATAGGAATAAACCCAAAGTAATAGTAATATTTTCTTAATTCGCTTGGCTTTTCAGCCGGCGGACAAAAAAGAAGGGGGTCTGGAGAAGGAATTTTTGGCCGACTGCTGACCGCGCCGAAGGCGCGGCAGGGTGGGAGCGGCACCGCTCTCCGTTAGGAGTTGCAAACCAAAAGCTTTTGCGCTTCCTTTATAGAAAAATGCCACCCGCCAATCTTAAAAATTAAAGAAAAGGCTTTGGTTTGCGCCGCCGCTTTAGCGGCGGGCGGTGCTGCGGGGTGGGAATCAATCAATCTGCTCGAACAAGGTTCGAGCTTCGTTCAGCAATTGCGACCAAGAGATTAAAAAACTTGAGCAAAAAGCCCGTATATCGTTCAGACGGTTT
>CAYJVZ010000038.1:0-5590 GCA_964373765.1 uncultured Candidatus Saccharibacteria bacterium | reverse complement strand
TAAATAATTAATTTGTTTTAACGAAAATGTCTCTGAAGATCCACCCAGAATATATCTCACTATTGTCAGGTCTATTTTGGGTGGGGATCCTGGATCCGAAATCCCGAGCGAAGTCGAGGGAGAGTAGGTCTTTTTTATACACAGGATCTGTTTGACAAGGTGAACGATAGTACACTACTATATAAGCACCAAGCACGAAATACGAAGCACGAAAAAATTAAAATATCTAATATCCAAATCATAAGTATTTTAAATTTGGAATTTAGATGTTATTTCTGATTTCGATATTTAGATTTCGAATTTAAATTATGAGCTGGGGCGGACTATCTTCATATCCAAGAGCGATACTTCATGTTGATGGAGATGCTTTTTTCGCCGCCTGCGAAGTGGCTTCCAAACCGCATCTTCGGGGGAAACCGGTTGTAACTGGACTTGAAAGGGGTATCGCTTCCGCCATGACTTATGAAGCTAAAGCCATGGGCGTTAAGCGGGGAATGCCTATTTTCGAAATAAGAAAGATTTGCCCAAAGGCCATTATTCTGCCATCAGATTACGAAACCTACGGATTTTTTTCTATAAGAATGTATGAAATTGTGCGGCGTTATACTCCGGAAATCGAGGAATATAGCATTGATGAGTGCTTTGCCGATTTAACCGGCTTTCGGCGGGTTTGCAGGATGTCATATCCCCAAATCGCCGCGGTTGTAAAGGCTGTAGTTAGAAAGTATTGAAGTCAATAGTTAACATACGTTAACTATTGACTTCGTAGTTAACATAATATAGATTAAAACCATGGAAAATGAAGCTAAAAAGCATCTCTCTACAGTTGAGGCGGCTAAGATACTTAGTATTAGCCGAGTTGCCGTATTTAAAAAGATAAAATCTGGAACAATCAAGGCGGATAAAGTCGGAAGAAACTATATCATCGCCAAAAATGAAATTAATCGCGTTTTGGGCGCCAGTCTTTCGGATGAACGAAAAAAAGAAATAGATCAAGCTATAGAGAAAACCGTAAGCGAATATGGCGAAACCCTGCGTCTTCTCGGCAAAGAATAGCTATGAAGCAAATTACTATGGTTGAAGTTGAGTATATTGCTCACTCTTTAGCTAAAAGATGGATGAGCTGGAATGAACCAATTCCAGAATTTAAAACCAGAAATCCGAATATATTGGAAAGCTGTCTTGCTTCACCATTTCAAAAGTATGGCAAGATTTATTTATATAAAGGACTAATTGAAAAAGCCTCCATACTTTTCTATTTTATGATCAAAAACCATCCATTTCAAAATGGCAATAAACGCATTGCCGTGACAACTCTGTTGATCTTTCTCCATAACAACAAAAAATGGCTAAAAGTTGACAATCAAGAACTTTACAATTTCGCAAGATGGGTGGCGGAGAGCAATCCCCGATTGAAAGATTCCACAGTCGATGCCATATCAAAGTTTGTAAAACTTTACATAACTGATTTGATTTAATCAATCAACTACCCCGCAGCAGAGCTACGAGGGAATCTTTTCTATTATATTTGCAGATCCAGATACCCACTCTAATTTGTACAAGTAAGTTGAAAGCGGCCAAACCTTGACAAGGTGAACGATAGTACACTACTATATAAGCACCAAGCACGAAATACGAAGCACGAAAAAATTAAAATATCTAATATCCAAATCATAAGTATTTTAAATTTGGAATTTAGATGTTATTTCTGATTTCGATATTTAGATTTCGAATTTAAATTATGAGCTGGGGCGGACTATCTTCATATCCAAGAGCGATACTTCATGTTGATGGAGATGCTTTTTTCGCCGCCTGCGAAGTGGCTTCCAAACCGCATCTTCGGGGGAAACCGGTTGTAACTGGACTTGAAAGGGGTATCGCTTCCGCCATGACTTATGAAGCTAAAGCCATGGGCGTTAAGCGGGGAATGCCTATTTTCGAAATAAGAAAGATTTGCCCAAAGGCCATTATTCTGCCATCAGATTACGAAACCTACGGATTTTTTTCTATAAGAATGTATGAAATTGTGCGGCGTTATACTCCGGAAATCGAGGAATATAGCATTGATGAGTGCTTTGCCGATTTAACCGGCTTTCGGCGGGTTTGCAGGATGTCATATCCCCAAATCGCCGCAAAAATTAAAAGCGATCTTCAACAAGAATTGGGCATTACTTTTTCGGTCGGT
This sequence comes from uncultured Candidatus Saccharibacteria bacterium, assembly GCA_964373765.1. Classification (GTDB taxonomy): domain Bacteria; phylum Patescibacteriota; class Minisyncoccia; order Phycocordibacterales; family 01-FULL-45-15b; genus 01-FULL-45-15b. The sequence goes on along the minus strand of CAYJVZ010000038.1, from coordinate 3,405 downwards.
CTTGCCCCCAACAAAGTTTTAGCCAAAGTCGCTTCAAAATGGAATAAGCCAGACGGACTGACTTTTTTGCCGTCAAGAGATATAGAGAAATTCCTGAAAAATCTGCCGCTTGAAAAAATTTGGGGAATCGGCCCTAACACCAGCGCCTACTTAAATAGCTTTAATATAAAAACAGCTTTGGAATTGGCTAAAAAATCGGAAGTCTGGATTAAAGAAAAGCTAGCTAAGCCGTACTGGGAGATTTGGCGCGAGTTAAATGGCGAGTTTGTTTACAGCCTTTGTATTGGTGAAAAACACTCGTATAAATCAATAAGTAAAACAAAAACTTTTACCCCGCCATCTAGTGATCAACAATATGTATTTTCACAATTATCAAAAAATATAGAAAATGCCTGCATCAAAGCAAGAAGGCATAAACTTGCGACTCATCAAGCGACATTTTTTTTGAAGACGCAAGATTTTCGATATAAAGGATTTGAAGCAAAGCTATCGCTTGGAACTTCCACGCCAAATGGAATTATCAAAATAGCTGAAGATAATTTTACTTTAATGTACAAAAAAGGGCTGCTGTATAGAGCCACTGGCGTTACTTTATCAAAACTTGATAATCATAGAGATGGCCAATTGGATCTTTTTGGAAAATCGGAAAATAGTGGCGCTATTTTAAAAATTTATGAATCGGTTGATAGCATTTCGGCGAAATACGGCAAGCACACGGTTTTTTTAGGTTCCAGCCTTAAAGCCATGAACTCGAAATACACCCAAGCGGGGCTAGTTGGAAATGAAGCTGACAGGAATACTAAATTGTGGCGCAAGACTAATTTATTTAAAGGCGAAAATTATAGAAAAAGAATAGGAATACCGATCTTGGGAGAAGTAAAATAAAAAGCACAGCAGCTTGATTTTTAAATTACTTCGGTTAGTCTAATAATAGGTTTTAATCACTAATAAAATAACATGACAGCAGACATTAATTTTTTGGCAATATTTGTAGCGGCAATAGTAATCATGGTTATAGGCGCGATCTGGTATTCTCAAGCGGCTTTTGGCAAAGAGTGGATGAAGGCCATGGGTAAAAGCGAGGCTGAAATGGAAAAAGCCAAAGCAGACGCCACCCGATCCTACATCAGCACTTTCATAGGAGCGATTCTAATGGCATTAGTTCTTGAAATATTCATAGGCTACAGGGGGGTTATTAGTCTTTTGGACGGGGCGTTGGTTGGATTTCTAGCTTGGCTTGGTTTTGTATTGCCATCGGCCCTTGGCTCATTTCTTTTTGAAGGAAGAAATAAAAAGCTTTTTTTGATAAATGCGGGCTATAATGGAGTGGCGCTCATTATCATTGGAGCTATTCTTGCTTTGTGGTAGGAGTTTAGTAAATTAGTAAAATAACAGCCTTTGGTTGTCCTAAATAAGACGCTATGGCATTTATATTTTCAGTATTTATATCCATTCTTTTTCTTTACAAGTATGTCGAGCTTGAAAAAGCGGGACGGCTGCAAAATACTATGGACAGATGGGTGGCCGCCTCGGGCCTAATATCTTTGCTTCTATTTGGTTTTATTGCCAGCCAATTTACTGATGAGTTTTTTAGAAGAGTGGACGATATTTTTTTTAATAACACTTTTGAAATATGGAATAGCTCCGCGGTATATTTTTTCGCCTTTATAACATCTTTAACCAATACAATTATAATAGGAACGATCGCTCTTATAATCATTCTTTATTTCGCCATAAAAAAAGATTGGCAAAACGCATCTCTAGTTTTTTTGTCTTTTTCTGTCGGCTGGATTTTAAAAAACGCATTGAAAGAAATTTTTCAAGTGGCAAGACCCGATGATAGTCTTATTTTGGCCGAAGGGTTTGCTTTTCCATCAGGGCATAGTCTTTTTGCCGGCATTCTTTTTGCATTAATAGTCATGTATATTTGGAATAGCCGGCAGTCAAATGCGGCAAAAATAATTGTTGGATTTCTGGCTTTTATTATGATGATTCTTATAGGTTGGAGCAGGATATATCTCCACGCTCACTGGTTTTCTGACGTTCTCGGAGGGATTTCTTTAGGAATTGCCATTGTGGCCATACTTCACACACTGCTTAGAGGTCACACGACTAAAAATATTAAATTAAACCATGACAATAATTCTTAATGGCCTAGAGGCCCAATCAAAAATTAAAGAAAGGCTTTATCGTCAAATCAAGAGCGACAAGCTGATGCCGAAACTTGCCATTCTCCAAATTGGCGACAATCACGCTTCCAATTTATACATAAAAGAGAAAATTAAATTCGGCGAGTTAATTGGCGCTAAAGTCATTCACCGCAAAATAGATGAACATTCAAGCGAGAGTGATGTTCTAAAAAATATAGAAGTTTTAAACAAAGATAAGACTGTCAATGGAATAATAATCCAATTGCCGATCCCGAAAAAAATGAATCAAAATAAACTGCTGGAGGCGATTTTGCCCGAAAAAGACGTTGACGCTCTTTCATCAGAAAATTTTAAGCTTTTAGCTTTAGGTAGGCCGAGATTTGTTCCGGCAACGGCAAAAGGCATAAAAAATCTGCTTGATTTTTATAACATTGGCGTTGACGGAAAACATATCGTTATAGTAGGCCGATCAATGCTTGTCGGCAAGCCAACGGCTCTGCTTATGTTGAACTTCAACGCCACCGTCACACTTTGCCACAGCAAAACTATAAATCTTAGCTCTTACACGAGAGAAGCCGATATCATAATTTCAGCCGCCGGAATTATTAATTTAATAAACCAGGCTCATGTTAAAGCGGGCCAGACGGTTATTGATGTCGGCATAAATTTATTGAATAAGACCAAGCTAAATGAAGAGATTTCAGGCAAGAAAATTGTCGGCGATGTCGATTTTGGAAAAGTCAGCAAGATCGTTAATGCCATTTCACCAGTGCCAGGAGGCGTCGGGCCGATGACCGTGGCCGCTTTATTTGAAAACCTCATTACCGCCTCGAATATCTAAAATTTATAGTCAATTTTTAGCGATATTGTAATTTTGCAATTTATCAATTTAGATAGTAATATCAAAATATGAATCCTGAAAAAGAAACAAAAGGCGAGAATGGGCATGGATTTCTATGCGGACGCAATAACAAGCATTTATATAAATACATTGTGGCGGTTTTAGCGCTGGCCTCTTTATTTTTATTGGCTAAAAGTATTTTTGTGTTCAAGTCTATCCAATATATCGGTAAAGATCCTTCGCGGATTAATTCTATAATTGTTTCCGGAAAAGGAGAGATCATAACTACGCCAGACATTGCCGAAGTCAGCTTCAATATTAGCGAAGAAGCGGCCAGCGTTAAGGTGGCTCAAGAGAGAGAAACACTAAAAATGAACAGCATTATAAAAGGTCAAGCCGAACAAAAAAAAAAAG
>CAYJVZ010000037.1:0-5782 GCA_964373765.1 uncultured Candidatus Saccharibacteria bacterium | reverse complement strand
ACATTAAGAAAAACACCAACAATACTAATCCTCACGATCGTTATTTTTAGTATTGTTGGTTCATCTATTCTATTGTTGGTCAGTGTCACTCTTTGTATTCATTGTATTCATTGCATTGCGCACGTTTTATGTGTTTCGGACACTCTGTTTCGTGCGACCATTGTGTGTATTTGCATCAGTCTCTGGGTAGTAAAATACAGAGGTTTTGCCTCTGCACACTCTGTAATTTCAGGGCTGAATCGAATCTGGCATCGAATTGCCTCAATGTCTCGCGCCAAGTATCTTCTTTTTTTATTTACCCAATCTAAATAGATTTAGGGTCGAAGTATAACCATGCGCCACTCTATCTGAAACCGTGGCCGCGGATAGTCCCGATGCATGGATACTGGCTTCGGTACCGTAAAGCCTTGACCGCCCACATATTCAGCTACTGCCACAAATATTATGTATGATTTCATTTCTCCTAGCGAAGATCGTGTGGACGAGTAGTCTCGTACACAACGTCTGAGTGACGGAGAAACATTGTACCCAGCTATATATTTTATGAAAAAAATTAGCCCTGCTCCGACCCAGAAATACTGGTAGTGGAACAGGGCTAAGGGCTAAGTCCAAAGGGACTGAAGTCCCGAGGGTCTTAGGGTTGAGAACTGACCTGCCTGCCCCGTAGCGAGCTTTGCTCTGTTACTGGGGCTACACGGCGAACGCGAACCCGCCGTCACGAAACCACCCGAAGTCAGGTCTGCCGCTGCACGCGCTGAGCAAGCAACCATCGCCGTGACAGTTAGCGAGCAACAAACGCGGATCGCCACCGGAATCGTTGCTGATGGGTTTGTGCATGATAGCGATCCAGATCAGACCCATCGCTTTGATTTCCACGTCCGAGAATTTCTCACGGATGAGGCAAGCGATCTCGGCGTTCGGCTCCGCCAGCTTGCGCAAGGCGCCCTCGGCGCGGATCTGCATCGTGATTCGGTCGTTGTCCTCGAAGAGACAGCCCGGAAGAACCGCGACTTTGGTCGTCACTCCGGAGGTCGGCTTGAAGCGCGGCGAACGGAGCACCTGCCTGGCGTAGTTAGGCACACGGAAGCTTTTGCTCTCGAGCCGTCCTATCCAGTTCTCTCCGGTCGTTCCATCGCTCTCGACCGAGAAGTAGATGACGCCATCTTCCTCGCGCCACGAACGGGTCGGTTCGCAAACTGAGAGTTCGCCGCGGAGAAAGCGCTCAGCACCTTCTTCTCCACCCAACTTATTAACGATCGCCTCAAACCAATTATGAGTCTTATGCCCGTATTTTGACATATTTCCTTTCTTTGCCTAATAGGCAATTTTGTCCGCCTCTTTTAGAAGCAGATATTCATTTTCAAGACTAGAGGACTACCGTGTAGTCATAGCGAAGAATACCAGTATAGTCTAGGGACTTTTCGCTATGACCAATCGCAAGTTTTATCAAAGAACTATGGCTACTGTCATACACCTAAACTCAATATTTGTCAAGTGCTTGAAAAGTCGTGTTATACTAACCGCCATGTCCATCAAAGAGTTTGAGTATGAATATAAGCGTCTCAATCCAAAGCAGCGCGAAGCGGTGGACACCATTGACGGGCCGGTTATGGTTATTGCTGGGCCAGGAACAGGTAAGACATCTATTCTTACACTGCGAATTGCCAATATATTGAAACAAACGGATACCTCGCCTGACTCTATTCTGGCATTAACTTTTACCGAGTCGGGCGTCAGAGCCATGCGGCAGAAACTTGTTGAATTGATGGGAGCATTGGCCTACCGCCTTCATATCCACACATTTCATAGTTTTTCTAATGAATTGATAAAACGTTATCCGCAGGAATTTCCGCGGATCATTGGATCCCAGCACATTACGGAATTTGATCAGATTAGAATAATGGAGGAAGTGATAGATGAGACAGCCATTAAAAGGCTTCGACCTCCGTTAAACCGATATTACTTTTTAGGCTCCTGCCTTAAGCACATAAAGGAATTAAAAAGGGAGGATATTGATGTCGGGCAATTTGGGCGCCTTATTGATACAAAATGGCGGGACTTTAAAAAAATTCCAGATTTGCGTTACAAACATGGTCAATGGAAAGGAGAAATAAAAGGAAAATACAAAAGAGTCGAGACGACAATCCTGAATGATTTTGAACTTCTAAAAATCTATAAGACTTATCAAGAAAAACTCCGTAAGGAGCGTCTGTATGATTTTGAGGACATGATAATGGAGGTGGTAAAGAAGTTAAGAAAAAAAAACGATCTACTTTTAATTCTTCAAGAAGAATATCAATATATTCTGGCCGACGAGCATCAGGACGCCAATAATGCCCAAAATAGATTGCTCGATCTCTTATCGGGTTTTCATAATAATCCCAACCTATTTATCGTAGGCGATGAAAAGCAGGCCATTTTTCGCTTTCAGGGTGCGTCTCTTGAAAATTTCCTGTATTTTGAAAAAAAATACCCGCGATCTAAGATAATTAAACTGACAAAAAATTACAGATCAAGCCAGCAACTTTTGGACGCTTCGCACTCTCTTATATTAAAAAATAAGACTAATTTAAGTATGGCACCGCGTCTTGTTTCAAGTGGCAATCAGTCTCGCCTAAAGCTGACCATAGCAGAGTGTGCCAATTTAAATAGCGAATTTAACTTCATTAAAGAAGATATTTTATCTAAGCTCAAAAAAGGCACGAGACCCGAGGAGATCGCCATAATCTACCGCAACAATAAGGACGCCCTGTCGCTTAAGAGGTTTTTTGAGGGCTCGGAACTAGCTTTTAGCTTACACTCCGAGAGCGACCCAATTGAGGATGACGACATAAGAAAACTCTTGATTATTTTGAAAGTGGCCGATAATCCGTCGAGTGATGAGGCTTTGGCAGAAGCATTATATGTGGATTTCCTGAAACTTAATAATATAGACGTTCATCGTCTGATTAGTGAATCTAATAAATCAAAAATACCCCTTTCGGTAATGATTGAATCCCAGACGTTTTTGAGAAAAGCTCGCATTCTAAACAGAGATAAATTCATCAAGTTTGCAAATTGGGTCAACGACTGGAGCAAGAGAGCAAGAAACGAGAGTTTGATTGACGCATTTGAAAACATAGCATTGGAATCGGGCTTTCTCTCACACATAATCTCCAAGGATGATTCGCTTATAAAGTTGTCCATGTATGACGCGCTTCTTAACGAGGTCAAAAAAACCGCAGAGAGGCACAAAAGTGCCAGACTTTCCACTTTTTTTGAATTTCTTGATCGCCTGGATACTCACAAGGTGCGATTGAAATCAGAATCAATGGGCGCAATTTCAGGAAGAGTAAATCTGATGACCGCCCACAAGTCAAAAGGGCTTGAATTTGATGTGGTTTACATCATTCACGCTAATCGAGGAAAATGGGGAAATAATCGCGCCCACGGCTCATTTTTCAGCACTCCTGGGGAAAGTGCGGATATAAATAATGAAAAAGATGACGATGAGCGCCGATTATTTTATGTAGCTATGACGCGATCAAGGAAAGAGGTCATAATCACAAGAAGCCTCAATAATGAGGCAAATACGCAAATCGCTCCCTCGCAGTTTTTAGAGGAAATAGACCAAAAGCATTTGAAGTTCGTCAGCATTAGCGAAAAAATCTATCCACCGCAAATGGCGGACAGTCGTCTGGCGCAAAAGCCTTTGGTTGATCTAAATGACAAGAAATATTTAAATCAATTATTTATGGAACAGGGATTGACAGTCACCGCTCTAAACAATTATCTTCGCTGTCCCTGGCAATATTTCTTTCTAAATCTCATACGGATTCCAAAAAGCCAATCAATGAATCAAGTTTATGGAACGGCCATTCACGAGACTCTCAAGATTTTCTTTGATAACTACCAAAAAAATCAAGAGATGAAGGGGAAAGTCCTCCTTAATTTATTTGAGGATTATTTGTCAAGAAAGCATATCGCGGAAAAAAATTACGGGCAATTATTGAGCAAGGGAAAAAAAGCATTGAGTGGCTATCTGACTTTCTACAGAAATAAATGGCCGCGAGCCATATTGAGCGAATTTAATATTAGCGGTGTGTTATTAGCCATAAAATACAGAGGCAAGGAGCTTAAATTACTGCTTAGGGGAAAGCTTGATAAAGTTGAATTGGGGCAGGGAAGTGAGGTAAATGTCGTTGATTATAAAACAGGCAGGCCTAAAACTAGAAATCAAATTCTAGGAACGAATAAACTTAAAGAGGATGACTACTTGCGCCAATTAATTTTCTACAAGCTTCTTTTGGATAGATATAAGAATAAAAAATTGAATATTGTCTCTGGAGAGATCGATTTTGTGGAACCTGACTCCAAGGGAAGATACCATAAAGAGAAGATTGCTATATCAGACGAGATGGTTCAGAAACTTTCCGAATTAATCTCTAAATCTTCAGCCGAGATATTGGATCTTTCTTTTTGGAATAAAACTTGCGACCAAAAGAAGTGCCAGTACTGCGCCCTCTCAACTCTTATCAATAAAAGCAAAAGACAGAGAGCTATTTGATCACAAAATCAATCATAGCTTTAATTATTTCATAAGGAAGAGCGCCGCTAAATGTAAATATTTTTCCTTCTTCATCAAATCTGAATAAATCTGGCGGCAATATGGATCCTTGTGACAGGGATGCGTAAGCATCGTTCGTAATGCCGAGTAGGTCTTGCTGTTCGTTTTTTGACAATGGCTTTTTTAATACAACGACATTAAAAGGCGTGCCTCTGCCACCCGCGGTTATGGCTTCGTCATATTGGCTTTTCACAAATTCCTTATATCTTCCGCCATTTAAGCATTCCTCAAACTGTTTTTCATCTACGCCAAGATCACGCGCGAAATTCATAAGCTCTTTAGGGTCCAAGCCGTCATTTGAAGGCGTAACTTCATATATTTTATTTATATAGCTCCAAAATCCGTCGTTGCCCAAATATTCCGCGGCGCATTCAGTAGCTTCCGCCTCGCGTGGCGCCAGCTTATGAAGTTGTTCAAGAGGAAAATGTCTATAAACCCAAGCGAACTTTCCCGATTTGCCATATTCATCTAATGCTCGAGTTAAAGTAGAGTGAAAACTCTTGCAAAACGGGCATTCCGTATCAGAGAATTCCACTAGGACAAAAGCTGAATTTGGACTGCCTAAAATATGATCTTTTTGGCTAACTGGTTTTACCACTATCTTTGAGCTAACCACGGCCGCTTCATTTGGCGGAGGCGGGGGATTAGATTTAGAAAAATATATTGCTCCCGCCACGAGCCCACCCGCTATTATTATTGATATTGGAATTGAAAAATTACTTTTTTTACTTCTTATTTGTTCTTGTTCCATAAGTGATATCTTAGCATAAATTCTTATTTTGGACACTGCAGCTGCGTGAGAACTTTTCAATTAAAAACCCCTAACCAGAATAAAGTGGTAGGGGTCTACTTGGAGGTTCTTCCTCCAAGTGATGGAACTGACTTCAGACCTTGGTGGTTTCTCGTGCAGGAAGCTCCTTTGTTGGCCAGATTAAATGGTGCATTTCTCTGACCGAGGGGATTTTTAGGAGAAGCACTAGTCGAAAGCCGTCAGGGTTCAAATTGGCGCCAGCTCTGTTCACAATGGCGTGCCACTTTTGATCGATCTCTCTGATGACCGCTACCAGTGCTTCATTCGACTCTGCACTTCGAGACTTAAACAACGTGCCTGTCTCTTGGATAAGTCCCATAAGCATTTCCGATAATGCATCTTTCGTGCATCCGGCTTCTTGGTAC
>CAYJVZ010000036.1:0-5790 GCA_964373765.1 uncultured Candidatus Saccharibacteria bacterium | reverse complement strand
AAGTTTAAGACTAGACAATTATTAAATCTAATGTTAGAGTGGAGTTAGTATAGTAAAAAAGGCAAAAAAGATCGGAGGTGATTAAAATGCCTGAATTACCGGAAGTCATAACCGGTCAAGCGGTAGGTTTACTGCTTCGCGCAATGCGCGAGGGCCGACTAGATTCGACCCGCTTTGTTTTTCAAGAGGGAATAATTGATGAACAAAGATCCCTAAAGTCCATAGTCATGGTGCAAGGAACAATAACCGTTATCAATGGCAGAGAAGGTTTGCCCATAGAAATTTATTTTGACGGGACAGACTCTAAAGAAGGGCTATTCCACTTTCGCTGGGCAATGAAGCCAAAAAAACTGCCACGGCCTTATTTGGCCAATACGTTTGACATAGTTTCTCTCGTAAACAAAGATACGTTGAGAGTAAACAATAAGCACACCTAAAAGAGCGCCGTAAGAAAAACTTACCGCGCTCTATTTTTTAATTACTGTTTAAAATTTTTTTCAATAACGCGCCAATTAACATTTGAAAAGAAATCTTCAATATATTGCTTTTTGCCGGAAGGCAGGTAATCCATGACAAATGCGTGTTCCCACATATCCACGCCAAAAATCCATTGAAGAGAGGCCAGGTGTCCCAAATGCTGTTCATCGCTCCATGTGTTTAAAAGCCGTTTTGTTTTTTGGTCGTAATAAAGGATAGCCCAACCGATTCCGCGGGTAAGAGCTATGGCTTTGAAACGATTTTGCCACGCCTCAAATGAACCCCATTCTTGAGCAATCATTTCAGCCAGTTCACTTTTTGCTGAAAGTGATTCGGGTCCGCCTTCAAGCGACTGGAAGTAGTATTCGTGGTTACGCATGCCGTCAAACTCAAAAGAAAACCGTCTCTGAATTTCTCCCAACGCGTAAGCGTGCCTCTCTGGCTCTTTTTCGTAATCCTCTATTTTTTCTAAAATAAGATTCGCGTGCTTTACATACCCGGCGTAAAGCTTCAAGTGCTCCTCAATTGTTTTTTCTGAAATACCCTTTAGTTTTGGAATGTTGAATTTTTGCTCTTCAAATTTTTTCATATTATTTTATTTAAATTGTAATGGCTTCTATTATATAATTTATTAGTGAGTAAACAAAAGAAACTAGCCTTCTTTATTGTGGTCGTTTTCTTGGTTTTAAATTTCTTCTTATGGAGCGCCATTTTTGGTCAAAAAGGCCATATCCTTAAGGTGGCTTTTTTAGATGTCGGTCAGGGCGATGCTATTTTTATCGAAGGGCCGAATGGCAATCAAGTTTTGATAGACGGCGGCAAAGGCAAGGCGGTTTTAAGAGAACTTGGCAAGGTTATGCCATTTTACGATAAAAGCATTGATCTAGTGATTGCGACGCACTCTGACGCTGATCATATTGGCGGAATACCAGAAGTCATGGATCGCTACAGAGTTTCTAATTTTATGGATTCGGGCGCTAAATCGGATTCATCTTACCAAGAAGCCATACGTCAAAATATAATTGCCAAAGAAGCTAATTATTATAAAGCTAAAAGAGGAATAGTGATTGATCTTGGCAAAGGCGTCTCGTTAGAAATTCTTTTTCCCGACAGACAACTTACGGACGTTGAATCAAATCTCTCATCAATTGTGGCTTTATTAAGTTATGGCGAGATGGATTTCCTGCTTACTGGCGATTCTCCAAAAAGCGTAGAGAAGTATTTAGCTTTTCTAGACGGCAAAAAAATTAAAAGCGAAGTTTTGAAAGTGGGGCACCACGGCTCAAAAACTTCTTCTGAAAATAGTTTTGTGGCCGCCGTTAGGCCGATTTACGCCATCATTTCAGCAGGCAAAAATAATTCATACGGCCATCCGCATCCTGATGTGATTAAAACGCTTGAAGAAATGAACGCTGAAATTTTAAAGACCTACGAGAGCGGCACAATAATTTTCAAGACCGACGGTGTCGAATTAACAGTCAAAAAATAATTTAGATTAAGCCCGCTTGTTTTAGAGTTTTATAAGCGCCGTTTTTGTTAATAGTTTTTATGCCGCGGGCCGAGAGGCGGACGATGATGTGTTTTTTTAATTCAGGTATGTAAATTTTCTTTTTTTGGAGATTGGGATATTTAGTTTTCATGCCCGTCGGGTTGAATTGGGTTGCGCGAGTGCGGTTGGAATATCCACCGCCCCTGATTGATCCTTTATTCAATACTGGACATTTCTTTGCCATTTTTATTTCTTAGTGACAGAATGCTATCATATTAGTTATATTTATCAAGCAAGTTTATGGAAATTACGCAGATATTTTCATTCATAATTTTAATCCTCTCCGTCGTATTGCATGAATTAGCCCACGGCTATATGGCCCTTTACCTTGGAGATCCTACGGCTAAATACGCTGGCAGACTTACTCTAAATCCAATAAAACACATTGACCCGATTGGGTCTGTTTTAGTGCCTATAATAACCAGCTTTGCCGGTATTACATTCGGCTGGGCAAAACCAGTTCCTTATAATCCCTACAATTTGAGAAATCAAAAGTGGGGAGAAGCTATGGTGGCGGCCGCGGGGCCTCTTACTAACATTTTAATAGCCGTTGTATTTGGCTTGATTATTAGGTTTGGCCTAATTGACTTTATCGGCAACCAGTCGCTGGCAGTATTTTTTGGGGCTATTGTGGTAATCAATATTGTTTTAGCTCTTTTTAATTTAATACCCATTCCGCCTCTTGACGGATCAAAAATATTTTTTTCTTTCTTGCCTCTATCAGCCAATAAAGTCGCCGAATTCATGCAGCGCTATTGGCTTATCTTCATCTTTATATTTATATATTTTCTTTGGCAATTTCTAACTCCGATTATCTACATTATTTTCTCGTTTTTAACCGGCCTTGGATAATTTTTTAGGAATTATCTTTGCATTTGTTTTTTTGAACATCTCATGCTACAGTGTCGCCTGACCCTTTTTAGCTTTTAAGGACTTATTTTAAAGTGCCGACAATAAATCAATTAATAAGAAGAAAGAGAAAGAAAATCAAATCAAAGCCAAAAGCTATTGCTTTGATGAAAGGTTTTAACGCCATAAAAAATAGGCCGCGTTTTTATAATTCCCCTTTCAAAAGAGGCGTTTGCGTCAAAGTGACTACAAAAACTCCCAAAAAACCAAATTCCGCCATAAGAAAAATTGCCAGAGTAAGGCTAACCAACGGCATGGAAGTATCAGCTTACATCCCCGGCATTGGACACTCACTTCAGGAACACTCCGTTGTTTTGTTAAGAGGCGGCCGCGTCAAAGATGTCGGTATTCGCTATACCATAGTTCGCGGAGTTCTCGACGCTAGCGGTGTTGAAAACAGGAAGAAAGGCAGAAGTCAGTACGGAAAAAAATTAAAGTAATCCTATATAATTAAAATAATGAGGCGAAAAGTAAAAAATAAAAAAAGAATTAAACCTGATTTTGTGTACCAATCAGAACGAGTTTCCAAATTAATCAACTATTTGATGAAAAGCGGCAAAAAAAATGCCGCCAGAAAAATCGTCTATCAATCTATGGAAGAAATAAAAAAACAAGCTAAAGTGGAAAACGCTCTTGAAATTCTTGACGCGGCCATAAGAAATACCAGTCCAAACATGGAAGTCAGATCGCGTCGAGTGGGCGGGGCCAATTATCAGGTGCCAGTTGAAGTCAGACCAGAGCGGAAAAATACTCTTTCAATGCGCTGGATTATAGAAGCCTCTCGAGCAAAAAAGGGAAAACCCATGCATATAAAACTTGCTAATGAACTTATATCGGCTTCAAAAAATGACGGCGATGCGGTAAGAAAAAAAGAAAATGTTCATAAAATGGCCGAAGCCAATAAGGCTTTCGCTCATTTTGCTTGGTAATTAAAGCCTATTTTTATATTGTTTTTTTATTTTATTCATAAACCGCTGTTTATAATTTATGCAAAGAGATTATCCATTAGAAAAAGTCAGAAATTTTGGAATTATTGCCCACATTGACGCCGGAAAAACCACGACATCCGAGCGAATCCTTTTTTACACCGGAGTTTCTCATAAAATAGGCGAGGTTCATGAGGGCGAAACTATAACGGACTGGATGGAACAGGAAAAGGAAAGAGGAATTACAATAACGGCGGCGGCCATAACCTGCTTTTGGAATCCTTCCTACGCGGGTGGCGATCAAAGCCATAAGCATCGTTTTAATATTATAGACACGCCCGGCCACGTTGATTTTACGGCTGAAGTCGAGAGATCTTTAAAGGTTCTGGACGGAGGGGTAGTGGTTTTTGACGGGGTGGCCGGAGTGGAACCCCAATCTGAAACAGTTTGGCGGCAGGCCGACAAATATCATGTGCCGAGAGTTTGTTTCATTAACAAATTGGACAGAATGGGCGGAAATTTTGAGAAATCATTTCAATCAATTTTGGAAAGATTGACCAAAGAAGCTGTTCGGATGCAAATACCGATAGGCGAGGAAGAAAAATTTGAAGCAGTCATTGATCTTTTGACTATGAAGGCCTATTTTTTTGAGGGCAATATGGGCGATACTGTCCGCCAAGCCAAAATCCCTGAAAGTCATATCAAAGATGCCGAAAAATACAGACGCGAGCTTGTGGAAAAAGTTTTAGAAAACGACGACCGCCTTATGAGTGATTATCTTGAGGGAAAAGAAATAAGCGTCGATGATTTGAAGATGGTCATAAGAAAAGCCACTATTGAAAACAGATTATTCCCAGTCTTTACCGGTTCGGCTTTAAAAAATAAGGGCGTTCAGCTTGTTTTAGACGCGGTGGTAGATTATCTGCCCTCGCCGCTTGATATTCCTCCAGTAAAAGGCATAGATCCAAAAACAGGAGGGGAAATCACAAGAAAAGCTTCAGATGAAGAACCTTTTGCCGCTCTTGCCTTTAAACTCCAGTCAGATCCATTTGTCGGCCAATTAACTTTCTTTAGAGTTTACTCCGGAACAATTGAAGCGGGTTCATATATATACAATTCCACCACGGGAGATAAGGAACGGCTCGGAAGAATAGTCCGCCTTCAAGCCAATAAGCGCGAAGAAGTAAAAAAAGTCTATTCTGGAGAAATAGCGGCCGCCGTCGGATTAAAAAATGCCAAAACCTCTCACACTTTTTGCGATCAAGAAAAACCCATCATTTTAGATAAAATAGTTTTTCCGGATCCTGTTATTTCATTGCGTATAGAACCGAAAACGAAAGCCGATCAGGAAAAAATGGGATTTGCTCTAAAGAGATTAGCCGATGAAGATCCCACATTTAAAGTTAGAGGCGACGAAGAGACGGGTGAAACAGTTATTATGGGCATGGGAGAACTTCACCTTGAAATTATTGTGGACAGGATGAAAAGAGAATTTAATGTTGAAGCAAATGTTGGCAAGCCTCAAGTGGCATATAAAGAAACTATTCAAGGCACCGCTGAAGCTGAAAATAAATACATTAAGCAGTCCGGCGGAAAAGGCCAATATGGTCATGTTCGGATAAATATAAAACCTCTTCAACCGCTTGAAGAGGGCGCCAAGAAAAAGAAAAATGTTAAAAGATACGAAGATTTCGAATTCGTGGATTCAATTAAAGGCGGCGTTATTCCGCAGGAGTTTATTCCCGCTGTTGAAAAGGGCGTTCACGAAGCTATGGACAGAGGAATATTGGCCGGCTATAAAATGACTAATATTTCCTGCGAACTTACATTCGGCTCTTATCACGACGTGGACTCTTCAGAGATTGCCTACAAAATCGCCGCTTCCCAGGCTTTTCAAGACGCCGCAAAAAGAGCAAAGCCAGTTATCCT
>CAYJVZ010000035.1:0-5791 GCA_964373765.1 uncultured Candidatus Saccharibacteria bacterium | reverse complement strand
GCTTTGTAATCCTTGGCGATGGAGAATTAAGGCAAAATTTAGAAAATAGAGCCGCCAAAATGGGAGTGTCCCCAAATGTTAAATTTGAGGGATGGGTGGATAATCCAAGCGCCTATTATAAGTCCGCTGATTTATATTTGAACACTTCCCTATACGAGGGATACGGAATATCTTTAGTTGAAGCAGCTTTGTCTGGCCTTCCAATTGTAAGTAGTGATGTCGGTGTTATGGGATATGAATTAAAAAATTCTCATATTTGTTCAATGAATGATAAAAATTGTTATCTTAAATCTGTTATTTCAGCTTTAGAAAAGGATAATAGAGCGAGTATAAAACTTTGTTACAAAGATAAGAAAAGTTACTCAGAGGAATTTAAAAAATCTTTTGATAGAATACTCCAATAATGGAAGAGAACTCAAAAAATAGTAATACTAATATAAAGACACTTCTGACTAATCTAATTATCATTATTCGGAAATACTCCATTATTTTCCGGTATCTGCTTTCCGGCGGCATCGCCGCTAGCACCGATCTTGTTCTCCTTTACGTTTTTACCGACATCATTGGCATATATTATCTGATCTCCACATTTTTCGCCGGCGCAATCGCTATAGCGGTAAGCTTTATGCTTCAGAAATTTTGGACATTCAGCAATCGTCTAACCAGCGCGAGGATAATGACAAAACAGCTTGGTATGCACATCGCTTTATCCGTCATAAACATATTCGTAAACACATTTTTTGTATATGTTTTTGTGGAATATGCTGGTCTTTGGTACATTTTTGCTCAAATTGTGGCTGGGGGCCTGATTGCGATTATGAGCTTCTTTATTTACAAAAAGGTCATATTTGTTAATGTTTTTGAAATTCAATAGGCTTTAGCTCTCCCGAATAAATATTTATGTCTACAATCATTTCTTTCATAAGGCGGCATTACTTAGTTTTTTTTGTTCTAATATTAATTAGCCTTATATACGGAACTAAGCATTTTGTTTTGGAAAATATAGCCCGATCCGAAGGCAGAACTTATTTTCCGTCACCTGTTCGAGGTAATTTTTTGGAAGGCTACTACGCTCAAAGAGCGGCGTCGGCATTTTCAGGCGATTTCATAGTGGGAGACATTAATCTCTATGAATATCAAGACTCTCCGGCATTTTTGCCGATTTTAAATCCTTTGATTATGACTGGTCTTAGCAAAATTTTCGGATCTCTAAAGGCTGGAATAATTGCGTCTGATTTCATATTTCCATCCATAATTTTCTAAACATTCAATAAAAAATCGTATTCGAGTATTAATGGCCAAAAGATTTTTGAATTCCGCTACTAGAGTCCGTGTGGTCTCAGAAAGAATTCTGGAGTCGATTACTCGAGAATTGGGCGTATCGAGTGATAAAATTGACGTTCTTCCAATATTTTCTGCCCCAGTCGACAATGGGACCCAACCAAAGGGATTACCTGGATTTCAGAAAACAATCATCACTGCTTCCCGCCTGTCAAAACTTAGCATTTGCAATATCGGTTTTTAAAGATATATTAAGAAGTCATCCTAAGACTGGTTTTGTGATTTTAGGAGATGGACCTCAAAGAGAAAATCTGGAGAAGCATGTTGAGATCTCAGGAATCGGTGGGTCAGTAGTTTTTCTTGGATGGAGGGAAAACATTTATTCATATCTCAAGAAAGCTGACGCCTACCTGAACACCTCTTTATTTGAAGGGTACGGGATATCTATCCTTGAGGCGATACATGCGGGTCTTCCCGTGGTGACGAGTGATGTTGGCGGTGTGGGCCATGAATTCAACAATTCTCACGTAAAGGTGTGCGACCATGGGGACATATAGACTGTTTTACACAGGCAATTCTCGAAAATATTGATAAAAGCAACAAATTTGCCCCTAACAGCGTCCTATTAAAGTATAGTAAAAAAGAAGATTATTTGGAGGCCTTCAGGCAAACATTTGAGCGATTATATGAAAAACGACGGACCAATCAGGAAAATAAAACGAAAGAGTAAGAAACCTCTTTTGGGCTTTATAGGACAAGGTTTCGTGGGATCTAGCTATTCCGCGGATTTTAAGCGGCGCGGTTACGAGATTGTCCGCTATGCAAATGAGGAACCGTATATAAAAAATAAAGAGAAAATGAAAGACTGCGATATAGTTTTTATGGCAGTGCCTACACCTACGACGGCTGGAAAGTTTGATGACTCTATCATAAGAGAAGTTGTGAAGCTTGTTGGGAAAGGCAAAATAGCTGTAATAAAATCCACAATTTTGCCAGGGACGACGAGGTCCATCCAGAAACATAATAAAAATATATATGTTTTTCATTCGCCGGAATTTCTTACGGAGGTTACAGCAAAATATGATGCCGCACATCCCGATAGAAACATTGTAGGAATTCCTAAAGATACTCCTCTGTTCAGAAAAAAAGCAAAGACTGTTTTGGATGTTTTACCAAAAGCGCCGTACAACGAGATAATGTCGAGTGATAATGCAGAGTTTGTAAAATATGCGGGCAACACTTGGTTCTATATGAAAGTTGTGTACGTCAATCTCTTGTACGACTTTTCAATGAAATTGAAGTTAGACTGGAGCATAATCGAAAAGGCTCTCGGAGCAGATTCACGTGTAGGAGCAACTCACCTCTCCCCGGTGCACAAATCTGGTCGTGGGGCGGGTGGAAATTGTTTTATTAAAGATTTTGCCGCATTCGCCCAAATGTACAGGGAAATTGAAAAAGCCAACAAGTATGGGGTGAAGCTTATAGATGCGATCGAGATCAAGAACCTCCATCTTCTTAAGATGTCTGGTAAAGACCAAGGTAAGGTAAAAGCCATATATGGAAAAACTTCTCGTAATAACTCAAAAAATAGATAAAGGCGACGGGATTTTGGGCTTTTTTCATGGATGGCTAAAGGCCTTCCATACAGTCGGAGTTCCGATGTCAGCCATCTGTCTTTCCAAGGGTAAGACTGATTTACCAGAGGAGATCTCTGTTTATTCCTTGGGCAAAGAGAATAGTGCAGTGTCAAAAATTGTTTACGCAATTCGTTTCTACAAATTATTGTGGAGTTTACGAGGGACATACGATAACGTTTTTGTGCACATGAATCAGGAGTATATTCTGCTTGCGGGATTATTTTGGAGGATGACAGGGAAGAAAGTAATATTTTGGTATAACCACACGCACGGAAATATTTTTACTAAAATTGCGATGGGTTTAGCAAATAGGACTTGCCACACTTCCCTGTATGCAGCGACCTCCGGTACATCGAAATCTGTTAGGATGCCAGCCGGAATAGACACTAACATTTTTAATGAAGAGTACGGTGGAACCCATAAGGATATTTTGTTTCTCGGTAGAATTTCTCCAGTCAAAAATGTTGATATTTTCGTGCGCGCGTTAATCATTCTGAAGCGAAAAGGAATCGATTTTGGTGCTAAGATTTATGGTAGTCCAGGCAGAGGAGAGAACGAGTATTATGAATCCATAGTAAATTTGTCTGAGGAAAATGACCTCAATCTAGCGTTTATGGGCCCTGTCAGCAATTTCGAGGCACCAAGTGTTTATAGAGATAGTTTGGTAACAGTAAATTTAACTCCAAAAGGCAACTATGATAAAACTGTTTTGGAAGCAGCTTTGTGTGGTTCTATATCGGTTGCTTCTAGCGAAGCATTTATTGATATGATTCCAAAAGAATGCATGTTTGCAGAGGGTGACGCTGATGATTTAGCTCGTGTCTTGGAGGAGATCAGTAGTGCGACGAAAGAGAAGAAAGATGAGATTGTAAAAGTCGAAAAGGACTACGTATTCGAGAACCATTCGCTCTCATCGTTAGTGGTCGCGTTAAAAAATTTATTTATAAATAAAATATGAAAGAACCACATCAAGATTTTATAGACGAAAAAATGCTGGAAATTAGCAAGGTTGGAAAAGTTGTCGATATTGGAGGGGGCGAAAGATTTCAAAAGTGGTTGGCTAAGTATAAAGATCTGTTTTGTAATGCTCACTATATGACTATGGATAATGATCCAAATTCTGGTGCAGACATCATCGGAGACATACACGCAATTCCGCTTGCTGATGCCTCAGTCGACGCGATAATTTGCCACAGTGTTCTTGAGCATGTAAAAGATCCAGTGCGCGCTGTCGGTGAACTTAAAAGAGTGCTGGCTGAAGGTGGCAAGATATTTGTTCATGTTCCATCAATCTATCCATACCATGCTCGTAAAGGGCATTATGCGGATTACTGGCGGTTTTTCGATGATACACTACTTTTTTTGTTCAAAGATTTCGCAAAAGTTGAAATTAAAAAAAGGGGTGGCTATTTTAAAGCGCTTTTTTTCTTTATCCCGTTTCAGCACAAAATGAGACCTTTCCTCGATATTATTTCGAATTTTCTAGATAAGTTTTTTAAAACCGAGACCAGAACAACTACATCAGGTTACTATGTCTTTGCAGTGAAATGAAGCAAGATTCAATCCATATAGTCTATGTGGCTAATACTCGGTTGCCGACTGAGAAGGCCCATGGACTCGCAACAGTTAAAATATGTGAGGCGTTTGCCCTTGTAGGAGCAGAAATCACACTCATAATTCCGTTGCTTTGGAGAAAGGCAAAAAACATTTTTTCTGAATATGGAATTAAGAAACGTTTTAAAATAACTAAAATCCCCACCGTAGACATGCTGTCACTTGGTATGTGGCATCGATTAGACCGCACACTCTTTCTTTTTCAGATGATTTCATTTTCGATAGTTTCAGCATTTTATTGTCGGGTCTTTTATGGGAGCAAGAATATTGTTTATTTTTCTCACGACTACATACCACTTTTCTTTTTAAGTATTTTAGGTTTGCCGATATATTATGATATTCACCATTTTCCTGGGCGTAATTTCATGTACAAGAGAGTTATGAAAAAATCTTTAGGATTTTCTGTTCAGACAATGTGGAAGAAAGATAAAATACTGAAGGACTACGGTTTTGATAATGATAAAATTGTGTATTGGCCAAACGGCACTGACATCGATATTTTTTCGACCCCTATGGATAGACGTATAGCTAGACGGAAGATCAACATAAGCGAAAATGACAAAACCGTTGTCTACACTGGTGCTCTGATTGGGTGGAAAGGAGTTGATACATTGATAAATTCTATCAATGCTATTTCTGGCTTAGTTGCTATCTACATAGTTGGCGGGTCTCATGAAGACATTCTATTTTTTAAAGAAAAATACCCAGTATCCCTGAATAGTTCCATTAATTTCATTCCTCATGTTTCGAGGGAGGAGATAGTCTTGTGGATGAAGGCTGCGGATATACTAGTTTTACCAAATACCGGCCTACAAAAAGTCTCACTATATTACACCTCGCCGATGAAGCTTTTTGAGTACATGGCTTCTGGGACTCCAATAGTGGCTTCCGACATACCTTCGATTCGAGAAATTGTTGACGAGGAGTGTGTCTATTTTGCAGAACCAGATAATCCAGCGTCCTTTGGAAAAATTATAACTGAAGTACTGGAAAATCCAGACGAAGCTCTAGAGAAGGGGAAGAATTCTCAAAATCGGGTGTTGAAATATTCATGGACAGAGAGGTCGAAAGTTATCATCGGGCATTTGAATAGGCTATTGAATTAACTCGTGTGCATTTTGTTAAACTCGTCGTAATAGCGTAAAAGTGATTTGCTAGTAATTTAGCGGTCATTTTTGGTTTAAATATTTTAAGTCCTCACTCTCAAAGGTCGGTTATTGCTACGTCGGTATTATTGTTATGCTTTACCCACACCAGCC
>CAYJVZ010000034.1:0-6357 GCA_964373765.1 uncultured Candidatus Saccharibacteria bacterium | reverse complement strand
ATTTGCCCATACTCTTCCATCGCGCTATAGCGCGATGGAAGAGTATGGGGACATTCTGATGTAAGTAGCTATTCATGTGACTATTTTAATTTTAATGAGAGCTGTAGCTATTTTGATTTTATTGAGGTATGTGGCTATTTTGATTTTATTGGGGTAAGTAGCTATTTATGCGGCTATTTTAATTTTAATGAGGGATGTAGTTACTTTGATTTTAATGAGGTATTTAGCTATTTTGATTTTATTTACGCAATAATTTTGATTTATATTCTTTGAAATTATTTTTTGCAATAGTCATTAAGTCTAGCTAGATAGAAGGAAATTTGTGTCTGTTTGTAATTTTTTTGTGCCTAAATCGCCAAGTATGTCATTAAATTGCCCGAGACTTGTTTGTTCCCTTCCTTATCAAGATTGACCCTGAGATTGACAAGGAAGCATTGATTGTTGGACTCGTCTAGGACCGAACTTGCTTGATTACTAGAACATGTTAGAATGCTCTCTTACAAATATGATTAATGTTGAGGTAGAAAAAAATCCAAACGAAAGCACTTTAAATCTTGTAAGGAGGTTTACTAAGCGCGTTCAGGGTGCGGGCATCATATATCGAATGAGAAAAATCCGCTATCGAAAACGGGACGCCTCACCCTACACGAAAAAGAAAAGGGCTATTAAGGCTCATCTAAAAAAAGTAGAGATTGAAAGATTAATAAAGCTCGGTAAAATGCCCGAGAAAGTGGGGCGCAGATAATTCGTGAATTTTCCATCAGTAGATATTAAAAACCAGACTAGCGGCAAAGTCCCCGACATAAATTTTGAAAAAATAAAAAATGCGGTTCTGGGCAAAAAGTACGAACTTAGCGTTGTATTTCTTACGCCAATTCAGATCTTAAAATTAAACAAAAAATATAGAAATAAGGCCTGCTCGACTGATATTTTAAGTTTTTCAATAGAAAGTGACTTTGGAGAAATTTTTTTGTGTCCGCGTGCTATCAGAAAGAAGGCGAAGACTTACGGCCGATTGTATGATAACTTGACGGCCTTTTTGTTTATCCACGGACTTTATCATTTGAAAGGTTTGCGCCACAGTAGTAAAATGGAGAGCAAGGAACTACATACCCGAAAAATTTTTGGCATTTAGATTTCCTTTAAATTTATAGCGATTAATTTATTTTAGCCGCTAACATTTTATTGATGGCACAAAAAATAGCCGTAGGTATTGACATTGGCACATACCAGATAAAAGTACTGGTGGCCGAGGCTCTGACAAGCAAGGAAAGACTTCAGCCGAAAGTTCTTGGAGTGGGATTTGCCGAATCCCGCGGTCTTCGACATGGCTACATATTAAATAAGCAAGACACAATAAAGAGTTTAAGATACGCCATTAGGCAGGCCGAAAAATCTTCGGGCATAAGAATCAGAAAAGCTTACATTTCTGTGGGAGGAATAAGCCTTTCGGGCTTTATCTCAAGCGGTTCTACGGTCATCACTCGGGCTGATTCAGAAGTGACCGAACTTGACGTGGAATCAGTCATAAATACATGTGAGCAAGAAATGCCAAAATCGCTCATTATTAACAGAAAAATAATTCACACCGTGCCGATTCAGTTTAGGATAGACGGCATGACCGTGCTTGGCAGACCGGAAGGAATGAAAGGTGTGAAGCTAGAAGCCAAGGCTCTAATAATTACATCGCTTGAACAGCACTTAAACGATCTTATAGAAGCGGTGGAAGAGGCGGGCGTTGAAGTTGAGGACGTGGTCGCCTCTCCTATCGCGGCTAGCTTGGTTACTTTAAATAAGCTCCAAAAAATAGCGGGCTCTGTTCTGGCAAATATCGGCGCTGAAACGGTCTCTATAGTTGTTTTTGAAAATAATATACCAGTTTCTCTGGAAGTTTTTCCTATCGGCTCAAATGACATTACGAACGATATCGCCCTTGGCCTGAAGATTGCTATTGAAGAAGCGGAGGAAATAAAAACGGGACTCTTAAATGGATCGAGTTACTCAAAAAAGAAACTTGGCGACATTATAGGAGCAAGACTGACAGATATTTTCGAGTTGATAGAATCACATTTAAAGAAAATCGGGCGAAGCGGACTTTTGCCAGCGGGCATTATCATCACTGGTGGAGGCTCTGGCCTTGGCGATATAGAGGAATTCGCCAAATTCACTCTTAAACTGCCGTCAAAAATCGCATCCGTAAATTTTAGTTTGAAAGGTAAAAGCGAGATCAGAGACGCGACTTGGGCCGTTGCTTACGGACTTTGCATAATCGCCTTAAACGGCGGCGACGGAGAGTCAATAGGGCTTAAAGCGGCTAGAAACACAAGAAGCAATATCATCAAATGGATCAAACAGTTTCTTCCCTAAATGAATTTCCGTATTATATTAAGATTTTTAGCTACAATTGTCATTTAGATTAGATAACGAATGGGTTAGCTGTCAACCCTTTTCTTTTTGAAAAGTTTTGTTATATTTGCCATAAAGGACGAATTTGGAAGGTGTTTTTTAAGCAAGTGATTTAATCATTACCGCGCAAAAAATCAACACTAATTTAGTTATCCCATTAGAATATAAAATATATGCCCCAAATTTCAGCAGATATTGAAGCTTTTGCAAGAATAAAAGTCATTGGCGTTGGCGGCTCTGGAAGAAATGCCGTCAATCACATGGTCAATTCGAAAGTCAAGGATGTGGAGTTTATCGTTATCAATACTGACATCCAAGATTTGCATAATTCTCTAGCAAAAAAGAAAATCCATATTGGAAAAAATCTTACGCGAGGCCTCGGCACCGGCATGAACGCCGATCTTGGAAGACGAGCGGCCGAAGAGACAAAAGAAGAAATCCAAGAATCTCTAAAAGGCGCTGACATGGTTTTTATCGCTGGAGGAAAAGGCGGAGGCACTTGCACGGGCGCCGCGCCAATTATAGCCAAAATCGCCAAGGAAATGGGAATCCTTACGGTTGGAGTGGTGACCAAACCTTTTTTCTTCGAGGGTCAGCAAAGAATGAAAATAGCCGAGCAAGGACTTGAGGATCTTAGAAAATCCGTAGACGCTCTGATTGTAATTCCCAATGACAGAATTCTAAGCACGGTTGGAAAGGAAACGACGGCAAGAGAGGCCTTCGCATTATGTGACGAAATTTTAAAACAGGCCGTGGAAGGAATATCTGATCTGATAACGACGCCGGGTATTATCAATGTTGATTTCGCGGACGTCAGGTCAATTTTGGATAATGCCGGCTCGGCTTTGATGGGAGTAGGCTCGGCAAGCGGCGACAAGAGAGCCGAGGAAGCGGCTCGCATGGCTATCACTTCCCCGCTTCTTGATATTTCAATTAGCGGGGCAAAGGGTGTGTTGTTTTCAATTGCCGGAGGAGACGATCTTACCATGCACGAGATTCAAGACGCCGCCAAGGTAATCACGGAATCAATAGACTCAAACGCCAGAGTAATTTTCGGAACGGTGCGAGACGATAAATTGAAGAAGAATGAAATTAAAGTGACGGTTATCGCCTCTGGATTTCCTGAATTGCACTCCGCCAAAAAAAGCCTTTTTCAAGGAGAGTTGGAAAATGGAGATTTAAAAAAGGGCAAAATATATAACGCGTTAAGTATGGACGAGGACAGATCATCCGCGAGTGACAAAGGGAAAAAGACTGATAAAGAAAAGCTTAAAATATTGGACGAGGTGGATGATGATTGGGGGGCCATTCCGGCTTTTTTGAGAAGATCAAAGAATAAGCAGTAGAAAATGCGTTTTTTAATGTTTTGAAAGAGTATCGGTAGCCTACGCTCGATGCGTTTTTTTGTTTCTAATTTAGTAAAAAGAAATTAAATCTCTAAAAAAATTGATTTTTTCAATTTATCCTCTGTTTTGATTTGTCTTTATTTGTTAGTATTAACTGATATAATTTTATAAAATCATGGATTACGACCTTGCAATTATTGGAGGAGGTCCTGCTGGAGTGGCGGCTGGAGTATACGCTTCAAGAAAAAGATTAAAAACTTTATTTTTAACGGCTGAATTTGGCGGTCAAAGCATTGTTTCAGCTGAAGTCCAAAACTGGATTGGAACAAAAGCCATTTCTGGTCCGGAACTGGCAAGGGCCCTTAAAGAGCATTTAGAGGCATACGCTGAAGATATGGTTGTCATTAAGGAAGGCGAGAAAGCTGAAGTCATTGAAAAGATTGAGGGTGGTTTTTTAATAAAAAACAGCCAGATCGAATATAAGGCAAAGACGATTTTAATCGCCACTGGTAGCCACAGGAGAAAATTAGAAGCTATCGGCGCGGATAAATTTGAAAATAAAGGCATTACATATTGCGCTTCTTGCGACGGGCCGCTCTTTCGTGACAAGGATGTTGCCATAGTAGGAGGAGGCAATGCCGGTTTTGAAACCGCGGCTCAACTCCTTTCATACACAAAAAGCGTGACGCTATTTCATAGGAAACCTGAATATAAAGCTGATCCCGTCACTGTAAAAAAAGTTTTGGCTCATCCTCGGATGCACGCGGTGCCTAATTCGGATATTTTGGAAGTTAAGGGCGAGCAGTTCGTGACTGGCATTGTTTACAAAAATAAAGATGACAATGAAAAAAAAGAGTTGCCGGTGCAGGGAATTTTTGTGGAGATCGGAGCCATTCCTACAACGGATTTTGTGGCTCATCTAGTTGAGCTTACTGATTATAAGCAAATTAAAGTTGATCCAAAAACCCAGCGCGCTTCCCTAAGCGGCATATGGGCGGCCGGAGATTGCACTGATGGCTTATATCATCAAAATAACATAGCGGCTGGCGACGCGGTTAAAGCTCTTGAGGATATTTATCTTTATCTCCACGCCAAGTAACGGCTTCAATAATAACGATTGTGTTGATTATAAAAGAGCGCGTTTTGCGCTCTTTGGAGAATTTCTTTCATTTTTGAGATTGGTCAAAATATTGCTTGAAAAAAAATGGCAGTTGATCTATAAAATTGCAATAGGTTTTACAGCCCGCCTCTAACATATCATGCCTCGTGATCCAAGAGGGCGAGACAACCACATTTACGCAATTTGGAATAACTCGTCCTATTTTTAACATATACTCCGTGTACGAGGCGGGATAATCACCGTCCTTCTCCAAAAGCCATGCGATAAAGTCTGGCGAACCGTGCTCATGCTTTATACCTTCCGTCAATGCATGGTAATTAAGCTCGATAATTGAAGTAAAAAGTTTGGCTAATTTGGGCATTATTTTTTCAACTTTCAATGAATCATCTGGACCATCCGTAACTATTAGCAAATATCTGTCCATAGTTCCTTTCGTTTTTCCTATTTAGTTGTTCTTCTATGAAATATTCTATATAAAAATAATAATAGTAAATTACCTTTACGAGTAAAGTGTGGAAATTAGCCGCAAGATTAGCTTTCAAATTTTGATTCAAAATCAGTACGCAAATTAGAAATTAGCAAATTAGAAATTAGAGTTGGGCATTTCTTTCTTCCTCGACAAACTCGGCATTAGAAATATCTCAATCAATCTTCGAGTCCTCCATCGACCTCGTCATGATGACTTACTTAAGTACCTTTTCTCTACTCTCGTAAATCATTGGTGGTCTATTCTTGAATTAGTCCGAACCAATTTTGCCCCGCCTGCGGCGGAATTTCCCCAAAAAAATGAATTCGGATTTGCCCTGAATCTTTGACAATTTCAAGCCTGCCCCGTAGTAAGAAATTCTGATTTCTTTACTACTGGGGTTTTTCTTTGGCGCAAATTAATTCTAGCATTCGCAAAGCGAATACAAAAAGCCCAACACCGAAGTGTTGGGCTTGTGGTACAAACATACCTTCTCGGTCAAAGCCGAGGAACGAGGTGAACTGGAGGGAGTCCTTTTTCTGCACGCTCCCACTCCGCCGTGTCTTCTCTTTCGTATTCGAGCTGTTTACTCATGTCGAAGATGACAGCCAGAATTGTCAGCAAGGCCAAATATTCAAGAAGATGATGGCCAGGCCAAACGCTGAAACACGCGAGTAATTCACTGACTTGAGTAGAGGCATACCGGTCAAGGATTGGCTCCCTACAAATGAGTGTGGAGTTATGAGACCGGAAATCCACGTCACTATACTGGATTATCCTACCCAAAGTTTCGGCACTCATCTTCGCCAGCTTCGGTTTAAGTTGGGGTTCGAGGAGAGGTTTCAGTTCGTATGGAGTTGAGAGTTGCTCGGCCGTGGACAAAATGCCTTGCATTAGATGTTTCCCGACCAGTTGTTCAACCACGTTGACAATGTACTGCTTATCTTGGTTTCTCATGTTTATCTCCTTTCAAGAGATTTCCCATTACCTGCATGGATCGTTGCAACCGATGAAGTTCG
>CAYJVZ010000033.1:0-7078 GCA_964373765.1 uncultured Candidatus Saccharibacteria bacterium | reverse complement strand
GAGGGTTCGCTCCGCCTTCGCTAAAGCTATGGCGGACACGTCGCCCAGCCCCGCCACAAATGGTTAATTCTTTAAACGAGATATTGAAAGAACTCTTGAAACTTCTGAAATAATATTTGGTTATTTAAAATTATTTATCGTATACAGCATGATCGCCGATAGCGAGTAATACGGTCTTATTTTTTGAGAGATAAGAAAATACAATTCGTGTTTTGTAATTTACAGAAAAGCTGTACCGTCCAGCCAATCGACCATGCAGTTGATGTACTTTAAGCTGTTTATAATTTTTCTTATCTTTAAAAAGTTCTATTTTTTCGATAGCTTCTTGTTGTAATCCAAGTTCAAGTTGTTTAAATTGTCTAACAAAAGTCGGCTTGAAAAAGATTTTCATGACAATGCATTACTTAATCTTTTTAACCAAGTCTTTCAAATTGCCATGGAGAACCGGTTCTTGTTCGGCCTTAAGAACGGCCATTACGGCTTCCTCTTCGGCGAGAAGTTCAAGAGCATGCCGAACAACTTCAGCTTTATTAGAACCACGCTGTTTAGCCAATTTTTTTACCAACTCTTCCAAATGAGAAGGAAGAGGAACAGATATAGTAGTCATATATGTATCATATTATAATATGATCTTATAGTATATCCTTTTTATTTGCTTGTCAAATTATTAACTATTGAAAAATTAAATAAAATAAAAAAGCTAAAAGATTTTTCAGGCCGCCCTCATTGCTTCTCTCAACAAACAAAACTGATTCCAAAGATTAGTCATATATTCCTTGTCAGAAAGCCTGCCTGCCGCAGGCAGGGATGGTTATAATAATATTATGGTCGGGGAGCACATAATATAAAAGAGCCATATTAATTTAGGCTCCCTTGATTAGATGAGGACGAAAAAGCGTTACTTTAACCGTGGGACAAGTCTTTTGGCAATAACAGCGCCACTATCATCAGTGATGTTCATAATATATGAACCATTTACAGTTAATTCTGCGCTTAAAAACGGACTCTCTTCTTGCAGATCCTCTTTGTTGATAATTTCAACCCACTGATCTTCATTAGTTTTCAAAGCATTGTAGTAAACGATCTTACCGGCATCCTTTCGATGCTCGTGGATACAAACCAGTTCGCCAGAAACCTTAATAAAGTAAAATTTTTGGCCGTTAAAACCAGAGCAAGACCTTATTTGTATGTCATGATCCGAACCATACACGATTGCGTCAAAGTCTGAACAAGACCATTTTGAAACATCTGGAACCTCGGCATAAGCAGCTTCGACTGCTGTAAGAACAGCTAAAGCAAGAATGATTTTCAGCGTCAGTTTCATTATCTTTTCCTCCTTGTTAAAATTGTTGAAGAACTTAAATATTGACTATACCTATAGCATAAATAAGGTAATCAAGTCAATAGCATCTCACCTTCCCCGAAATATCAGACCAATGCCAATAAATCCCTAATCTGCCCTAAACTAACTTCAGGATAGGGCATAACCCTAGACCACTCAAAAGTTCGAAAGCTGTCCAGCCAAGCCTGCAAAATTGGATGCAAAATTTTCAACTATATTTACAAACCCCGTTTCTAATGGTATAGTATAAAGAAAACTAAGTCTTTAATAATAGTCGTGAGGTGTAGCGATGCAAACTGATTTTCTAACTGTAGAAATATATTTTGTCTTTGCTTTTACCTATTGCAAACTTAGAGTATATAAAGAAGAAGAAAAGTTTGCCCGCATGATATTGGAATCACACAAGGTTGAGTTTCTCACGGGAAACGAAAGTGAAGTGTGGGAGGAAATTGATACAAGAGTTTTGTTAAACTTAACTCGAGAATCTCTGCCAAGAATTTTCTCCAAATCAATAAGTCAATCGCTTAATACTTTAATAATAGAGACATCGCCCCGTAGGGCTCGCTGACCGAGAACGGTCTTTTTTTTATTTTATACATACCCAAAACTAACCAATTCTTTTCTAATACTTATCCAATCCAGAGTTCTGAACTCGTTCAACAGAGGGAGCTAAGAAATTAGATACGAACTCGGATTTTGAAGACGAGAGGGTTCGCTCCGCCTTCGCTAAAGCTATGGCGGACACGTCGCCCAGCCCCGCCACAAATGGTTAATTCTTTAAACGAGATATTGAAAGAACTCTTGAAACTTCTGAAATAATATTTGGTTATTTAAAATTATTTATCGTATACAGCATGATCGCCGATAGCGAGTAATACGGTCTTATTTTTTGAGAGATAAGAAAATACAATTCGTGTTTTGTAATTTACAGAAAAGCTGTACCGTCCAGCCAATCGACCATGCAGTTGATGTACTTTAAGCTGTTTATAATTTTTCTTATCTTTAAAAAGTTCTATTTTTTCGATAGCTTCTTGTTGTAATCCAAGTTCAAGTTGTTTAAATTGTCTAACAAAAGTCGGCTTGAAAAAGATTTTCATGACAATGCATTACTTAATCTTTTTAACCAAGTCTTTCAAATTGCCATGGAGAACCGGTTCTTGTTCGGCCTTAAGAACGGCCATTACGGCTTCCTCTTCGGCGAGAAGTTCAAGAGCATGCCGAACAACTTCAGCTTTATTAGAACCACGCTGTTTAGCCAATTTTTTTACCAACTCTTCCAAATGAGAAGGAAGAGGAACAGATATAGTAGTCATATATGTATCATATTATAATATGATCTTATAGTATATCCTTTTTATTTGCTTGTCAAATTATTAACTATTGAAAAATTAAATAAAATAAAAAAGCTAAAAGATTTTTCAGGCCGCCCTCATTGCTTCTCTCAACAAACAAAACTGATTCCAAAGATTAGTCATATATTCCTTGTCAGAAAGCCTGCCTGCCGCAGGCAGGGATGGTTATAATAATATTATGGTCGGGGAGCAGTTGTATTTTTTTAAAGTTTTGTGATAGAGTATGAAACAACAAATAAAGGTCGGTTGTTTAGTTAATAAATTTAGGAATTTTTATCTATTTATTTATGACGAAATCCCAATTCAGCAAAACAACAATTTTATCGATCGTTGCATTGTTGTTTGCTGCGATACTGGTATATGTTGTGCAAACGAGTGTTGTTGGCGCTTCGTTTGGATTTGAGAAAAGTGTCCAGCAGAGAAAGAACGCGGATGCCGAAGGTGTGGCAGGGTGCATGCTGTCGTGCCAAGACATGCTTGCCGGTTGGCTTGAAATGAATCAAAATTCTCCAAACTATACCCGCCAGCAGAAGAAGATCGCGGCAAAATCTGAGCAGTGTCTTGCGATGAACGAACTTGCTGGCTTTCCGTATGGCAAGGAAGAAATTCTTGCCAGTTGCGGACTATCTGCGCCGCGTTGTGTTGAAATTTCCTCGGAAAATGTGCATGCCGGTGCCTGCGCGAATACAGCCTTGATTAAAGAGTTAAACTTGCCGAAATGTTGTGCGCTTGAGGGTGGGCCAAGCAATGACGCACTCTGCGGAGCAGACGCGGAGTGGACGGTTGGTGTTGCGGCTTTTCCCGTATGCTATGTTTCAAATTCCTGAAAAGCGAAAAAGGATTTTCCTTGTAGGGCAAGAAAATTAGGAGAATATTTCAGTAGAGCCAGAAGAAGAGGCGTGTTTTAAAAAATTGCCACGTAGGAAATTCTAAATAGTGCATGATGTACTCTTGGATGATCTTTGGAACGGCGGCAACAAGGAGAATTACGGCGACGCGTTTTTTGGTGAGTTCAAAAGTCGGGAAAAATCTATTGATACCCGCGATTATAAGATAGAAATTTTCAAAAATATTCGGCGCGAAAAAGAGAATTTGACGCACTCGCGTCACTTCAAAAAGCACGTCGCCTCCAAGGCGCCAAAGGAAAAGGCCGAGGGAGATGCGTTTTGCCAGAAGAGCGCGCCAGCTAAGCGACGCGTAGAGTTCAAAGGAAAGGTAGTAAAGGTCAAATGCTTTATCTATCGCGTGGTAGTCTTTTCCGGCAAAAAATCCCCATCCTAACTTGTCTAAAAGTATGACATCTGACGCATCCGCCGCAATCGCCAAAAGCGCGCCCCAAAATGGCCATCGTAAAATGGTAAGGGGAATGAGGGAACGGATGACGATAACGAGAAGCGGCCCAAGCATTCTTTTATTATAACAATATAACAATTCGCGCGCTCATTACGAATGATGTTTTGATCAGCATAACTCATTTTGGTAAATATACCAAAATTATATAATGTAAAACCAATCAGATTCGGCTGCTTTTTATTATTGATCATCTGAGTGGTATTACACAAAATCTGCTATAGCAAGATTTGTGTAGCGTGGTTGAATTCACTAAGCGTTAATTTGACAATGTAGCATAAAATATGCTATATGATTAGAATCATCACTGATTTACAACAGGAGGAACGGAATGCCAAGCGAAACGAGAGAGAAAGACAAATGTATTCTTTGTTGGGAGGAAACGGAATATTACGAAGATACGCATATTAATTTAAGGGAGCATTATGTTGAGGGTTCTGGACAGCTTTGCTCGAAATGCCACCGGCGGGTTTACGGCGAATAGTTAAAAGTATAATTACAGCGCTTGCGCTTGCCTGATTTACGGCCGGCGCTTTTTAAATTGAATAAGACCGAATTTTACAATATTTTAGATATTTTCAGATATAGGTTCATCTTTTTTCTCTTTGCCGCCAGCGTTTCTATAATAAGTAGTAATCGTAGGTTAAGTCCGATTTATTTTGAAATAAATCTGGATTTGTTGTAGTATAAATAATATATAGTCCTTTTCCCCGTGTGCGAAATTGTAGCTGGGGTAATATAAAATAAAATACCTCGCAGCAGAGCTGCAAGATGACAATAATTTTTTATTTTGCTATACTCGATACGGTTGTTTTAAATGATAAAAATACGGGAGGGAGTTTATGCACGAGAAAGAAATTATTCAAAACTTGCTTGGTCGGGCAGGAGTCGCACTGAATGGCATGGCGCCTTGGGATGTACACGTTTCCGACGAGCGTTTTTACAAGCGAGTTCTCTCTCAAGGTTCTTTAGGGCTCGGGGAATCCTATATGGATAATTGGTGGGATGTTCAAGCACTTGACCAATTCATCTACAAGGTCTTGAAGGCTGATCTTTCGCATGCGCTACGGCCGAGTGTACACACTGCTCTTCTGTATCTTCGTTCTACTCTCTTCAATATGCAGTCGCGCACGGGTTCGCGCGTGGTAGTAGACACGCATTATGATTTGGATTTGGGGCTTTATATGTCATTTCTCGGTCCGTACAACCAGTATACCTCCGGGTATTACAATAGTACGGATGATTTGAATAAGGCCGAAGAGCTGAGACTTGATTTGATTTGCAGGAAGCTGCAATTGAAGGCAGAAGATCGTGTCTTGGATATTGGATGTGGCTGGGGTGGCGCTGCGAAATTTGTATCCGAGCGTTATGGATGTTCGGTGACCGGAATTACTAATTCTGCGGCACAGGCAAAGTATGCACGAAAGTTTACTGCAGGATTGCCAGTCGTAATCGAGCTTTTGGACTATCGTGATCTGACGGGGGGATTTGATAAGATCCTTATCTGCGGCATGATCGAGCATGTGGGATATAAAAATTATCGGACTATTGCTGAAATTGTAAAGAAAATCTTGAAACCAAATGGACTTTTTCTTCTGGATACTATTGGTGGAAATAAATCAATTGTTGCCGGAGAGCCATGGATTGATAAATATATTTTTCCTGGAGGCATGACTCCATCGGCAGCCCAACTCACGAAAGCGTTCGAAGGATTATTTATTATCGAAGATTGGCACAACTTTGGTGTTGATTATGACCGCACGGTGATGGCGTGGCTCAGAAACTTCCAGAAGGCGTGGCCAAAGCTTTTACAGACAGGAAAATATGATGAACGTTTTCGTCGTATGTGGGAGTATTATCTTTGTTCATTCGCGGGAGCATTCCGAGCGCGAGTACTGCAACAGTGGCAAATTGTGCTCTCGCATAAGGGTATTCCCAAGGGGTATCCGACAGTTCGTTGATTAATGTGTTTTGTGACGTTCGATAACGCTCAACTTTTTCAGTTGAGCTTTTTTATTTTCGTTCGTACGAATAAGGGTGATTATGGGAGTTTAAGAGGAAAAACCACCAGAGTTGATGGTGGTTTTAAAAAATGAAGCGTTTTTATTTTCGCCACAGTATCCGTCACTTGGATCTCGCCTGAGCCCTTGGCGTGAGCTCGGTCGAATTTATACGGCAAGACCGCGACTTGCATTGATAATGCCGAGGCGATGCAATGCTTTTACGATGGGAAAAGTGAAGTCTCGTTCGGACCGCGTCACGGCAAAGTTCAGGCGGTGCGGGAACCGATGATGGTTGTTTTGCAATAATTCACCCAACGTTATGACGTCCCACGCCAGAGTGTTCGTTGACCGGTCATTTGTCTCAAAATTTCGATAGCCGTATTTATGTCCATACCAATTCACGATAGCGCCTTGTATAGGTGTCATTAAAAAGTGTATCGGAAGCGCAAGATACAACCACAGCCACAGATAGCCTTTCGGGACGACGGCAACATAGAAGATGGTGTAGAGCGCCATCCATACGATGCGGGCTGGCCAAGAATCAGCGAAGTCTTCAAAAGTTTTCCAGAACGGGATGTATTCTCGTTCCAGCCCTTTGTCATACAGTTTTGTTCCAGAGGAAAGTTTTTTGTAGATTGATCGCGTACGCCACATCATGTGGAATATATTTCGAGAAAAACTCGGCGAGTGCGGATCTTTTTCCGTATCGCTATATGCGTGGTGCGGTCTGTGGATAAGGGCATACGTGCTTGCTCGCAAGAATGAGGCACCTTGGGTGAGGAAGCTAATGAGGTAGAAAATTTTTTCCATTCTCGGCGACATTGTGAACATGGCGTGTGCGGCATATTGGTGCTGGAAAATTCTATGGCAGGAAAGGGAGCTGTACCAATGGACAACGAGAAACGCACCGATAACGAATATTGCACTCTCTGGTGTCATTTTTTCTCCGTCGTGTAGTTTTATTGTGAATGTACTTATTTGAGTATATCTAATTATATCTAAGAATAGCCAAGATGTGAAGTATTGCAGCA
>CAYJVZ010000032.1:0-7137 GCA_964373765.1 uncultured Candidatus Saccharibacteria bacterium | reverse complement strand
TTTGCCTTATTCCTCGCGCTGTTTAGGGAAGCTAGGACAACTGAAGAAAGGATACCAATAATTGCGATAACGACCAAAAGTTCTATTAATGTAAAACCTTTTTTTGTAATTTTTTTCATTTTTTATGTATTTTGAATATAAATTTAATTATATAAACTTCCTTAATGCGGGCTACCGAAGCCGGAGGGTTAAAATCGACCCCCTTCGTCATTTCAGGAAGCCACTAATAAGTTTATGGCGACATTATACATCACTAGACAACCGCAACGAAACAATCTGTGGATAACCAAACGCGCCTGAAATGACGAAAATAGGGAGATGTTTAGGGCAAAGATTTATACGGTGGCTGAAATGTTGTATATAGGAATCAAAACAGAGGCTAAAAGTATGGCCACGCCAGCGCCCAAAAAGACAATCATAGCGGGCTCAATGAGGCTGACTAAAGTGTCAACGGCGCTTACAACTTCCCTTTCGTAAAATTTTGAAAGATTTTTCAGGATATCGCCCATTTCGCCTGTCTCCTCGCCGACTTTTACCATTTGAGTCATAATGGCTGGAATTTCTTTGTGTTTGGCGAAAGCGTCTGAAAGCGTGTTGCCTGATTTTACGGCGTCAAGCGTCTCGTGCAAAATATTTTCATAGACGGCGTTTTGGACAACATCCGCAGTTACTTCAAGAGATTTGACAATAGGGATGGCGCTTATCAACATGGTGTTTAAGTTGTCGGCAATTCGGGCAAGATAGAGTTTTTTAAACAATCCCCCGATAATGGGCGCGGAGATTTTCAGTTTGTCAAAAGCATAGCGCCCGTCAGTTGTTCTCACATATCGGCCGATTAAATAGCCCAAAATAACAAAAACAAATAAAATGATAACGCCATAATTGACTAAAATATCGCTTATCAAAACGACTATTCTCGTGTAAATGGGCAGTGATTGTCCGGATTCCGTCAAAATGGCGCTAATGTTCGGCACCACTAAAGTGAACATCAAAATCAATACAATGATAAATGTAACGATGACAAATGCCGGATAAATGAGAGCATTTCTTGTTCTTGATGTGACTGCGTAGGATCGTTCCAGATAGTCGGCAAGATAAAGAAAAATCTGATCAAGTTTGCCAGATTCTTCTCCCGATCTGACCATGCTTACATAAAAAGTGGAGAAAGCCTTCGGATGCTTTTCTAGGGCGTTTGAGATTGAATTTCCTCCCTGAAGGTCATCGGCTATTTTTTGCAAAATTTGGCTTAATTTTTTCTTTGGAGACTCCACGGCAAGCAGGCGAAAAATTCTAAGGGCGGAAATCTGGGCTTCAAAAAGGGTGGAGAGCTGTCTTGAGAGGATGACTATATCTTTGCTGGAAACTCTCTCAAAGATATTAATGTCGCCGCTTAATATGCCCTTTTTTTCTTCAGGATTTATTGAAGAGACGACATAGCCGCGCCTCTGAAGAGAACTGATGGCGATATCTATATTGATAGCTTCAATTTCGCCTTTTCTCTCAACTCCGGTATTATCAACGACCTTGTACTTAAAAAGCATTTTATTAAATCATTTTCTCAAGAATTGTGGCGTTGAATGAATGTCGGTAAGCCTCTTCTTGAGTTATTTCACCGGCCCGAACTAGGTCGGCTAGAGATCTGTTCATGTCCACCATTCCCGATTCCAGTCCCGTTTCAATAACCGTATTTATTTCATGGATTCTTCTTTCTCGTATTAGATTGGAAACGGCATTGTTGTTTATAAGTAGCTCGTAAGCCGGGATAAGTCCGCCAGAAATTCTCGGCAAAAGCCTTTGAGAAAAAATTCCGGTCAAACTGCTGGCCAGAGAAATCCTGATTTGATCTTGCTGGCCGGCTGGAAATGAATCTAGAATGCGATTGATAGTTTGGGCGGCGTTATTGGTGTGGAGGGTTGAAAAAATCAAGTGGCCGGTTTCTGCGGCGGTAACTGCGGTGCTTATCGTCTCTGTTCCCCTCATCTCGCCTATAAGAGCGACATCAACATCTTGGCGGAACATGCTTAAAAGGGCGGCGTTAAAACTTTGGGTATCGCTTCCGACTTCTCGCTGGTCAATTATTGATTTCTTCTGTTCATAGACATACTCAATAGGATCCTCAATGGTTATGATGTGTTCCGATCTCTCGGTGTTGATAAGATCAATTAAAGCCGCCAAAGTGGTTGATTTTCCGTGACCGACCGGACCGACTACAAGAAAAAAACCTTGCGGTTTTCTGGTAAAAGCTTCAAGAGACGGCGGAAGATTAAGTTCGCTGATAGATCTGATATTCTTTTGAATCAGCCTCATTGCAACTCCAATCGAGCCTTGTTGGACATAAGCGTTTACTCTGAATCTTACCCCTTCTTTATATGAATAAGAAAAATCTATTTCATTATTTTTATAAAATATATCTTTTTTTGATTCGGGCAGTAACTGGTCAGCCAATGCTTTAGTATCTTTGGCGGTAAGAATATCTTTTTTGACAAGCGGAATTAAAAGCCCCGTTGAGCGAATGGTGGGATTTCGGCCGACAGCAATATGCAAATCAGAAGCGCCATCTTGTATTACGATATTTATCAGTTCGTCTAATTCTTTTTTATAGTCCATTTTTGTCTAAAAATTATTTTTTGGCTCTGCGTTTTGTGGGCAAATTTATCTAATGTCTTAAGACTTCTTGATCGGCTTAAATAAACGGTTCACGAAGCAAATCTATTATAACAGAAAAATAAGATTGGTTGTCCCCATTTTGATCACTGGCCTATAATCTTCAAAATCTCGCTTACAATTTCCGAAGGCAAAGTGGTGGCTTTGACTATGTAGCCGTCTATACCGAGCGATTTAGCCAAAGAAATATCTTTCTCCTCATTTTGATTGGATAAAATGACTATTTTGGCGCCTGTCGCAAGCTTTTGCTCTCTGATAATTTTCAAAAGATCGTGCCCCGTCATGTTCGGCATTATTAGGTCAAGCAAAATGACATCAGGATTAAAATTATTTTTTAAATTAGAAAGAGCTTCGTCTCCGTCATTTGCCACGGCCACCTCAAATCCGGCTTCCACGAATTTTCTCCTATACATTTTGGTAATGACTTGGTCGTCATCAACCACAAGTATTTTCTTATCTTTAATTTTGTCCATATTTTTTATAATCTGTTAATTTCTTCAAAAGGAATCTGTCTGTTGAATGCCTTCAAAATAGCGTCCTCTTTCATGGTAAGCATACCTTGTTTTCTGGCAATTTTCATAATGTTGATTTCTGAAGGATCGTGAAGTATAAGATCTTCAAGTTCCTTGTCCATGTAGAGAACCTCCATTACCGCTTCTCTTCCGCTTGTGCCTTTAGGACATTTTGAAGTTTTTTCGGCTTGATAGACCTTGTTTCCGATTTTAATATCCTTTTTATACTTTTCGGGCAAATCAGTAAAGGCGCTTTCAACAAGAGCGGCTTTGGCGCCGTCTAGCGGAACTTCTTTGCCTCCGTCCGCGCATAATGTTTTGACCAGCCTTTGAGCAACCGCCAGAATGAGAGTTGGAGCGATTAAGAAAGGATCTACGCCCATGGCCACAAGCCGTGGAATAACGCCGACAGTGTTGTTTGTGTGAATAGTTGAAAGAACAAGGTGGCCAGTCAAAGCGGCTTGAATAGCAAGCTTGGCCGTTTCCGTGTCTCGTATCTCGCCTACCATTATTATATCGGGATCTTGTCTTAGGGTTGAGCGGAGGCCATTGGCGAAAGTGTAGTCAATTTCGGGATGAACCTGCGATTGGCTCATGCCCGGAATGCTGTATTCCACTGGATCTTCAAGGGAGACAACGTTTTGGGTTTCGCGATCTATTTCATTTAGCATTGAATAAAGAGTGGTGGATTTTCCCGACCCCGTCGGTCCAGAAATTAAAATCATGCCGTAAGGCCTCTTGATGGCTTCCTTGATGAGATCGTAATTTCTTTTAGAGAGACCTATTTCGTTTAATTTTTTGACTCCTCTTTCCCTGTCAAGAATTCTCATAACTATTTTCTCGCCATAATATGATGGAAAGGTGGAGACGCGAAAATCAATTTTCCGGCCTTCGATGTTGGCTGAAAATCTTCCGTCTTGGGGCTTTCTTTTTTCGTCCAGCCTCATGCTGGAAAGGATTTTTATTCTGGCGATAATGGCTGAATGGACTTTTACCGGAAGAATCAAACTGGTATTTAGGACGCCGTCCACTCGAAACCTGACTCGAACTTTATCAGACATCATCTCAATATGAACGTCTGAAGCATCGCCTTGGGTGGCGTAGTTTAAAATGGTGGCCACTATTTTAGTGACGGGCGCGTCTTCTATTATTCTTGTTTCGCTTTCGTGCCCAACTTTTTCTCCGGCGTTTTTTAGATCATCTTTGGTTTTGTCTTTATTTACTTTTTGGTCTATATCGGCGGCTAGTTCCGTCTCAAGTTCAGTAAGGGCTTTAGTCACTTCTCCTGACAGGCCTTTGTAGGTCTTTATGACTTTCACAAAATCGGCTTCGGAGATTAAAAATATTCTGTAAGGGATATTCATTTTGCTGGAAATAAAGTTTAGTGCGTCTCTTGCTTCAATGTTGTCGGGATCGACAACGCCGACGTCCAGCATGCCGTCTGTTAGGCTTATCGGCACAAATTTGTAATGCTCGGCTGATTCCTGCGGCACATATCGCAAAATATCAAAAGGCACATTTTTTCCTTCCAGATCCCGAACTGGCAAGCCGAAATATTCCCCTTTTATTTCGAGAATGTCTTTAGGATTGACTTTGCGATCAATTAGAACTTTTTCAAGATTTCCGCCAGACAGTTTGATTTCATTTCTTACGGCGTCAATTTCATCGCTTTTTATTATGTTTTTTTGAAGAAATGTGTCTAATAGTGCCATAAAATTTTCGAGGCATCATAATCAATTTGTTTATTCCGCTCTTTTTTATTCATCTTCCAATCCTAGATCCGCTTCAATCGGAGCGAAAGGATTGGCTCTTCCTACTGGTTCTCTTTCCACGGCCACAGAGAAATCTTTGAGGCTTTTTAGATCAGGGCGATTATAAATACTGTCGCTTAGAGTCAATGCTTCTAGAATGTTTAGAGTTCTGATGATATTTTGTCCTCTGCTTGAACTGCTCGGCGCCTCGCTGGTCAAACTTGTTGATTCCTCGCCGCCCTTAAAGTAAAAGAAAGCCGCAAAACCCAATATGGCTATGACTAAGACTATAATTACAACTTTTAGGTTAAACATATTATTTGAGCCAGTAAGTCTGGGCTTTTATTGAAAACGAATAATCATCATCTTTAACTCCCGGTTTTAAGCTGATGCTCTTAACATCTATCAGCGCCAAACTGCGCTCAAGATCTTTCAATAAGTTTAGAAAAGCTTCGTATGACGATTTGACAGAAAAACCAAAACTCATAACTCCGTAAGGCAGTGAGGCATTATTTGAATCGCCCGCGCCTTCCAAACTGACGGCGTTTATCGAAAGACCGTGGCGCTTGGCTATACCGTTTAAATTTATTATGAGGCGGATAGTGTCAATGTTGTTAGGGAGAATTTTCTCCAAAAGCGCCAAATTTTTTTCTCCTATGTTGTTGATGGCTTCCAATTTCTTTTTTCTGATATCATCAAGCTCTTTGGTTTTGTCCAGAACTTCGGAGTATGAAGAAGCTTCGGCTCTTAAGTCTTTAAGCTGATCGATCTTCTTGTCTATAAACCAAAAATATAGAGAAACAGATAATATCAATAAAATAATTGGGGTTATAATTCTCATATATTTTTATCTTTAATTTCGCTCATTGCCTTTATTTATTTATAGATTAGGATTCGAGCCATTAACTCCTTCCTCCATTCCTTGCTCGTCGCTTAAAGAAGCGTATTGACCGAGGTTTTCTTTATATAAAATTAAATCGGCCTCTAAATTAGTGACGAAATCAAACCTTACGTCAAGAGCGTTATCCAGACTTACTCCGGAAAAAACCGGCTCTTTAAAATTTGATTCATTGTCTTGGCTGATGATGTCCGATTGAGCCGCGACGGAGTTAAAATTCCTTCCTTGGCCTTTCATGGAAAGTTTGACTTTATTGTCCGCGGAAAGCGAATAGTTGAAATCAAGATATCTGACGCTTTTGACGGTTTTACTGCCTATGGCGCCAAAGAGAACCGAGGGCGAGACATGCCTGTCTAAAAGGGCATTGGCTGTTTTTATTCTTTTGTCTGTTTTGGCCAATTTTTCTATCAAAACATTATCGCTTGTCAATTCCCATCTTTCCAGTGAAGCTATCTTTGAAGCTATGCTTTTTTTCTCAATCTCAACAAAAAGAAATACAGCCACCGAAGCGGCCACCGTCAGAATCAGAATAATTATTGAGAGAAAGGTGAAAATATTAAAATTGCCGCCAACTTTTTTTCTGGCGTAGTTTATAATGGGCGCTTTTTTGGGGATAAATGAAGGTTGAAATTTGTCATCCATAAAATTTATCTTCTAATGATTATATAATATTTGAAAAATCTAATCTATTCCTTTTCTTGAAGTTTGCGAAGAGCAAGACCAACGGCTGTTGAGAATTCAGGACCGATTTGGCTTAAAACCTCGCCTAAAAAAGCCGGACTTTCCACTTTAACGAAAGGATTGGCGAACTCAACCTCAACTTGAAAATTATTTTTGGCCAGCTCAAAGAGGCCTTTCATGCCAACGCCTCCGCCATTCAATATCACTCTCGTTATATTTTTATAATATTTTTTTTGGTAGTTTAATATTACTCTATTGGCTTCGGAAAATATATAGTTGAGTGTGGATGTCATGCTTCCTGACGGTCCCTGGCTTTCTCCTATTAAGCCTTTTGATCTTTTCAGGCTTTCGGCTTCATTGACGCTGATAGCTAGCGATTTAGACAAAGAAATAGTCATTTCTTGAGATCCTCTGTTTATAATATGCGATACCCTTAGAATGCCTTTGTCTATTAT
Source organism: uncultured Candidatus Saccharibacteria bacterium (assembly GCA_964373765.1). Lineage (GTDB taxonomy): Bacteria > Patescibacteriota > Minisyncoccia > Phycocordibacterales > 01-FULL-45-15b > 01-FULL-45-15b. Next base: position 176 of record CAYJVZ010000032.1, on the reverse strand, counting down.
GTATAGTTTGGTTGAACTGGCGCCGAGATCAAAAATCATAACCGGCGAGACTTCTCTTTCCAAAATTGACCGAATGGCGCTGAAAATTTCTATCTCAACAAAGCTGAAATTGATTTTGGCTCCCGCGACAATTGTTTTTATCTTTTCTATGGCGTCTTTATGGATAACAACAAGCA
>CAYJVZ010000031.1:5647-7491 GCA_964373765.1 uncultured Candidatus Saccharibacteria bacterium | reverse complement strand
AAAAATTAATCACGAGCAAAAATTAATCACGAGCAAAAATTAATCACGAGCAAAATTAAAAAATCAGTTATGTATAAGTGGACTGGTTGGAACTGAGACGAGAGTCAAATTAAACGAGCTGGCTAATTAGCCTAATTTGTGTTAAAAATAATTGAGCCGCTGATTGATATTACGCTCCAATTCTGTCTTATCTAATAATCAGACAGACTCGCGGGTTGGCGATTGGAGCACTTTAATCAGCGGCTTCTTTTTTGTGAAGGAGGACGAGATAAAACAGAAAATCTCTAAGATTGAAGAGGAAATGAGCACCTCCGATTTTTGGAATGACAAAATTAATGCCCAAAAAAAGGTCAAAGAGCATCAAGAATTAAAAGATTCTCTCTTAGGCGTTAATAAGTTTGACGACAGAGGAGCAGTCATGACTATTTTTTCAGGGGCGGGCGGCGATGACGCGGAAGATTTTTCAAGAATTTTATTTGAAATGTATGGAAAATATTTTTCTAAAAAAGGCTGGCCATTCAAATTATTGCACGCGAACGAGAACAACCATGGGGGCTACAGGAACTTGACTGTTGAAATTGACGGAAAGGATGTTTATGGCACTTTAAAAAAAGAGTCTGGAGTTCATCGTCTCGTGCGCATTTCGCCTTTCAACGCCAACAAAAAAAGGCATACCAGCTTTTCTTTGGTGGAAGTCATTCCTAAATTTGAAAAAGTTAGCCATATTGATTTGAAAAGCGATGATTTAAAAATAGAATTCACTAAATCAAGCGGTCCGGGAGGACAAAATGTAAATAAAAGAGAGACCGCGGTCAGAATTGTTCATTTGCCAACCAAGCTCGCGGTACATGTTGATTCAGAAAGATCGCAAGCTCAAAATAGAGAAAAAGCCCTAGCCATTTTGAAAGGCAAAATTTTTAAAGCTTTAGAAGATAAAAGAATTGAGGAAAGAGAGGGAATGTATATTTCAAAGACCACCGAAATTGAATGGGGTAATCAGATCCGCTCTTATGTTCTTCATCCCTATAAAATGGTCAAAGACCACCGAACTCGCATTGAAATTCAAGATGTCGATAAGGTTCTTAATGGTGGCTTGGATGAGTTTATCAAAGCTGAGCAATCGCTTTAAAAATTGTGGGAGACCAAGTAAGGGCATATTTGGTAGCGTAACCAAGCTTGAACATCAATTAAACACTACTCAAAAATTAAATCCTAATTAACTCCAATTAAAAATTAGTCATCAATTTACCTAAATTAAGAATTAAACGCCAATTAAACCCGACTAAAAATTAATGACCTAAATTAAGAATTAAACGCCAATTAAACCCGACTAAAAATTGATGATCTTAACTAAGAATTAAACACCGATCAAACTCAAACTCCGATTAATCATCCAGCCTTCTATCCAATACTATTATTAACGACCGTTACAAATAGTATTGTGTTGATTCTTAAGTTGGTGGTGAGCTACTTCTCTAAACCGAAATGTTTAAGGATTGGTCTGTCGAACTCAAGCTCGTCTACGACCAAATATAAAATATCCTTGCCAATTCTAAAATCAGCTTTGAGCAGAGTCACTAGGTCCTCGCAGTCATATGGATATATCCATACGCTATTTTGCAAGCGCGCAAAACCAATATTTATAAGAGCCCTTCTCAATTTGTCTCGAATGCCTCTCTGCCGCTCTCTGATGTCGAAGATAAGCACTCTCCATTTTTTGTCCCATCTCTTAGGTTTTTGTATTTTAAAATCGCTCTGCTCTAAATATAGAAGCATTCTCTTTCCGTATGAAGTCAGCGACAGGCGCTTTCCTTTTTCAGTGTCGATGAATGAAATCAAGCCGT
>CAYJVZ010000031.1:0-5547 GCA_964373765.1 uncultured Candidatus Saccharibacteria bacterium | reverse complement strand
GAAGTATGTGTGAAGTATGTGTGAAGTATGTGTGAAGTATGTGTGAAGTATGTGTGAGAAGGCGTGTGGTTGGAATAGTTTGAATCGTTTATAAAATACTCCGATATCTGTGGTTATACCCATAATACCGAGTTAGGTTCAAGATTTTTGTAGTTGTGTAGTTTTCTAGAAAGTAACACACAAGTGTATCGAGAGCGCAGGAATGTAAAGGGCCGTGGCCCAATGTTCTGCCGGCGACTTGTCCCTCTGTAAAATCGGGATAAAGTGGCAATTCCGGCTCGGAGCGCAAGAAAAATACGAAAGCTCACTAAGTCACTATTTGGAATACCTCATGATGTGCTTTAGATATGCTCCGCATAAGCGCGGTTGTATTTAATAGAAAAACGTCTAAAAAAACGGATATTTTTATCTATTCTAACTCACCTTTAAGAGACGAGAAGATGCTATATAATACCTAGCTGTATGACCACAGCGCCTATTTTTTATTTTTTTATTATACTGTTATACTAAGCTTATGAGCTATTTCGCATAGTTTTTTTATTTGGAGCAGGAAAAATAGATACCAGATCGTATATATCTCAGGCTCACAAAGCTCGCCAACAAAAATATGATTTATTTTGATAAAGTTTCAAAATTCTATAACCATCATTCGCAGGCTTTAAACGAAGTCTCTCTGACCATTGAGCCCAGAGAATTTATTTCCGTGGTAGGTCATTCAGGCGCCGGAAAGACAACCCTTTTAAAAATGCTTCTTGCCGAAGACAGGCCTACTTCAGGTACTGTTTTTTTTGAGTCTACAAATATCCATAAATTGAAAAAGGACGCCATGAATAAATTTCGAAGACGTATCGGCACGGTTTTTCAAGATTTCCGGCTTTTAATAGACAAAACGGCTTATGAAAATATCGCTTTTGCTATGGAGGCGGCCGGTAGAAGCGACAATGAAATAGAATCGGACGTGCCGCATGTCCTTGCCCTTGTTGATCTAGCTGACAAAATGGACAATTTTCCTCACCAGCTTTCAGGCGGTGAAAAACAACGAGTTTCCATTGCCCGAGCGATCGTAAACAATCCAGATGTTATAATTGCGGATGAGCCGACAGGTAACCTTGATCCAATAAATACTTATGAAATCGTCCAGATACTAAAAAAGATTCATGAGTTAGGGACAACGGTTATTTTAACAACGCATAACAAGGGAGTAGTTGACTCAATAGGCAAAAGAGTAGTAACCATGGACAAAGGCAAGATCGTTAGAGACGATGTTAGCGGTAAATATGTTTTATAAAAATGTTTTGGATTAATATAAAAAGAATTTTAAAATCTGGTTTTATAAGTTTTTGGCGAAACGGTTTTGTCTCGTTTTCGGCTGTTTTGGTTATGGCCATAACTCTTTTTGTGATAGGTTCCGTGACTTTTTTAAGCGTTACATTGGATACCGTTCTCACTGATTTAAAAAATAAAGTTGATATCAATATATATTTTGTGTCCGCGGCCGAACCAGAAGAGATACTTTCATTAAAATCATCCATTGAAAAATTGCCCGAAGTTTCTTTGGTCGAATACGTGTCAAGAGAAAAAGCGCTTGAAAATTTTAAGGAGAGACACAAAAATGAGCAGTTAACATTGCAAGCTCTTGAAGAACTTGATGATAATCCTCTTGGCGCGATATTGAACGTCAAAGCTAAAGATCCTTCGCAATACGCCAACATTGCCTCGTTCATTGAGAACGACAACAGTCTTAGTAAAGAAGGAATTCATATTATAGATGACGTTAATTACAACAATAACAAAGTAGCCATTGACCGATTGACAAAAATAATTAACTCGGCCGATAAAATCGGATTTTGGATTTCATTAATTTTAATCGCTTTATCCGTGGCAATCACTTTCAATACCATTCGTCTGACCATCTATATTGCCCGCGAAGAAATATCCGTAATGAGACTGGTGGGGGCGAGCGATCGCTACATTAGAGGGCCGTTCATTATAATTGGAATTTTATACGGAATAGTGGCGGGATTGTTTACGCTCGTCATTTATTATCCCATAACGCTTTGGTTGAAAAAGATTACTGGCAATTTTTACAGCAACCTTGATCTTTTTGACTACTATGTTACCAATTTTGGACAATTCTTTTTAATCATCATCATCTCTGGTATCGCCATCGGAGCTTTATCCAGTTATTTGGCGGTTAGAAGATATTTGAACTCAAAATAATCTATAAACCATAAAAATTGAGGCTTCTCAAGTGGACTTAGTTTGGCCGAAACTATAAGATATTAGAGTCGCGATTAAAGTGCCAACAAAAAATCATAAATACATTTTTGTTATTGGAGGGGTAATGTCCGGAGTCGGAAAGGGAATAGCGACTGCGGCGATCGGCCAGATACTTCAAAATAAAGGATTTAAAGTAAATCCAATTAAAGTCGACCCATATCTGAATGTAGACGCGGGGACAATGAACCCCACCGAACACGGTGAGGTTTTTGTTTTAGATTCTGGACTTGAGACTGATCAAGACATGGGCAATTACGAAAGATTCATGAATATTGATTTGCGAAGGGAAGATTACATCACAAGCGGAATGGTTTATAGGCATGTCATCGAAAAGGAAAGAAATTTAGGCTATGGTGGAAAGTGCGTAGAAGCCATTCCCCATATTACAGGAGAAATAATTAGAAGATATAAAAAAGCTTCTGAGATTAGCGGCTCTAATATATCCATAATAGAAATTGGCGGAACTGTCGGCGATTATCAAAATACGATGTTCATTGAGGCGGCAAGAATTTTAAAATTAAAAAATCCAGATGACGTTGTTTTCATTATGGTAAGTTATTTGCCATTGCCAAATCACATAGGAGAAATGAAAACCAGACCAACTCAAAATGCCGTCAGAGCCTTAAATTCATACGGCGTTCAGCCCGATATTATTATCGCAAGAAGCAGAATTTCTCTCGATCACAAACGTAAAGAGAAAATTGCCACTACTTGCAATGTTCACGCTCGAAATGTTATTTCCGCTCCTGATATAGAAAATATCTATGAAGTTCCGATAAATTTTGAGAAGGACAAGCTTGGCGAAATTCTAACGCGCTCTCTTAAAGTTAATTCAAAACCAAAAAAAAATGGATTAACTAAATGGAAAAAATTCGTCCAAAAATCAAAGAAAAATGTTCAGAGTGTTCGTATCGCTATTATCGGAAAATATTTTGACACTGGCGATTTCATGCTGTCGGACGCGTATCTTTCGGTTATTGAAGCGGTGAAATTTTCTTCTTATTCGCTTGGGGTTAAACCTGAATTTACGTGGGTGAATTCGAAAGATTTTGAAAATGGAAAAAGCAATACCAGTATTTTAAAGAAATTTGACGGCATTATTGTTCCGGGCGGTTTTGGCGAGACGGGCATTCTGGGAAAAATTTTAGCGATAAAATACGCCAGAGAAAATAAAATTCCATATTTAGGCCTTTGCTATGGCATGCAGCTTGCCGTCATCGAATTTGCTCAAAATGTGGCTAAGATAAAGGACGCCACTTCAGGCGAGATGAACGAAAACAGCAAATCCAAAGTTATTGACATTATGATTGACCAGAAAGAAAAACTGGCAAAGGGAGATTATGGGGGCAGTATGAGACTCGGCTCTTATCCGGCGAAATTAACTAAAGGCACTGTTGCATATGAGTCTTATAAAAGTCATAAAATAAAAGAACGGCACAGACACAGATACGAAGTTAATACTGAATTTATTGCCGTTTTAGAGAAGGCTGGACTGGTTTTTTCTGGAAAATCTCCTGACGGCAGATTGATGGAAATAGCGGAATTGCCGAAAGATAAACACCCATTTTTCCTAGGCACTCAATTTCATCCTGAATTTAAAGCTCGCCCTCTTGAGCCACATCCGCTGTTTAGCCAGTTTATAAAAGCGGCGAAGAAAAAAAGTTGATATAATCAAAGTTTCATAAATTTGAGTAAAACAATGCTATTTTGGATATCAACATCCCACCCTTGATCATTTTTTTATCGGTATTATGCTAGAAACAGAATTACTCGGGCACTGTTGCTCATTGTCAATTAAATAGACGCAATCTCAAAACAAAAGGAAAGATCATGTTAAGCCGCGCATCAAAAATACTCGGTGTGTCAATCGCGTTTCTGTTAATCTCCGCGCTTAAAGTCGTCGGCGACCAAAAGCTCCCAAAGATCAACTTTACCAATCAAGTTCTTAGACTAATCAAGGCAATTGAAAATAAAAATTATGATGAAATATACTTGCTTGATCGAGCTAATAAAATCTTCTTGTATCACAAACTAAAGGAGGCGCCTTCATTTGATCATGATATAATATCAACCAACCAGTTCGTCGAATTCATATCAGATTATGATCGCGCTATAAAAGACTATAATGTCGGGTCAATTTTAGGCTTCGGCTGGGATTCAGGTTCTTTCCGGCATGCTAAACTTGATTATCTGCTTCGCTTCAAACCAAAGATCACTATCATTGGATTTAAGAAATTTGAGGAAGACGAGTTCAGTATTGATATTCTTGTGCGCCAGTCTGAACAAGCGAAAAGTCATCGAGTGTACGCGAGGTTTGAGTTTTCAAATCCTCCACCGGAAGCGCCCTACAGTCCTTTTACCAACAAAGAAAGAGGCTACGTAAAGGAAATTATAGTTCAGTTCAATTTTGATAAATTCGGATGTTTTTCCGGAATTGTTGACTACAGGCATGAAAAATTCTGGCCAGAAACTGCTTCCGCTTCAGCACAGTTAGCCGACACCAACACCACTTCAAAAGTTGTACCCGGAGCCGCAATCGGCTTGAAAATGCTGCAAGTCACCTTTGAGAGGAGTCCAGAAGCTAAGGCACGCGATAAAGGATTATCCTTAATTAGCGGCAGAACTGTCGATAAGTTGGAAATAGAAAGCGCCAGCTTATGGGTAGGAGGTTTTAGGTTTGATCTTGGCGGTCAAAAATCTAAATTTACTTATTCCGATCCATGGAAAAAAATTTCGAAAGATAATAGCGGTTATCTATACGATTTCCTTATTAAAACGGATTTTGCTCCAACTCCACTGATGGAGGCGAAAGACATTGCATGCAAGTTGATAATCAGTGACAAAAACGGGGTGGCAGACACCCTCACATTTGTTCTTCCTTCCATAAAAGCTATACAAGACAATCCTCACCATTTCGTCAGTTCTCCATGGTTTGAGGACAGCCAATGGCAAGCTTTTATAAAGCACGGCGGGCAGCTTGAACGAACTGGCCTGAAAATTGTGCTCGCATCAACCAATCAGTTCACTTCTGCTAGCTCTGGCCCATAAAGCCGAGTTAATCGTTACAACAGCCGCGAAGAGAGTCTTCGCGGTTTTTTATTAGCAATGCCGAGCGACAAGCCGCGAGGCAACCTTTCCAATTCATACAATGTGGCTGTCCCGCCTGAACAAAATCCGAACTTTTTTCCAAAACAATCCGAGTGAGGACTAATCTGCGCGCCTCGTCCGCTCCTTACAGGAGCAGTACACCTTTCGCATTTTGAGTAC
>CAYJVZ010000030.1:0-7801 GCA_964373765.1 uncultured Candidatus Saccharibacteria bacterium | reverse complement strand
GCTAAATCATATCGCGTTACCTACCAAAACAGCTATGGGCGGCTAAACCAATTCGCCTTTACGAATTGGTCGCCCGACATTTTGCCACGCAAAATGTCTAGGGAAATCGGAGCGCTGAAAAATCTACTGAATATTAAGGCTCCTCGGGGCAAGCCCGAGATATTATTGGAACTCTCTCTGCTCGCCCCTTCTCTTCGCTAGCCGCAATAAAATATATCAGAAAATATCCTATACACAAATTTCTTCCGCGCCAGATGTCTAAAGTGGCAAATCAAAAGCCAAGAATCCCGCCCCCGTAAAAATGAGCGAAATAGCGATGATAAAAAGCAAAAAGTAATAACCAATACTGCCCGGCAATTTTTCCGGCGCTCGCCACTTTATAAAAAGAGTGCCTAGCAAAATGGCGGCAAAGATTAAAACGACGATCTGCGTCCACAGTCCAATTACGAGCAGAAGACCGCCTACTCCTTCAAGTAAAGCAAAAACCACTGAAAAAAATTTACCCGGCTTGAAATTGATTGATTCAAAAAAACCAGATGCCTGCTCAGTATTTTTAAATTTTTTTATGGAAAAGTAGATAAAGAAGAGGCCTAGTGCTACTCTTAAAATTAAAGGGCTAAAGGCGCTATATGAAAGTAAGTCTCCGAAAGCGTTTATCATATATTCATTATATAGGAAACTAAAATAAAAAAAATGCGTTCTAAAGACGAAAAAGTTAAATCTAAAATAGTCCTCATAGACATAAGAAGTTCCCACAACGTTGGGTCAATGTTTAGAACAGCGGACGCGGCAGGAATAGATGAAGTCATTTTAGTCGGATATACGCCCGCGCCACTAGACCGGTTCGGCCGACCGAATAAAGAACTGGCCAAAGTGGCGCTCGGCGCCGAAAAGAGCGTTCTCTGGAAACAATTTGCTTCTGGCCATGCCGCTTTAAAATATCTCAAAGAGGACGGCTTTTTTATAGTGGCGCTTGAACAGGCAAAAGATTCCATCAATTATAAACTCGTTAGGCCAAAGAAAAAAACGGCATTCGTTTTTGGAAATGAAGTAGATGGCCTCAAACGCCATCTGCTTAAAAAATGCGATCAAGTCGCTTTTATCGAAATGAAAGGCCATAAAGAATCACTAAATGTGTCAGTCGCCCTCGGTGTCGCCCTTTTTAGGATTCTGGATCTTTAATAGGGATTTAATAGGAAATTGAATCTAAAACTTTTCCGGCTTCATCAACGAACTCTATTGTTTCTCTTTTATCTTTCCAAATTCTTTCGCTTCGCCCAAGATAAACTCTCCATATATCGCCGAGAAAATCAGAATCACTTCTGTGCAGCTCAAGACATTTTGGATAACTGGCCCGTTCAGAGACGAATGTTTTGCATTGAGGGTCTAAATCAATAGGGAAGTTGGTAATAATTTCACATCGTGGAACCGATTCTATATAGTCCAGACATTTGTCAGAGAGCTGATTGGGCCGCGCGGGCAGTTTTTCCTGATCGGCGGTTGGGCAACGTTTTTCAATTGGAACACTGAAATCTTTGAATTGCTCAAAATAACCCATACACTTGTTGTCAAAAAAAGAAAAGTTAATAGGTGATTTTCCCGTTGTAATAATAAGTCTCTGCGATGGCGCGAGAAATATGTCATCTTTGTAATTAACGCCTCCTAAAAAGGGGATAAAAACGCCCTGACCGATTTCATAAGATTTCCCCGATTCAGCGCTTCTAATTCGCCATTTAGTAATATTGACAGTTTCCTTGTTGTCGGCAGCCGCTTTAATTTCCAAATACTCTTTATCAGGGTCATTGCTGTAAAAATATCTTCTGTAACCAAAGTTAAATTTGTTTTCGAGTGGCATTTCGGCTTTTTCATCCACCGCCTCTTGCCCTATAACCGTCCCGTTACCGCCTATATTTTGGCCTATAGGAATGCCGCCTACGTCTCTATTCCCGGTTGTTTTTGGATTATTAAGGCCAAGAATAAATAGGGCTATAAAGACGATAATTACCAAAAAGACTTCTTTAGACGTTTCATTTTTATTTTCCATTTTATTTTTGATGCTTGGAGCAAAAATGCGCGCTTCTGCCGGCAACTTTTATCCTTTTTATGATACCAAAGCAATTTGACTTTGAACATTTTTCACCGGTTTTCCGATAGGCTCGGTGCTTGTGCTGAAAGGCGCCGCGTTTTCCATGGGGGTTTCTGTAATCAGACATAGAATCGCCCCCAAAATCTATTCCCATTTTCAAAATCTTTTTCATGCTGTGAAATAATTTTCGTAATTTTATGTTACCGATGTCTTTAATTTTTCTTTCCGGCTGTATGCCCGAAAGCCACAACATTTCATCGGAATAAATATTGCCGATTCCCGACAAGACGCTTTGATCCATAAGAACCTGCTTTACCTTGCCATGTTTTTTTGTTTTTAAAACCTCGCTAAATTTTTTTAAATCAAATTTCTTGCTTAAAGGATCTGGCCCAATATTCTTCAGGTCATCAATTGATAGAAAATCATCGCTCTGGTGCAAAAAGACTTTAGCAAATCTGCGCATATCCGAAAGGGCTAGATGTTTTTTGTCGGAAAGAGTAAAGACTAGACGAATAAAGCCGTTATAGGGGTCCTGAAGAGGGCCCTCTTTGCTCGCCATCCAAGAGTTATTTAAAAATTGGTACTTTCCATACAAAAGATGCCCAGTCATCTTCATGTGAACAAGTATGGTCATCCTTTTTGAGAGTTTTATAAGAATATTTTTGCCGACTCTTGAAACGCCGAGTATTTTATTGCCGATGACATTATCGCGAAAATAAGAAAAATATTTCTTGTCTTTTATATTTGATTTTCCTTGGTGATACGGACTTCCATAATTAGTCCAGACATCTCTTATTGATTTGCCTGTTACTAATTTGTTCAAAATAGTGGCTGTTGTGTGAACTTCTGGTAATTCCGGCATTTTTATAAATTTATTTTATATTTGTTTATTTGCTGTTAGTTGGGGATTGTTCAGATGTAAAGTCATTCTCTGCTGATTTTTTTGAAGATCTTCTTGTCTTTTTTGTTTTTAGAAAATTTTCAATTTCTTCTCTAAGAATTTCCGCTTCATTCCACGGCATTTTACTTCCATTTTTTCCCATAATATAAGGATCAGTGCCTTTGCCCGATAATAAGACCGCAAATCCGCGCTTAGCAGATTTTATAGCTTGGATAATAGCTTGGCGCCTATCCATTATTATTTGGCAGGGTTTATTTACAATGTGAGATTTCATCTCGGAGACTATTTCCATTGGATCATCATCATAAGGATCCTCGTTGGTTAGAATAATGCTATCGCAATAACGGTCGGCAATTTTGGCCATTTCGGCTCTTTTCCATTTGTCGCGCCCGCCTCCAGTGTTGCCTAGAACGCAAATTTTTTTTCTGTCAAAAAAAGCCAAGTAGAGTTTCAAAAGGGAATCTGGCGTATGGGCGTAATCAACCACCGCTTCAAAATTCTGCCGATCCGAAACTTTAATTTTTTGCACTCTGCCTTTAATTTCCGAGACAGATTCAATAGCCGACGCGATTATTTCTATCGGGATATTTTGGCTACTAGCGTAAGTTGAAGCGGCTAGAATATTGTAAATATTGAACTTGCCTATAAGCTTGGAAGTAATTTTAGACCCACGAAAGGTCAGTTCCATATCATTTTTTCCTATTTTATACGGCGTCGCGTTTAGAATGGAAAAAGAATATTTCTCGTCCACGCTATATGACATGAAGCGCAAAGATTCTTTGTCATCGCCATTTACCACTAAAACTTTCTGACCCTTTTTTGATTTCTGGAGCGCTTCTGCCAGCATTAATTTAGCCTGCAAATAGTTTTCATACGAGCCGTGCGACTCGATATGTTCAGGGGACAGATTTAGAAAAATCAAAGCGTCAAGGTCAATAAATTTATGCCTAAACTCTTTAGCGCCCTCTGAAGTCATTTCAACTAAGGCGTAATCGCAGTTTGCCTCCACCGCCTGTCTTAAAAATTTTTGCAGAAAAAATCTGCCGGGCATAGTCATTTTTTTTAAATTGGGTTCTGAATTTTGAGCTATTTTGATTCTTATAGTGCTCGAGAGGGCCGTTTCAAATTGGGCTTTTTCCAGTATTTGGTTTAGAAGCTCAATAGTAGAACTTTTGCCTTTTGTTCCAGTCACTGCCACCACTTTGATTTTCATAGAAGGGAAGCCGTAAATAACCGCCCCTAAAAAAGCCAAAAGATAATGATATGTCGGCCGAAGAGATTCAAAAAATGCTTTCGGAATGAGGTTTTTGATTTTTTGCAGCATTAGCAAATGATAGCTGATTTAAGAAAATTATTTAGCTTGACAAAGACGGCTCTAGTGTTTGAATTCCAGGCTGGTCAATAGGCGATTTTTCCAATTTTTTAATTTTACTTGCCAAGCAATTTTAGGGCCGATTTCACTTTTTCTGCCGTGCCTGAAAGATTCTTGGGAAGTTTATTTAAGACTTCTCTTGATTCTAACTGCGAATAGCCGAGTGATTTAAGAGCTTCAACCACGTCAATATCTTCTTGAATAGCGTAAGCCTCTTCGCCGCTTCCCAGTTTTTCCTTCAAATCAACTATTATCTTTTGGGCCGTCTTTCTTCCTATGCCGGAAACTTTCGTAAGATAAGAAGAATCACCAGATATTACCGCCTTTTTTATTACACTAGGATCAGCAAGATTTAAGATTGCCAGAGCGCTTTTAGGGCCGATGCCGGAAATCGTGATTAAAAGTTCAAAAAAATCCAAAGTTTTTTTATTGGTGAAGCCGTAGAGGTCATGAGCATTTTCGCGAATAGCCAAATGAGTCCAAAGTTCAACTTCCTTTCCTTCCGAAGAGATTTTGCTCGCGTCTTCAATCGTCAGGTTTATTTTGTAGCCGACGCCAGAGGCATTCAGGACAATATATTTGATATCCTTATGTATAACTTTACCCTTAAGATATGAAATCATCTATTTATGTTACCACAATCAAATTTCTTTCGTTTGTTGCCAGATTAAGGCCTTTCATGTAATATACGCGAAATGGCAATAATAAAATCTGCAAAAAAAGCTATCAGAAGCTCGAAAAGGAAGCTTGTTTTTAATCTAGCAAGAAAGACGGCAATCAAGGATATTCAAAAGAAAATTGAAAAGCTTTTAAAAGATAAAAAAGTTTCTGAGGCGAAAGTTCTTATACCTTTGGCCTATCAAGCTATTGATAAAGCGGTCAAAACTAATCTTCTCAAAAAAAACAACGGAGCCAGAAAAAAATCTCGCCTGATGGCTAGAATAAATAAGATTCAAAACTAACTCCCCGAGGACGAGGATGTTTTTGTGCTTCAAGGTAGTTATTTACGCAGATGATTAAATCAAAAAATGCTCCACCTAGAGCAGGGCCTAGTCTTGCTTGGCGCATCTTTACAACAGCGCTCGAAATAAAATTTTTGGAGGCTTTTCCTCCAAAATCCATTTCCTATGATAATATTGCCACAAAATCAACAAAAAACCCAAAGGTGACTTGAGGACACAGCTTAAACGCTGGGTTAATTAAAAAGTGGCTGACACCTTTTCTCATGACACCTTTTCTCACCTTTTCCTTTTTTCTTTTCTTCTCTTTTCTTCAAGAAAGCCCTGAATATCAATGACGGTTAGGGCTCCTAAAGCGATAATAAAACCAGCAAGAAACAGAAAGAGTCCGATGAAGTCTAGTGCATTAATTGAGGGCCCAAATAGTATAGTTTAGATATGTTGCAAACGATACCCAAAGGAGATATGGAACAAGTAAATACGTGGCTGGTTTTGAGATTTTGTAAAACACGACCATTGTCCAGACAATTACTAACCAGAGTAAGATAATGTCAACAAAAGCCGGCCCAGGATTTTGCAGGCCAAAAAAGATAATTGACCAGATGGCGTTTAAGAAAAGCTGAATGCCGAATACACCAATGGCCACTTTTACATCTTTTCGCCCCCATCCTTTCTTCCAGATCAACCAGGCCGCGATACCCATTAACGCATACAGCGTTGTCCAGACAGGTCCAAAGACCCAACTCGGAGGATTCAGTGCTGGCTTCTCAATAGCGCTGTACCAGTTTGGGGTAGCAGAAATTGTAAAAATTGAACCGATAATACCGGCGAGTTCTGAAACACCGACTGCAATCACTAATTTGAAAAAGTTATTAACTCTCATAACTTCATTTTACAAGTTATTCAAATTTCTGTCTCCGTGCAGTCTTGTCCAACGCACAATTACACCCAAATGAAGTTCGATTCTAACGCAAAAGGAGCCTAAAATGGCTCCTCCGACGATGAATCATATATCATGTCTAGATTATGACATTAGATATGAAAGACGATCATTTGATAAGTGTGGCACAGCTTAAAGAGTTTTCAAAGCTCGGGAATAGCGCCAAGTTTAAAAGTAACAGTTCTAAGGTCGAAACATATAGCTGGATTGAGAAAAGTTTGGGTAAGTTTAGATATTTTTCTTTGAAAAAGGGAGAGAGAGGTATTGTCAAAAAATACATTGTAAGGATGACAGGATACAGTGGTGACACTATTGACAAACTAATAGCTCGCAAGAAGAAATTTGGAAAGATATTTGTGAAAGAAAGAACACAAAATACCTTTCAAAGGTTCTATGGGGGCAAAGATGTTGAGCTTCTGGCTGAAGTATCAAACGTAACTTTGAATCAAAACGGGTATGCGCTCAAAGAAGTCTTTAAAAGTGAAATTTTTGGAGGCTTTTCCTCCAAAATCCAATGCTCTCGTAGTGTAGGAAAAAAAAGAGCCGACTCTTGTCGGCCTATGATGTTGTGCTGTGATGTCAACTTCTATGTGTTTTTCTGTCTCGGAGTGGAAGGCGCCGGCAAATCATCTTCTTCGTACATTTCAGGAGCAAACAGCTCGCCCTTGTAGTATGTCCGTAGTGCGGACCTCACGAATATTAACACTATCCCTAACCAAAAAGATATGCCGACCAGAATGTCTTTCCAACTCGTCCCTGTCAATTTCGCTATCACCAACCCGGCGAGCATAAATGGGGAAACGAATACTACTATCGCTATCGCCATTTCTATAAACGTTCGCCGGAGCGCTCTTCTCTCTCTCGCGTCTCTCTTAATGTGTTTCATTTTCAATTCCTTACCACGTTCATCTGCCATATCAAACCTCCGTAATTACACTTTGTTGTTGTCAAAGAACAAAACGCACCCGCGGACTGTCCTTAATGTACACTACTACTCTCGGTGATATTTTTCAAGGCGAAATTTTAATTTATCCTGGATAAAAGGTGTGAAGGTGTGATAAAAGGTGTCAGTGATAAAAGGTGTCAGGAACCTTTCTTTTACAGCCCTGAAATTACAGAGTGTGCAGAGGCAAAACCTCTGTATTTTACTACGCGGAGATTGATGCAAATACACACAATGGTCGCACGAGACAGAGCGTGCGAAATACACAGAGCGTGAGCAATACAAAGAATACAAAGAGTGACACGAATCGACAATAGAATAGACGAACCAACAATACTAAAAATAACGATCGTGAGGATTAGTATTGTTCGGGTTGGCTCAATGTCTTAATGTTTAATGTTTCTAATGTTTGATTGACTGGACAGAAGAACGAATCAACAATACTAAAAATAACGATCGTGAGGTTTAGTATTGCTGGTTTTTTTCTTAATAGTTCTTAATTTTCTTAATGTGGAGTTTTGGAGGCTTTTCCTCCAAAATCCATATTCGATTCCTTAGACCAAAATAAAATAATGGCATAAGATGCCATTATTTTACTTG
>CAYJVZ010000029.1:0-8241 GCA_964373765.1 uncultured Candidatus Saccharibacteria bacterium | reverse complement strand
TCTGGGCGAGGATGATGTACAAATTTTCGAAAACACTATCAATTAAATTTATGCGACTCTGCGACATAAAACCCAAACCAAGATGGAAAGAATTTGGAATCATTCGACAAAGCTCATGACAAGTAAACACAAACAAATAAACCCCCACACCAAAATTTTTGGTGTGGGGGTAAATACCACTCTTAAACCTAAAGTATTCGTCGGGCTTTCAGGCGGAGTGGACAGCTCTGTATCAGCCGCTCTTTTAAAGCGCGCCGGATTTCTGGTAACCGGAGTTTTTATAAAAGTTTGGCATCCAGACTGGATTTCCTGCACTTGGAAAGAAGACAGGCTGGACGCCATGAGAGTTTGCGCCAAACTAAAGATTCCTTTTATCACTCTTGATCTTGAAAAAGAATATAAAAAAGAAGTCATTGATTATATGCTTGACGAATATAAAATGGCAAGAACTCCGAATCCAGACGTTATGTGCAATAAATATATTAAATTCGGTTCTTTTTTGAAATGGGCCAGAAGTAGGGGCGCGGACTATGTTGCGACTGGCCACTACGCCAGGATCGCCAAAGACAATGAGGGACTCTTTAAGCTATTGCAATCAGTAGACGAAGAGAAAGACCAAACATATTTTTTATGGAATCTCGGCCAGAGCGAATTATCAAAAATAATTTTTCCGATAGGCGGATTGAAAAAGAAGGAGGTAAGAATTCTGGCTCGAAAATTTGGCCTCGTAACCGCGGAAAAAAAGGACAGCCAAGGCCTGTGCTTTATGGGTAAGATTGATATGCGGGCTTTTTTGGGCCAATTCATCCCTCATAGGGAAGGCAATGTCCTTAATGAAAAAGGTGAAATTGTGGGAGAGCATCACGGAGTTACTTTTTACACTATTGGCCAAAGACACGGATTTAATATTAATGAAAAAACAGCATCAAGAAAAGCATATTACGTCGTTTCAAAAAATATTAAGAGAAATATTTTGACAGTAACCAATGAACCTTTGCGGCATGAATTTACAAAAAAAATAATTGATATTGAAAAAACAAATTGGATTTCAGGACATCCGCCGACCGGTAAATTTCTCGCTCGGCCAAGATATCGCGCCCCTCTTTCCCGCTACTATATTGAAAGAGGGCTAGGCTCGGATTTCTTGATGAAGGTGCGAAGCGCCGGCAAGCTGTTAAACGCCAGCGGCCAATCTTTGGTTTTTTATAAAAATGGAGCATGTCTTGGCGGCGGGATAATCAAATAGCCTAAAGGGGTCAAATAGTATAGAATTCTTAAATTAGCCCAAAGATAAACGCATGGAAAATAATTACGAAGAAAATGCCGATTCTAAAAAGGTAGTAGCAATAGGGATAATCATCATTGTTATAATTCTTGTAATTACGGGCTTAATTTATTCTTTTAAGGCCAAAAGCTCTGACAGCAATCGAAGTTCCGACCCTTCAAATAATGAAGCCTCCAGAGAAGTTTTTATTCCTATTGTCAGCGTAAAACACCAATACAAAAACAAAGTTCACACTTACGTCGGAGAACTTAATTTGCCTTCGCCTTGTCACATTTTAAGGCACAGTGTGAAAATAAGCGCCGAAAACAGTCCAATTTATAATTTGAATTTTGTGGCAAGTCAAACTGGTGAATTATGCGCTCAAGTTATCACTCCAAGACCATTTAAAGTTTCGTTTGAAGGGCCTTCAGAAATTAAAATTATGCCTACTCTAAATGGAGAACCTCTTACTTTTAATTTATTTGAAGTAATGGATAATGAAAATTTGGATGAATTTGAGATATTTAACAAGGGATAAACATGAGTGACGAGGCCTCCTTCTTGAAGGATCTAAAAGTAAAAAAAGCCGATGGAGCATTAGAAAACTTCGACCCCGATAAATTCCTTTTATCCATCAAAAAGTCCGGCGCCTCCGAAGAAACGGCGAAGACGATTCTGTCTCATATAAAGGCAGAATTATCGGAAGGCATATCCACAAGCCGCATTTATTCTCATGCCAGAAAGCTTTTAGCTAGGGAGCATGCGCCAAACGCCGACCGCTATTCGCTTAAAAGAGCTCTGGTTGGTTTCGGACCCACGGGTTTTCCATTTGAGGAATATGTGAAAAAACTTTTTGAGTATTTGGGCTATAAATCGGAGCGCGGAGTAATGATGAGCGGAAAATGCGCCCGTCATGAAGTTGATTTGCTAGCCATTAAGAAAGATAAAATTCTTATTGGAGAAGTCAAATTTCACAATAGTTTGGGACTGAAAACCGATATAAAAACAGCTCTTTATGTTAAAGCCCGCATCGATGATCTGTCTTTTATTAGTCATACAGTGGATGGAGCGGAGAGAAAAATTGATGAAGGTTGGCTCATTACTAATACCAAATTTAGCGAGACAGCGATATCGTATTCAATATGCTCGGGACTTAAACTCTTGGGCTGGAATTATCCGCTAAAGAACAATCTTCAGGACTTGATAGAAGAAAGCGGCCTTCATCCCGTCAGTTGCCTAAGTAGTTTAACTGTGTCGCATAAGAAAAAACTTTTTGACAAGGGAATCGTTCTGTGCAAGTCTTTAAATAAAGACCGTCGCGCCATGAGAGATATCGGCCTTGAGGAGGACAAAATGAATCTTATTGATGAAGAAATAAAATCATTGTGCGCGGTATAAAATTAATTATTTAAATAAAAAATATAAAAAATATGGACAGCCAAAAAAAAGCCTTAATATTTATTGCCGGATTAATTATAGGATTTAGCGCCAGTTTTTTCTGGAGCGACGCTCGCTGGCAAAATGGCATTGATAAACCAAATGACAAGACCGCTAACAGCGATAAATCTTTAGAGAATGGAAATAATTTAGAAACTACAGCCGGTAACGCTTTAGTAATAGGCAAGTACGCCATCGCTGTTTCTGATCAACCTGCCGGAAAAGAAGTCAGGATAGGTTTTGCCTTAATGGCAGAAGATGGGTGGGTCGCTATTCATGAAGATTCAAATAACGCACCGGGCTTGATTCTAGGCGCCCAAAAATTTCCAGCCGGGCAAAATTCCGGAGTAGTTGAACTTTTGAGAGCCACTGAAAAGAATAAAAAATATTACGCTATGCTTCACTCTGAAAATGGAGATGGCAAATTCGATGTTAAGCTGGACGCTCCAATCTTAAGCTCCGCAGGCAATCCTTTTATGATGATGTTTGAAACGACAACCGAGGATGAAAATGAGCAGGCCGACAATATGTTAGAGGAAATTAGCATTTAACCAGACATTCTCCATCTTTTTGCGCCATTAGATTTTTTTAATAAATCTATGGCCTGTGATAGAATCAGCCTATGGCCTATACGAGAAAACCAAGGATTTATGATCCAGATTCTAAGGAACCTCATAAACTTTCAAGAACTAAAATCGATTTATTTGTAGAGTGTCCAAGGTGTTTTTATTTAGATCAAAGGCTTGGCGTGGCGAGACCAAGACCTTTTCCGTTTACTTTAAATAATGCCGTAGACCTTCTTTTGAAGAAGGAATTTGATATTTACCGCGCCAAAAAAGCGAAACACCCCATCATGGAAAAAAATAATGTTGACGCCATACCATTTGCTGACGAGAAAATTGAGGAATGGCGGGACGCAATGAGAAGGGGCATCGGATATTTGCATAAAGCCACGAATTTATTTATTCGCGGAGGCATTGATGATGTTTGGGTCAATAAGAGTGGCGAGCTTATTATCGTGGACTACAAAGCGACGAGTAAAACAAGCGAAATCAATCTTGACTCTGCTTGGCAGGACTGTTATAAGAGGCAAATGGAGATATACCAGTGGCTGTTTCAAATGAATGGTTATAAGGTATCGAAAACCGGCTATTTCGTTTATGCAAACGGCTTGTCCGATAAAAAATCTTTCAACAACAAATTAGAATTCCAGACTTATCTTATACCTTATACTGGCAAACATAACTGGATTGAGGAAAAAATTTTTGAGATAAAAAAAGCACTTGACTCTAATCTCATTCCAAAATCCTCAAAGAACTGCGAATATTGTCCTTATCGAGAAGAGGCCGGAAGAGCTCTGCAGGATAAATTTAAGATGTCGACAAAGCCCGCTAAAATTGGGGAAAAGAGCCTCTTTGACTAAAATTATGCAGGATCGTGAAGAGCTCTATCAACATCTGGAAAAAAAATCAAAGGTTCTTAAAAGCCCTCGATTAAAAGCGGCTTTTTCAAAAATAGACAGAGCCGACTTTGTGGACGAAGACTACAAGTGCGAAGCTTACGAGGATTACCCGCTACCGATTGGTTTTAATCAGACCATAAGCCAGCCCACCACGGTCGCTTTCATGCTGGAGCTTCTTTCGCCCGTGGCTGGAAATAAGGTTTTGGATGTTGGTTCAGGGTCCGGCTGGTCGTCAGCGTTGCTTGGCGAAATTGTCACCAAAACTGGAAAAGTTGTGGGCGTTGAGATTATTCCGGAATTAGTAAAAAAAAGTTTGTCAAATCTAAGCAAGTACGATCTGCCCCAAGTTCAGATAATCGAGACCTCCAGCAAGCTTGGATTTGAGGCCGAGTCGCCGTATGATCGGATTTTAGTGAGCGCCGCCTCTTTAAAAATACCCGGCGAACTGCTAAAACAATTAGGTAACAACGGAGTTATGGCGATACCGATAAAGGATTCAATTTTTATGATTAAGAAGACAGCAAAAGGAGAAATTCTTAGGGAGGAATTCCCGGGCTTTAGATTCGTGCCGCTTATATATTAAGATGAGTAAATATGATTTAATGAAAAAAATAAAAGACGAGGTTATTAATCTTAAGAATTCGCCTCTTTACGAATATCGGATCAAGAATAAAAATCTGCCGGTCATCGGCGAAGGCAATCATAACGCTCACATAATGTTTATTGGCGAGGCGCCCGGCCGAAATGAGGCCATGACTGGAAGACCGTTTTGCGGCGCGGCAGGCAAGATTCTAGACGAGCTTCTCCTATCCGTAAATATTTCCCGCGCCGATATTTATGTTGGAAACATCCTGAAAGATCGTCCTCCTTTAAACAGGGATCCTCTGCCCGAGGAAATTGAAATCTACGGCCCGTTTCTTGATCGGCAAATTGAGATAATAGAGCCTAAAATTATCGCCACTTTGGGACGGTATTCCATGGACTACATTATGAAAAAATTTGGACTGGATTTTGAAATTGAGCCGATTGGAAAAGCCCACGGAAAAGTTTATGAATCTAAAGCCCGCTACGGGCCACTCAAAATTGTTGCCCTCTATCATCCGGCTGTCGCAGTTTACAATTCTAATTTAAAAGATATTTTGATAAAAGATTTTGCCGTCTTGGAAAAATTGTAATTTCAGAAAATGTCCTGTAAATAAATTTATGAAAAAAATAAAAACAAAATGGAATCTGGCTCTTTTGTATAAATCAGAGAAGGACCCCAAAATTGAATATGATATGAAACAGATTGAGTCTGCAATCTTGAGATTCGAAAAAAAGTACAAAAATAGGCGCCACTATATGGAAAATGAACATAAGTTGTTTGAGGCTCTAAAGGATTATGAGGCTTTGGAGGAGAAAACCGTGGCTAGACCGGCTTTATATTTTCATTATTTGAAAGACATTGACGGTGATAATAAATACGCCAAATCACAGCTCAATCTCTTCTCCTCTCGGCTGGCCAAGATAGGAAACAAACTGGTTTTTTTTACCCTCAATTTAGGTAAAATACCAAAACCCCATCAAAATAGATTTCTCAAAAGTAAAAAATTGTCGCATTATGCCCATTTTTTGAAACTAGTTTTCGATAACGCCAAATACGATCTTTCGGACAAGGAGGAGAAAATCATGAATCTCAAATCTCAAGCGTCTTACGAGATGTGGGTAAGCGGCCAATCTAAACTGCTGAACACTCAGACGGTGAATTTTGGTTCAAAGGATATAGCAATAAATGAAGCTTTAGAAATGATTCCAAATTTAACTCGGCCAAAGAGAATAAAATTAAGCGAGATTGTCCAGTCAAAACTGAAAGAAATTTCGTATTTTGCCGAAAATGAACTAAACGCCATCATAACTGACAAAAAAATAAATGATGAATTGAGGGGATTTAAAAACCCTTGGAGCGGCATGATTCTTTCCAATGAAAACGATGAGGAAAGCATACTCAAACTTGCCAAACTGGTCACAAAAAATTTCAATATAAGCAGAAAATTTTACGCCCTGAAAGCAAAGCTAATGAGTCTTAAAAAACTTCATCGGGCCGATCTTTCCGCCCCGATCGGAAAAGTTAAAAGGAAATACAACTTTAACGAAGCTGTCACAATTATTGGAAACGCTCTTCGACAATTTGATCCTAAATACGCGGATATATTTCAAAGTTTTCTGGAGCGCGGACAAATTGACGTTTATCCGATGAAAAGCAAAGAGGGCGGGGGATATTGTTCAAGCGCAAGAGAGACTCCGACTTTTATATTGCTAAATTACGGAAAAAACCTCCGCTCAATCACAACTATTGCTCATGAAATGGGGCACGCCATTCACGCTCATTTGTCAAAGAGCCAATCTCCGCTCTACGCAGATTGCACTATTTCAGTAGCCGAAGTGGCAAGCACATTATTCGAAAATTTCATATTTGATGAGCTAATAAAGAATATGTCTAAAAGAGAAAGAGTAATAGCTCTTCATGATAAAATCAGCGATAGCGTTGGTTCTATATTTCGCCAGATTGCCGCCTTTAATTTTGAAATGGAACTTCACAATTCCATTCGTAAGCGGGGATATCTGGAAAGCGACGAAATAGCGTCTTTGTTAAACAAGCACATGGCGCCTTCTTTTGGCCCCATTGTTGATATTAAAGAAAAAAATGGTTACGCCTTTGTGTACTGGTCTCACTTTAGAAGGTTCTTTTACGTATACACTTATGCCTTTGGCGCGCTTATAAGTTCTGCTTTGCATCAGTCCTACAAAAAAGATAAAACATTTATAAAAAAAATAGAACAATTTATGATGGCTGGAAGCAGTAAGAGCCCATACCAAATTTTTAAGGACGCTGGTATAGACATCAATGACATGAAATTTTTTGAAACCGGGCTTGAGGGCATAGACAAAGATATCTCAAGACTTGAAAGAGAGGCAAGAGAGGCGGGAATGATTTAATCAAGATTAGATAAAAATATCTTTGTGACTAATTTAGCCTTAAGTCCAATTTCTATGTCCAAACTCACTACTGTCCAACTAAAAAATCTCTAAAATAGAAAAAACCCAATGGCGGGTGGATAATATGTCTGTCGGACTGATTATTCACTAAATATGCCATCGGGCTTTTTCATATGATAAATTGTAGCACCATTTTTACCCAACTCCTTGAGTTTTTGCCGTACCATCGATTTCGCTCCTTGGTTGGACAGCACAAGTCCAAACTGCCTCTGCTTGACAGAGCGTATATTGACGTGCTAGGATATTGCGAGCATTTAAAGCCCTTTGAATCGCGGTATTTGCATGGCGTGAGCTGCCTTGAGCTTCTTTATAATAGGAAGTTCAAGGTAGCTCACGAAAACAATCAACTCCCAAAAGAAATATGCAAACCGCAACGAAAACGAAATCGCCAGTTATTGTCTGCACATTCCCCAACATCAACCCCATCAACCCCATCAACACCGTCGAGGAAGGTATCGCGCAGGGTCATTACAACGACTATTACCAGCACATCACCAATAAAACGGTGCCGCTCCAGAAGGTAGCGGGAGCAAAAAATCTCTACCTCGTCTGTTTTGGCCGGACAAGCGGCGAGACAGACTATGTGGAGCTACTCCGCGCCGAAGGCAAACAGCCGTGCCGCAACGCTCCCCAGTACCTCTTGGGCCTCATGGCAGCGGTGCCGGAAGATAAGATGCCCGAGGAACTCCGCAACAAAGACCTTGTTGCGGCGGAACCGGACAACGAAGCTTCCGCCTTCTCCGGAGTGCGCCGCGACCGCTGTTTCCTGTGCGTCCGTCGGTACGGCGGGGACCGCTTGCTCTACCTCGCGCTTGTGGACCGGCGGCGGGGGCTCGACGGTTGCGCGCTTCTCGCAGAGGACTTGGTGCCTTAGGCACCTTGCCCTTCCTTTGAACCCTTGATACTTCGGTAAGTGTCAAAGGTTCATTTTGTTTGGGCGGGAGGGCTTGCTATGGAGTTTTGGAGGAAAAGCCTCCAAAATTTTAGACACATCGAAACTATCCGACCGTGACAGTTCGATGTGTGTGGTATTTTGGAATGT
>CAYJVZ010000028.1:0-8412 GCA_964373765.1 uncultured Candidatus Saccharibacteria bacterium | reverse complement strand
ATTTTAAATCATTCATTCGTTGTGGCTACGGTGTCATTATAGGTCATTCAATTCGAGATGATGAAAAAAAATTAATATCTGATAAAATATAAACATGAATTTGTGGCACGATATAGAATCGGGCACTGACGAAAAATTCAATGTAATTATTGAAATTAACAGGGGCTCGAAAAACAAATACGAGATTGACAAAAAAACCGGTTTAATCGCTTTGGACCGCGTCGCTCACACCGCGCAAGATTTTCCGTATGACTATGGTTTTATTCCACGGACACTTTGGGATGATGACGACCCCATGGATGTAATTCTTCTAACCACATTTCCTCTTAACCCCGGAATTTTAGTGAGAGCCAGAAGTGTTGGAATCATGAATATGATTGACGATGGAGAGTCAGACGACAAAATGATAGCGGTGCCGCTCGATGATCCAAGATGGGACGATGTAAAAGATTTAAAAGATATCAATTCTCACACATTAAGAGAAATGGAGCATTTTTATTCAACCTATAAAAAATTACAAAATAAAGAGGTAAAAGTGGCTGGTTTTAAGGATAAAAACTCGGCAAAAGAGGCTTTCGCTCGAGGCAGAAAGCTATACGAAGACAAGTTCGGCAAGTAATATGGGCCCTGACTGGCATTGCTTATTGATAGCTATTTAATCTATTGGTATGATATAGAGTGTTTAAGTTTTATTATATATAATAAATAAATGAAAAAAAAATTATTGTTTGTTCCAGTATTTTTTTTGGTAGTGGCAGTGTTATTTTCGGCGGCAGAAAAAGCGGTTTATGCTTTGGAGGGGGAGTCTCAAGGATCGACATCAACAAGACCTAGCATAAAAAGTGACCGAGATGAAAAAAGACTAGAAGCGCGTAAAAGGGTGCTTACAAAAAGAGCGGAAATAATTGCTAGACATGTGGATCATTCTTTTGAGAGATTCCTAAGAACGTTAACGCGCCTTGAAATCATCGCTGGAAAAATAGAGTCGAGAATAAAAAAAATAGAGGAGCGCGATAGAGATCTTTCAAGAGCAAAAAAACTTTTAATGGAAGCCAGAGCCAAAATCGCTCTTTCTAAATCAGAATTGGATAGAATACAAGCTAATATAGAGGAAATCCTTGCTAAGGAAATAACAAAAGATATCATTTCTGAAGTTAGAAAACTAATGAAAGAGGCTGAAAACAATGTTCGAGGCGCCCACAGAGCTATAGTCAATACATTGAGAGAAGTTAAAGCTTCTAACCACGACAAAGCAGATAATGGCCATGCCACAACTACGGCTACTTCAACTTAATATATAAAAATATGGAACTAGAAAAACAAAACGAAATAGCAGCCAATAACACTGCTTTTAAGGAGCAAAATCCGATTCAAAATCTCGAAAATCAGCCAGAAACAAGGGAAAAAAAGGGGGTTGGCGCTTTAATAGGAGTAGTTATTATTGTAATCATTCTAATTATCGGGGCTTTGTATTTTTGGCAGCAAAAAATCAATAAGGAAATTGATGAGGCTAGGAATTTAGCGGAGGAAAACAGTAAAGTTCAAACTGTGCTCTCTCCTCAAATTAATGACACTGATCTAATGAGCGACAATCTCGATCTATCAAAAACTGACGAGATCGCAGATCTTGAGGCTGATTTAAATTCTATTCAAATAGAAAACGTGGAAAATATAGATTTGGAGTCCGAACAATTGTAGACGATTAAAATCTATCAACGAAAAAAATCCCGCGTCTATATGAAGTGTACCCCATTTAGTGGACAGTGAATTAAACCCCTACTTGGGCCAAAAGATGATTCCTGTATTCAACAGGAGTCATCTTTTTTCTTTCCCACTGTTTCCTTTCTTGGTTGTAGTATCTCATATATTCCTCAATTACCAAACGTAGCTCCTCAAAAGTCTTGCATGATTTGTAATCTAGTTCGTCTTTCATGTGCCCAAAGAATGATTCGATTGGCGCATTTTCGTAATATCCGCTTTTAGATACATTCGCTAATTTGCAGAGGACGCTAATATCGCCATTCAATTGTTTGATTACCTTGAATTTTTCTTTTGGCCTCGGTTTTACTCCGCTCTTTTGGCCCGGAGTCTGGCTAAAAAATCGTTTTCTGCTTCAAGATATCTAACTTGGAGTTCAAGTCGTTTGATTTTGTCTGCATCAGTAACTCCTTTAGTTTTAGGCCTGCCGGTTGCTTGCGAACCTTGAAGTTTAGAGGGACCTTCAACCCCTTTCTTTTTCACAATCCTTTTCCAATCCTTGATTGTGTTCTTACAGTAATCCTTCTTCCACCTACTGATATTAAATCCTGCCCGTCTCCAAATTTCTTTTGGGCTGATACCTTGCTCATGCAGTTCCAACGCTCTTTTCTTGAAATCGAATGTGTAAGTAATCGACCTTTCAGCGCAATTAAAGACGCAAGGATTCTTTTTCAAAACACTCATCTCCTTACCTGAAAATATTTTTCTCATGTTCTTTTGTTAGTCTGTTAATTCTACCAAAAGAAAAAGTGGGCACTATATTTAGTGTCCACTTTATGGGGTACGGATCAATAGAATGCGGGATTTTTTATGGAGAAATTTATAAAAATTGTGGCCAAAACAATTTAGTGATAAGGTATTGGAACTTATGAAAATGACAAGCGATTATTATAAAATTATCGAGCAAAAAAAAATTGAGGGTTCTCTAATTGAGATACACTGTCAAATCAGCGAGCAAAAAATACGCGAGTATGAAATTAAAGTCCTGGAGTATTTGGGCGAAGCTATTTCATTGGCCGGTTTTAGGAAAGGCAAGGCGCCAGAAAAATTGATAAGAGAGAAAATCGGCAATCAAAAAATTTTGGAAGACTCCGCCGAACTTGCCATAAAGGAACTTTACCCAAAAATAATACTTGAAAATTCTATAAACATAATTGACCATCCCAAAATCACTATTACAAAAATCGCCAAAGACAACCCCCTTGAAATAAAAATAAAAGTGGCCGTTCTCTCTGATTTTACTTTACCTGATTATAAAGCTGTCTCAAAAAAAATAATGAGCGTTAACGAAGCGGTTGAAGTCACCAAAGAAGATGTGGATAAAGTTATAAATGAATTAAAAAAAGCCAAAGCTAAACAATCGGGAAAAAATGAATCCGAGATCAAGTTAGATGACGCTTTCGCCAAAGAGATGGGAGAATTTGACAATATTAACGACTTTAGAAAACAACTGACAGAAAATATCAAATTTGAAAAGGAAATGAAAGCTCGTGAAAAAAAGAGAATAGCGCTGATTGATGAATTAGTATCGAAAACCAAAATTGATATTCCTGAAATTCTGATTGATCGAGAATTGGAGCGAATGAAATTAAAATTTGAACATGATATTAAAGATATGGGCGGTAAATTTGAAGACTATTTAAAACATGCCAAAAAAACAGAACTTGATTTAAAGCGCGACTGGAGAGCCGACGCTTCTAAACGAGTGACTATACAGATAATTTTAAATAAAATTTCCACTAATGAAAAAATCTTTGCCGAAAAAGAAGAAATTGAAAAACAATTTAAGTTGATTTTAGAGCGTGATAAAAATGCGAATCCAGAGCGGGTCAAGCAGTATCTGGACATGGTCATAACTAATGAAAGAGTTTTTGCTTTCTTGGAGAATCAAAAAACAATACTAATTAACTTATTTAAAGGCGCGTAAGCTAAAGCAAAAACAGGGCTAATGCTGAAATGGCGGCCGTTTCCGCTCTTAGTGTTTGATGTCCTAGTTTTAAAACTGGTATGTTTTTATTTTTAAAAAGCTCTATTTCCCGATCGCTCCAGCCTCCTTCAGGACCGATAAAAACAGCTAGACTTTTTTCATTTGAAAATTTATCTCTGTAAAACTTTTGGCCATCGGTATGAAATGAAATAGATGCAATAGCTAAATTAGAAATAGCTTCCTCTAAAGATACGGGGGGTTCTAAAACGGGAGTAATTCCTCTTCCTGATTGCTCACTGGCTTCCTTTATAATCTTTTTAAGACGAGAAACATTCAAACTCTTCTTCTCGCTCCTTTCGGAAAGCAAAGGGTTGATGGAAACGACGCCAAGTTCAGTCGCTTTTTGCGCGATCAATTCAAATTTATTTTTTTTTAAAATTGATTGATAAAGAAAAATTTCTCTTTCTGGAGTATTATTATTTTCAACTCTTTCAATAATGGAAAGACTTGCCATATTTTTTTCTAATTTTATAAATTGTGAAACGAATTTACGACCGCTGTCGTCAAGAAGAATGACCTTATCTCCGATTTTCAATCTAAATACCTTCCTCCACTGATGAATCAAATCAGGTTCAGTGATGACAAGATTATCCCCTACTTCTTTTTTGGCTTGTGCTGAAGATTGTCGAGGAATAAAAAAATTATGTAAACGCATGTTGCAATTTTATTTTAAATCTAGTCGAGAAAATTTAGACGCAATTATAATCTTATATATATTTGACAATGTCAAGTATATGAGATAAGCTTGTCCTGTTATAATTTAATTCATTATTCTTAATTCATCCCCTTTATGTTAATCCCAACAGTTATAGAAAAATCGCAATTTGGCGAAAGAGCCTATGACATATTTTCAAGGCTTCTCCGCGAGAGAATAATCTTCATGGGCGGAGAAATAAGCGACCATACGGCCAATATTGTCATAGCTCAACTTTTGTTTCTTGAATCGGAAGATTCAAAGAAAGACATATGGCTCTATATTAATTCGCCGGGCGGATCAGCTTCGGCCACTTTGGCCATGCTAGACACTATAGATCATATTAAGCCGGAAGTTGCCACGGTCTGCGTTGGAATAGCGGCTTCAGGCGGCGCATGGCTACTTTCGGCGGGGCAAAAAGGGAAAAGATTCGCTCTTCCTAACGCGGAAATCATGATTCATCAGCCTTTAGGCGGCGCCCAAGGGCAGGCCGCGGATATTGAAATTACGGCAAAACACATTTTAAAACTTAGAGAAAGGCTTAATAAAATCATGGCTAAAAACAGCGGCAAGTCAGTCTCTCAAATTGAAAAAGATGTTGACCGAGATTATTTCATGAGCGCTGAAGACGCCATAAAATATGGCATTATAGACAAAATATTGCCCTCTAAGAAAAAGTAAGATATTTAGCTAAAATCTGCTTATTTTGGGAAGTTGGACAAATAAGGTGACTTGTTATACAATTCACCAATTAGTGGATTTAATTTCAAAAACGACGCTTTTTTATTCCTATTAAGTTGTAAGTAAAAATGATATTAACCAGAAGAAATTTATTTAAAGTTTGGAAACTGGAGAGTTTTAAAATAAGTCATTTCGTCTACAAAAATCTTAGAGCATAAAAGAGCGAGTTTTCGCTTAATATGTCATTAAAAATAGCCTTGCTTTTAGCAGGATTTACCGCCCTTATCGGAGCAGTTTTAGGTTATGTCTTTAGAGTTTTGCTGGGATTAGGCAAGAAAGGCTCAATAGAGCTGAAGCTTAAAGAAATGCAATTTGATGCCGAAGAAAAGGCAAAGAAAATTATTTCATCGGCTGAAACAAAAGCTTTAGAATCTATAAAAGAATTCCGTTTTGAAATAAAAGAAAAGGAAGATAAGCTAAAAAAAACAGAAGATCGTCTCATTAAAAAAGAAGACACATTAGATAAAAGACAGCTTGATATAGAAAAAGAAGTTGAAAATATAAAGTCTAAAATCGCCGAAATAAAGGAAATAAGGGAAGAAGTAGAAGCCCAAGAAGTTAATAAACAAAACGAGTTAGAAAAAATTTCAGGATTATCCGAGGAAGAGGCAAAAAAGATTTTGCTTGATAATATTGAAAAAAAATACGAGGAGACGTTGTTGGTTAGAATGCAAAAATTAGAAAATTTCGGCGAGGAAAAGCTTCAATCAAAAGCCAGAGATATTCTAACATCGTGCATTCACAGGCTTGGTAATTCAGTTTCTTCTGACGTCCTTTCAACCACCATCACCATTCCTTCCGATGATCTAAAGGGCAAAATAATCGGCAAAGAAGGAAGAAATATCAAGGCTTTTGAACGAGCTACCGGAGTTGAAGTGATTGTTGACGACACTCCGGGAACTATAACACTGTCTTCATTTGACCCCGTAAGAAGACAGGTGGCCAGAATCGCCCTTGAAAACCTGATTATGGACGGCAGAATACAGCCGGCAAAGATTGAAAAAGTGGTGGAGAAAGCTGAAGAAGAGATCACTAAAATAATCAAAGAAAAAGGGTCCGAGGCCGCTTTTGAATGCGGAGTTATAAATCTTGATCCAAGGATTTTGCAAATCCTAGGAAGGCTATATTTTAGAACGAGCTATGGCCAAAATGTCCTGCAACACTCAATTGAAATGTCTCATATTGCCGGAATGCTGGCTCAAGAACTAGGCGCCAATGTTCAATCGGCCAAGGCCGGCGCGCTTCTCCACGACATTGGCAAGGCTGTGGACCATGAGGTGGCGGGAACACACGTTGAAATAGGCAGAAGAATTTTACAAAAATTCGGGGCGCCGGAAGATGTCGTAAAAGCCATGCAATCTCATCATGAAGAATATCCTTATGAAACAGTTGAATCAATAATCGTTCAAGTGGCTGACGCTATATCAGGTTCACGGCCCGGCGCAAGAAGCGACTCCGTGGAAAATTATTTGAAACGGCTTCAGGATTTAGAAGCTATTGCCAAATCATTTACAGGGGTTGAAAAATCCTACGCTCTGCAAGCAGGAAGAGAGATAAGAGTATTTGTCACTCCGAGCGAAATTAGCGATCTTGAGGCAAAAAAATTGGCCCAAAATATAGCCCAAAAAATTGAACTAGAATTAAAGTATCCGGGTGAAATTAAAGTCAATGTAATAAGAGAAACCAGAGTAATAGAGTTCGCCAGATAAAAAAACCGCCCAGTTCAGCTGGGCAGTTTCTCTATTTTCATCAAGTAAGGAACAATGTATTCCGGGTAAAGGCAGAAAAATTTCAGCCTCGTCCAGATTTTTTCTCTTGAGAGAACTTGACAAACAAGTTCCCGATTGGCGCCTTCAATGCTGAATGATTTAAGTTCAGCGCTCAAGGCTTTGACACGAGCCTCTCCGTCGCGCTTCCTGATTGAGTCAAGAAGCGCTTGAAGAACCTCGTCGTGCTTACCTCTCATGGCGACCTCCTTTGACAGATCTCGCGCATGCGCGAGAAGTTTGCCAGATCATCATGTCGGCGGTCAATGTCTCGCCCGATCCAGGCTCCAAACTTCCGGAGGCTGGCAAGAATTTCCTCTCTGGCGCCGGGCGCGCCGATGCAAAGAGGAATGAATCTCTTCCGGCGAAAACTCTCCGCCAGAAATTGCTTGGCAAAAGCCATACAGCCTTTGCACTGAACGACAGGTATCTCTCCGTCATTCGTCAGCACATCAAGACCTCGGTCATTGAAACCTCCAATAACACGGCCTTTGAAAACTCTGGCGTAAGCCTCTTCAAGCTCGCGGCCTCTGAATTCGGCAGTCGTCATAATTTAGCCTTTTTGTTAAGTTTTTGTTTGTACTACAATGTCAAAATTTCTAACCTTAAACATTGTAACATTTCTATAATCAAATGTCAATGGTTTTTGACAATATTAGTTTTCAACAGCCCTCTAAAAAGGCTGGTTGCCCAAAATACGGCTTAATATATAATACGTGAAGTGATAAACTGGTTTGCCAGTGCAAACTAGGTGGAAATAGGTCGACTTTTTAAATAATCATTAAAAAAATATGAATAAACAAGCAATTGTAGAGGCGGTTCATGGTGTTTTGGGGGGAACAAAGGTTCAGGCAGAGCAAACAGTAGATACGGTATTTAATTCGATAGTCGATACGTTAAAGAAAGGCGAGGAGGTATCAATAGCCGGAATTGGCATATTTTCAGTAAAGACTCGAGCAGCCAGACAAGCTAGAAATCCTAGAACTGGAGAATCTATCTCGGTTCCATCAATGAAGGTGCCTAAATTTAGAGCGGCTAAGGCTCTTAAGGACGCTGTAAAATAACAATAAGTTATATTGTCTGCATAAAACCCCCGGCTAAAGCTGGGGGTTTGTGGTATTTAACGCTAAGCCCTAAAGCCATTCGGCTGGGCTTGGATTTTGCTTTAGGGCAGCGCCCGAGCAAACTCGAGTTTTGTTTTAGGGCCGCGCCCGAGCAAACCAAGGTTTTGCTTTAGGGTGCGAGATGGGAGAATCGCCCGCGACTCTCAACTCGCCGTCGCTCGTTTCGGTCTGGGCACCAGCTCGCCTGTCTTTCCTGCTGGAAAAACATGGCTCCGCTGTTCGATTCTCCCATCCTTTGCCGAAAAACATAATCGCCAAACGTATTCGCGTTTCGCTCGTTGTTTTTATGCAGTATTCTTGAATTAGTCCGAACGCATTTCGCCGCCGCAGGCGGCGAGGAAG
>CAYJVZ010000027.1:0-9346 GCA_964373765.1 uncultured Candidatus Saccharibacteria bacterium | reverse complement strand
GTGTCGAGACGATTGAACTTTGCCTGTGTTATGCTCCTCAAATCTCCTTTTCAAATCATTTGTCGAGCCAGTATACATATCTTCGTCCTTTTCACTTTTTAGAATATATACGTAGTACATGATTTGGTGTGGGGGTATAGCATTAAATTTTGTATTCTCCAATCAAACCCTGAGGACGATACAGCATAAGTATTATCAACAACACACCATAAATTACTTGCCTCATTTGAGCCGCGATATCCGACGGAAGACCGACAAAGCGGAGTAACTCTGGAAGTAAAATGAGAACTACCGCGCCCAAGATTGAACCGCGCAAAGTGCCTAATCCGCCTAGAATAATAATTGCCACGATAAAGATAGACTCGAGGAGAGCAAAAGTGGAAGGATCAATAAAGGTAATGTAACTTGCGTAAAGTGATCCGGCGACAGCGGCCATTCCAGCAGAGATGGTAAAAATGGCGAGTTTGTAATAAAGAGTGTTATAGCCAAAAACAGAAATCGCCTGCTCATCTTCTCTGATTGCCTTTAGAACTCTGCCAAACGACGAATTGACGATAAATCTCGCCGCAAAATATACCAGAGCAAAAAGTACCGCCACCAAAATCAAATATGCCAAGTTTTCTTTCAAGACGAAGCCGAAAAATTCCGGTCTTGGAATTCCCGGAATTCCAAGGGGCCCTCTGGTAACTGCCTGCCAATTGAGCATTACGCTAAAAATAATAATGTTGAAGCCGAATGAGCCGAGAGCAAAATAATCTCCCTTGAACCGCGACAGAACCAAGCCAATCAGGAAACTAAATATAGCAGTAATAATAATTCCGATAATTAGTGCCACAATAAAATTCCATCCGAGATTAGCCAGTATCAGAGCTGACCCATACGCGCCGATTCCATAAAAAGCGGCGTGAGTAATTGAAAGTAGACCGGTGTAGCCCACAACGAGGTTAAGCGAGATTCCCAAAATCCCATAAATTCCAATCAGTATAAGCAAATGTATTACATACTCCATAGTCGTTGATAAGCACGAAGCTCGAAATTCGAAATTCGAAACAATATATAAATTCTAAATAATAAATTCAAAACCTTCATGATTTTCTCATAATAGAACTGAAAATCTTCATCAGTTCTGTCGCCTCTCTTATAAGGTCTCCTCTGCATCCATCAAGAGTGCCATTGTCACGCGTATCGAGCAACCTCAACCAATATACTGATTCCTTGGCTTCCTTTCTTGATATCTTTATTCTCATCAAGAAATCTTTCTTGCCGAGAGACTCATTGGCCTCAATGTAATTCGCGCCGATAGATCCCGACGATCTTATTAATTGCTTCGTATCTTCCATGTTAATTGCGCTTTTAGGTAACTTCCTGACAAAATCTCGGACATCTTTAGCAAACATAAAACTCCTCTCTTCTAGGTTATATATCTTATTTTTTTGGATTTCACTCATTCTAGTTTGTTTCGGATTTCGATATTCGAATTTCGAATTTCATTTTACTTATCTCTTCAAAAGACCAGACGGCTTAAAGATTAGAAAAGCGATAAGTAAGATGTAGGCGATCGCGTCTTTCCACTCTCCGGAAATCTTCCAGATTCCAAAATTTTCAACGAAGCCAAGAATAAATCCGCCCAAGACTCCTCCGTAAACATTTCCGATTCCGCCTACGATTGAGGCGACGACGCCTTTCAGCAATAAATTTAATCCCATGGTCGGTTCAATTCCCGTGTCGTATCCTACCAATATTCCCGCCATACCAGCGATTGAGGCTCCGATGAAAAAAACAACCCCTATGATTTTAGTCGTGTTGATTCCAACGATTTTAGAGACTTCCTCATCGTCGCCGATTGCCTTAACCGCTTTGCCGAATAAACTGTAGCGGAGCATTAGTCCAAGTCCGATCATTATAAAAATAGCAACGGCAAGAATGATTACTTGAATTTCAGTGATAACGCCGGTTCCAATGTGAAAGACTCGACTCGTCCCGGCTCGCGAGAGCGTTTGAAATTGGCTTGAAAAGAATATTGCGACAAGCGCTTGGAGAGCTGTCAAAACTCCGAGCGACGCGACAACGTAAACCATTGAAGTTGCTTTTCGGACGCGAAGTGGTTTATAGACAATCAAATAGACTAAATAGCCAACTATTCCAGCCATTAGGATTGCTAGTATGACCGATGGCGCTGTGGCAAGCCCTACTTTTTTTAGAAAGAAAAAGGCGGCATATCCTCCAACGGTAGTCATTGCGCCATAACCGAGGTCAAAAAACTTAACCGTGCTGAAAATCAAATTAAAGCCAAGAGCCACAAGTGCGTAAATTGATCCCGCGATGATGCTATTAAGGATTAGTTGGGGAATAATTTCCATAACTATATGAATTAGGAATTATGATTTATGGAGTACGATTTACGAATCTAGCCAGCTGTACATAATTAAACAGATATCGAGCAGGCAGGATTTATGAATAGTAGCATTTTGTAAAACCAAAAACAGCGCCCCGGACGATATTTCACCTGATGGGGCTGTTTTTTAAAATACAATCCTTTTACTCTTCCCCTTTTTTCTCCATCATAACGCCACTATCCTTTTCCATCATTTCTCCTTCCTTTTTCATCATTGCGTCATTTTCTTTCATCGCACCTTCTTCCATCATTGCGTCGCCATTTTCTTTCATCATTGCCTTAGGTGTATAGACTACTTCTTTTTTACCAGCTTTTACTTGATTGACTTGATAATTAGCGGAAGTGAGATCGCCATTTTCGTCAAAGTCAGTAACATCAACTGAAATGCCCCCTTCATACTTAATTTGATAAAGTTCATCTTTAATGTCCACGCTGTTTGCGCCTACTCGCTTCATAATGTCGCCTAAGATGTAAACCGCGTCATAAGCTTGCGGTCCACAAATAGTAGTTTCGTCAACTCCCAATTTCTGCATTATCTTATTTTTATATTCTTGGTCCTCTTTAGAGGCGATTGATGTAAAGAGAATTCCTTCCGCCGCATTACCTGCTTCAGAAAAAATCTTTGGATCATCCCACGCATCGCCGCCAAAGACAGGAACCTTGAGACTTATTTCCTTAATTTGTTTCAATCCGGGAATGCTAGCTTCGGAAAAACCAAGAAAATAAAGAAGGTCTGGGTTGGACGTTTTAATCTTAGCAAGTTGAGTTCTTAAATCTCTGGCATCTTTTGTGAATGACTCTTTAGCAATAATTTTTCCACCTAGATTTGTAAATGCTTTTTCAAAAGCATCCTGAAGCCCGACGCCCCAGTCGTCATTAGTATACAATATGGCGACTTTGCCATAACCCAATTCATTAAAGATATAATTAGCCGCAAAGACGCTTTGATAGGCGTCAGAAGGATAATTTCTAAAAATATAATCGCCCGCGTTTGTTATTGCCGGAGCCGATGAGCAATATGACAAAACAACCACTTTTTTTTGCTCTGCCAAATCAGTAAAAGCCGATGTCTCCGCGGAACAAGTGCCGCCAATTATTGCCGTAACTTTGTCAATATTTATCAATTTTTGAGCGGCATTGTTAGCAGTTTTGCCATCACACATGCCGTCTTCATAAATGACTTCAATTTCTTTGCCATTAACTCCACCCTCACTGTTTATTTCTTCAACCGCTATTTCAACCGCCGCTTTAGCCTGTTCGCCAATCTTCGCGGCATCACCCGTAAGCGGTCCAATGAAACCTAATTTAATTTTGTCTGCCTCAGCCTTCTCGCCAAAAAGAGCGAACGCGCCCCAGACGATGATTACAACTACTATAAGCCAAATTATGATATTGCCTTTTTCTTTTTTCATAAAATAAATAATTACCTATAACTTAATACTTTTTTAAATCTATCATTGATTAAAAGATTTGCAACAATAATTGCGATTATCAAATAAGGAAACAAATAATGAATTGTGGCAATCAAAAAAACAGGGACTTAATTTCTGCCAAAAAAAGCTTAATTTAAAGCATTTTTAAGACGTATTTTTTTGGAGGCAAGACCTCCAAAAGACTGATGGTTCGCAAGCGCCAAGGGCTTGCCTATCGCAATCTGGAAATTGAGTAATTCCCTAAAACAATTTCCGAAGGTAATTTCGAATCTCCAATTGAAAAATTGGATATGCGTAACATAAAAGCAGATCTTTTGAATCGAGCTTGGACTTTGTCACTTTAATTTTGGCGAAAGCTCTAGCGAAAACGAATGGGGATTCGCAAACCATCTTCGTTTTCAGGCAATCCAGACGGATTATCTTTTAATAAAAGAAGATTGCCGCCAATTGAGAGAGGTTCTTGAAATTCAAGAATAGACTTAAATTTTACAAATTCTTCCGTCATCCAATTTGTCTTTGCTGTGGCAATGCTTCTTGCAATAATATTATTTTGAGAGTCTACGAGGACAATGGGAAAGTCAGCCTCAAAAAACCAGTAACCCCTTGCTAATCCTTCTATTTCTAAAGGGCTTTTTATTATCGCGCCTGGTCTCGGATTTTCAGCAATTATTAAATCTATTTTTTCAAGCTCATTTCCAATATCTCTGACAAAATTTTTACCATCAGGTGTGCGACATTGCTCTGGATAAGATTCCATGACTGTATTGCCAGCCTCCAGGCATTCATCAAATGACGTGATTGTAAGTGTTATCTCATGACTATCGTTCTTCAATTTTGTAAAAGTGGCTAACAAAATGACAACCGCCAAAATTACTGTTAGTAAAACCAGTGCTGAGAGGCCTTTTTTTTTATTATTGAACACGTATTAGAGCAAAAAACTCAAAGCGGTACTTCATTGAGAGTTAGTAAGTCATTACGCGCTAACTTTCTCAAACGACACTTCGCGAAATCCTGCCACAACGTCTCTTAAAAGCCAAACCGCGAATATGGCCGTGCCGAGAGTCATGGCTTGAACAATAAATTCTGTGTTTAAAAACGCCGCCAGTATAAAACTGGCCAGTGAGTTAATTTCAGCAATAGATGGCATATTCACGAAGAAACTCTCAATAGAGATTAGCGCTTTGAATCCGTAGCCGATCATAAGCAAAACCGCCAGCTTAAGCAACGGTGAATTAAACGCAGTTTTTGCGTAATAGACAAAATATATTCTTCGCATTATTGTTTTTTTTAGCTCTGATTCCATATTGAAAATAATAAAATTAATAATTTATATCCACGGTCATTTTTTTTAAAAATTTTTTCGCTCGGTGAATTCTCGTTCTTATTACGTTTTCGGAAACTCCTTCGCTTCTAGCTATATCTTTCTGGGCCTTGCCCTCAATAAAATGCATGGTTACCGGTTTTCTCAATAAGTTTGGCAATTTTGAAATAAGCGACAGTAAATAATCAGTATCTAGTTTTTCGTCATAATTTTTTACATGATATTTATCGGTCACAAGCTCGGCAATTTCTGGATCAAGATCGTGAGTATATTTTTTCTCTTTTTTCAGCTTTTGATATTTGGTAAAACAAGTGTTGATTAGAATCTTATATATCCACGACTTAAAGGACGCTCCTTCAACTTTTTTGAATTTGCCGGCATTGATGTAGGCTTTGACGAATGCGTCTTGAACAACATCCTCGGCTTCTTCTTCACTGCGTAAAATAGATTTCGCTTTTCTTAAAAGAGCTCCCTCATATCTGGAAACCAAAACTTCAAAAAACGATGGATTCTTTAACGAAATAGCCAAAATCTCTTCATCGCTTCTTTTGTCCTCATTAATTTCGCTTGAATTCTGTTCCGTAAGATACATTTGAGATAAAGTCGTAAGGGGGATTATAACCCATATCTTTAATAAGAATAAGGCTTTTCGCCCCTTCGACTAATCCCACTATACTGATTTCGCCGACCTTTTTCAAGTATTACAACTAGTGGCCTTATTTAAAATGTTACATTAAAATCGTCAGATTCATTGGCTACAAATGGAAATATTTTTTACCAAGCCATAAAATCCAGCATTATTTTTTTCACAACAAATTTACATCCACGCTCTTTATTATCATCTCGCTTACTCCATGGTCGGACCATATCTTGAATCCTACGCCTCCCTTAGCGGTACTTGCCGCGTCAATTCTCCCAGAGAGTATGGCTTGGCCGTCAATATAGCAGGAAATATTGGAGTCAATGACCGCTAGTCCCCAGACATGCTCTCCTTTCAAATCAACATCAATTTTTAATTCGCTTATTGTGACATG
Organism: uncultured Candidatus Saccharibacteria bacterium; assembly: GCA_964373765.1. Classification (GTDB taxonomy): domain Bacteria; phylum Patescibacteriota; class Minisyncoccia; order Phycocordibacterales; family 01-FULL-45-15b; genus 01-FULL-45-15b. The sequence goes on along the minus strand of CAYJVZ010000027.1, from coordinate 3,163 downwards.
ATCTCCCTCTCTAAATTGCTCTATCTGGACAGTATCTTCAAAAAATGCGCACACTGAATAATTATCTTTGTTCTCATACCGGCTTATCAAAGAAAAAGTATCGCCTTTATTTAATTTTATTCTTGATTGAAAAAAATAATTTTCCCACAAATATGAGCCGTCTAAAATAACAAGTCCGCTTGAACCTCCGTCAAATGAACCTATCGCTAAGCCCTCATTATGAAGCGACAATCTGCCCCATCCTTTATGCCAGCCCCTGTCGCTTGAAAACGAATCGGAAAAAGGCAATGATTTTACTCTTCCTCTTTCAATAATTTCTAGCAAATCTTTTCCGGACCAGTCCGGTCTTACAATAATTCTCTTAACCATGAAATTTTCTTGGCTTGGATAATTGTGGATAAAATCACCTCCCCATGATTGATAAAAAGCAAAATCATACACTTCTCTTACGAGAGGCAAAAGAATATTTTTTACCCCGATAAAATTTGTCTCGCCCTCGCCAAAATCTCCAAATGGATAGGCGAATGTATTAACCTTAATGTTGTATTTCTCTTCCAGACTCTTTTTTGAATTTACCAAATCTTCAGAAACTCGTCTTTTGAATTCCTGATCGCTCTCCAGCCTGCTTTCTTGATCAAGCCAGAGCTTGTTTACGAGAAAGCGGCCCGTCTTTTCAAACTGATCAATAGACTCTAAATCATGGTCGTTTTGGCCGTGCGATTGTATTTCCCATCTTCCCGACTTTATCATTTCTTCATATTCTTTAGTGGAAAGATGAAATGGATTTTCGTCCGCGCGGCCGGTTATGGCAAACATGACGGCGCTAAAATCTGATGCCGCAAGAAATGGATCAACCGGATAATAGCTGTCTTTTCTGCCATCATCAAATGTCAATAGAAACGATTTGTCCGGAATTTTCTTCTGACCTTTAATAAAAGCAATAAATTCTTCGAGTCTGACAGAATTCCATCCGGCTTCTTTAAGAGTAAAGATCTGATCTCTAAAATCCGAAAGCAAAGTGTTAGAGTTGTCATGTTCGTCAACGATGCCGTGATAAAGGAGAACTGGCACCGACTCGGCGTATTTGCTTTCGATTTCGACATCCGTTTTACCGCTCGCCTTTGTGAATATTTCGCCGACTTTGTTCGCAAAAAATTTGCCGCTTCTTTCAATTTCATAAAAGACGCTTGCTTTATAAGCATTGAAGTAGTATGGCTTAAAGGCGCGAAAAATATCTTCAACTGATAGGAATATAAAAATACCGAGGAACAGCGCTAAGATAATCGCCGAAAGCCGTATCGCATTTTTGGTGTTTAATTTATCCATTTATATTATCTGGTGCCCCATCTTGTGTCCCGAATATTGAAAATAGCCCAAGGTAATTGCCAAATCAACAAAATCGCGTAGTAGATGGAAAATAAAGTTCCTATCATCCACTTTTTATCCTTGGTATAAATGTAGTAATAAAGTCCGTATAAAACTGACATAATCATAATTCCCAAAAGATACAATAGGGGTGTTCCGCCGTGAAAAAAAGGATACCAAAGCAATGCCCTAAAAACTATAATCGGCGTCACTAAAGGCAGAATAAATCCAAGATAAAATAGTACAACGATAAAGATATTTTTTTTCCACATGAATCCCGCGGCTATTAGATTTTCTCTAAACCATGATTTTTTCCATCTCATTTGCTGTCTGGCGTAAGTGCGCAGATTCTCAGGCACAAAGGTTTTGGCAATGACATCGGGAGCGTAAATGGCAAGATATCCTGATTTTAAGACAAAATTAGTCAGGCTTCTGTCGTCCCCGAAGGTGCAAGTAACGCCCCAGAATTTCTGCTTTTGCCATGACTTAAGTATCGGCATTATGTATTCTCTTCTATAAGCCGAGCAACATCCCGAACAGCAAGTGACTGTGCCGAAAATTGCCTCCGTGGCTTTGTACACCCTAAAAGCAATGTAGTATCTGACCGCCTGCATTCTTGTTAGAAAATTTACGTCAACATTGGCGACAAAAGTGTGGCCCGCGACAGCTCCAATTTTAGGATCAATAAAATATTTTACCATTTTGCGCGCTGTTTCTTTTTCAATAAAACTGTCAGAATCTATGTAAAACATTATGTCTTTGTCCGAAATTTCAGCGCACTTTGCCATGCCCTCTCTTTTGCCTTTATTTTCTTTCCAATCAATGATTTTGACCGTAACGCCCATTCTCTCGGCTATTTCCTTTCCTTTCTCCATTTCTAACAAAGTGTTGTCAGTGGAACCGTCATTTACAGCGATGATGTCGAATTTATCTTTGGGGTAGTCGCTTTTGGCGATTCTAACGATTGTCTCTCTAATGTTTTCCCCTTCATTTTTTGAAGGAACGCTGAAAGAAATCGTGGGAAGATATTTTTCTTCGTAATCGTTTTTTCTTGGATTATAGAGATAGCCTAGAGCAAATCTGCTTAAAATATAGAAAGATATAGCTATACTATAAGCGCTGATTAAAATAGAATCATTCAATTCCCGTATCGTAATAACCTTTAGAACTAAAATAACATATATGAGAGAATAAAAAATCAGCCATTTATTTATGTTTCTTTCTTTCATAATCCTTTTTATTTTTGCTACCATTTTTTAGCGCTTAACGTCCATTGGGAATAGAAATACCCCATAGTAATGAAGTCTATTGATGAAAACAAAATTTCCAATATATAATTAACTCACATCAGTAAGATAGAATTAAGTCAAATTTAATCAGATGTTCTTAATTTTATTTCTGTGTGTCTAACAAATGTCCTGTCTTATTATTAGACTACTTAAACCTTGAACCAAGATCGTTTTTCAAGTAATTTAGTAAGTGCGACTATTATCAGTAAGTTTTGAATAATATTGCGGGATCGTCTAATGGTAGGACATCGCCCTCTGGAGGCGAGTATCTTGGTTCGAGTCCAAGTCCCGCAGCAAACTTAGATACCCTTCGGAATTTTTTGAACCGAGGTCAGACTGTCCGAATTCTGGCGAAAACGGCGATTCTATTTTTTAGCTGTGTCTCTTGAACAAAATCCGAACTTTTTTCCAAAACAATTCGAGTGAGGACTAATCTGCGCGCCTCGTCCGCTCCCCTCGGTCGCGGGAGCAAAAACCAAAAATTTTCCTTACCTTTCTTCTTTTCCTCG
>CAYJVZ010000026.1:0-9826 GCA_964373765.1 uncultured Candidatus Saccharibacteria bacterium | reverse complement strand
ATGTTGGGCTTCAACGGTGAATCTGGAATCTGCCTCTAAAAATTTGACAAATTTTACTTTCTCATACTCCTTCACTTGAAATTACAAGGGTGAATACCGATTCTATATGCTAGAATTGCTCACATTGTTTATAGATAAGACAGCTTCAAGCTTTTATGAATTACAAAGAAGTTCTAAATATTTCAGATCATCCAGCAAAAGACGCGGGTGAATATTTGAATGACCTTTTTACGGAGTTTAGGGACGCGCCCACGCTGTTTCTCATATCTGGCGGTTCGGCCTTAAAAATTCTTGATTATATTAAAACAAACGACTTTGACGAAAGAATCGCCGCGTCAGTTCTTGATGAGCGATTTTCAAGGGATAAGGAAATTAATAATTTCCTTCAGCTTCGGCAAACTAATTTTTACGCAAAAACCCGCAAAGTTGGAGTTATTTTTATAAATACCGTTCCCAAGGAAAAAGAAGATCCGGAAGAATTTGCCAAAAGATACGACGAAGCCATAAAAAAATGGCGAAGGCAAAACAAAGAAGGAAAAATAATTGCTCTTATGGGTATGGGTGAGGATGGCCACGTGGCCGGTGTTCTGCCTTGTCCCGAAGACGAAGAATATTTTAGAAAAACTTTTATTGAAACTGATAAATGGATTGTAAGCTATGACGCGGGCGCTAAAAATCAATACCCAATTCGCGTAACGGCCACTATGCGATTTATTTTAGACGAGATTGATAAGGTCATTTTCTATGCAGCGGGCGAAAATAAAAGAAAGGCTTTGGAGCTTGCAACCAGAAAAACCACAAACGCCAAGATCAACGAAATTCCCGCGGTCATCATCAATCAAATCAGGGACATAAAAATATTTACTGATATAATTTAAGTATGATTGATTCTCTCATAAAACAGATCCTCAAATCTAAATTAAAATCCTTGCCCGAGGAGGCGCAAGATAAGATTATTGGCGCTATAGAGAAAAATCCGGATTTATTTAACCAAATGGCTAAAAAAGCCCGAGAAAAAATCCAAAACGGCATAAGTGAGCAAGATGCCGTGATGGCCGTATTTCTGGAAAATCAGTCAAAGTTAAAAGATATTTTAGATAAGTAGTGCACAGTTAAGCTAGCTATATGTGCCCAAAATTTAATATAATAACTCCGTATGAAGGAAATCAACATAGTGGAACTTACTTCGCCCGGCTGTCACAATTGCGCCGAGTTTAAAAAATTCTGGGAGAGTAAAGCGGCGGATTTTCCTAATGTCAATTTTGAAGAAGTCAGTATCACAGAGCCGGCAGGCCAAGAGCTGGCCTTAAAGCGCGGTATCTTTGCCTCACCGGGCATTATCATTAATGGCGAACTTTTTAGCACTGGAGGAGTTAACAAAAGTAAATTTTTAGAAAAATTAAAAGAGCTCTCAATTTAACATGCATAGAAGCGCAAAAATAGGCCCAATATGGATACTCCGACTTTCATTAGGAGCGATGTATTTATACTCCGGCATAGACATTTTGAGGCATCCAGACGCCTGGAAATGGGCGGTCAGAGGTTTGCCCGCTTTAGTAACATCAATTATTGATTCCATCGGAATTGATACTTTTTTAATGATTCAAGGATCGGTGGAAATAATCTTGGCCATCGCATTGATACTCTGGTTTATACCGAAAAGGTTCGTTCGATTCGTGGCCATGCTTACGGTTTTAGAAATGGCCGCCATATTAATTTTTATCGGAATTGACGCCATAACTTTTCGCGATATTGCCATTTTAGGATCCGCTTTAGCACTCTTTGCTCTTCTGGGTAGATAAAAAATAATGACTGAACAATCAACAACAACAGATTCGACAAAGCTGAATATGTCGGCAAAAATCCGAGGAGGACTAATTGCTGTTGTCTTTGGACTTTTAGCAATAATTGTTTTTGGATTGCTGTGGTTTTTCTTTTTGTCGTCCTCTAATCCAACTGGATTTGGCTGGTACTTATTCTCCTTTGCAGCTGGTCTTTCTATGATCGTATTGCCGTGCACCTTGCCACTGGCTTTTGTTATTGTGCCGCTTTCAATGGGCAAAGGCGTTGTCAAAGGGCTCGGAATGGCAATTTTTTTTGGGGCGGGAGTAGCAGTAATGTTAAGTATTTATGGAATTGTAGCCGCTTTAGTCGGCCAAGTTGCCATAGGCAGTATTGGCGCGCCGCTTGAGTCAATAAAAAATTGGGTTTATTTTATCGCCGGAATTTTCGCTCTCATTTTTGCTTTGGCGGAGATCGGACTATTAAAGTGGAAAATGCCCACCTATTCGGGCGCCGCGCCGTCCTTTATTCAGAAGAAACAGGATTTCCTAAAAGCTTTTCTTTTGGGACTTTTCCTCGGAAATATTGGAGTCGGTTGTCCTCATCCCGCCACGCCGCTTATTTTAATTGAAATCGCCTCGAGCGGCCAAGTGCTTTACGGCTGGCTTCTTTTTTTAGTTCACGCCATAGGCCGCATATTGCCTCTATTGTTTTTGGCATTTCTCGGAGTTCTTGGAGTGAATGGTCTTTCTTGGCTTGTGGCCAGAAAAGACAAGGTGGAAAAAATCACAGGCTGGGGAATGGTTTTTGTAGCAGGATTTATTTTGACTCTTGGATTATTTACCCATGACTGGTGGGTCAATTCTGGCATTCATACCCAATTCGAAAAGATAACATTCGAGAAACAGTTCTTGGGTCAAGTTGCCGAAAACCTAGACAGTGAAATTGTTCATGGTCATCAAGCCGAAATAGGAGTTGGGCTATTTGGCTTACCATTAGCCTTGGGCAACTGGGTTCTTGTCGGACTTTGGATTGCGCCTATATGGTGGTGGTGGTTTAGAAAAAGAAATAATCTGATAAATAATATCTCCGCGGCGCCGCCAAGCGACGCTATCCTTTGCGAAAAGGCGGATTTGAGTAATAAGAAATATATTATAATCCTGCTAACTCTACTTTTGGGATTCGCCTTTGTTTACTACTTGCCTCATAATTTTCTGAAACACGAGGCTCTGGAAATTGGGCACGGCGAGAACGCTGACAGCGCAATGGGAGGACTGACAGGAGAAACATTTGAGCAATTGCCGTATGGCTCAAAAGTAGTGCCGACAGAAATGGTTGTGCTTAAGGACGGTGATACATTTGACTTAACAGCCACGATCGTAGAAAAAAATGTTGGAAATAGAAAGGTGAAGATGCTGGCCTATAACGCTATGATTCCGGGTCCTATTATTAGAGTTGATCAAGGAAGTGAAATTAACATAAACTTTACTAACCTTACGGATATTGAAACTACCATTCACTCGCACGGCATTAGAATTGATAATAGATTTGACGGTGTGGCGTTTATGACTCAAGATCCCGTCGGTATCGGCGAAAGTTTTCAATATAAAGTTAAATTTCCAGACGCCGGAGTATATTGGTACCATCCTCATATAAGGGAAGATTACGCTCAAGAGCAAGGTCTTTATGGAAACTATATTGTTGAATCAGCCGATATAAATTATTGGTCAAAGGTAAACAGGGAAATTCCTCTTATGGTTGACGATATCAAGCTGAAGGAGGGACTGATTGAGGAGTTTTACAAAAAATTTACAAATTACGCGCTTCTAGGAAGATTCGGCAACACTTTTCTGATCAATGGAGAAGTCAGTCCGACGATAAATATTATTGAAGGATCGGTTATTAGATTGCCAATTACCAATGTGTCGAACACAAGGACATACAGACTTTCAATTCCCGGCGCTAGGATGAAAATCGTCGGAGCGGACATCGGCAAATATGAAAACGAGTGGTTCGCGGATGACTTTTTAATCTTGCCCGCGGAGAGGGTAATCGTGGAGGTGTATTTTGAAAAGTCTGGTACATATGATCTTGTTCACAAGAGTTCCGAGAAAATGGCGAAACTTGCAAAATTTAACGTAAAATCTGAAGATCCAATTTCTGATTACAGTGAGGTGTTTAATATTGCGAGACGAAATAGCGATGTAATTTCTGAAGTCTCTCGGCTAAGATCCTATATCCCGATGGAGCCTGACAAAAAGTTGAAATTGACAGTAAATATTACAGATATAGTCATTGACCACGACGCTCATGCTCATGAAGGTGAAGCCGAAGCGCTGGATAGAGTAATGGAAAACATGGATTCTCCTGATAACTCCGAACACGCGCACGGCACTGGAGCGACTGGTGAAGATGCGATTCAGTGGGACGATATAACGGGCGATACTCTCTCAACAAGCGATAACGTAATTTGGAAATTAGTTGATGAGGCAACTGGATTAGAAAATATGGAAATTGACTGGATATTTAAAGTAGGAGATCTCGTGAAAGTGCGATTGGAGAATGATGCGGAAGCGGAACACGTAATGCAACATCCGATTCATTTCCACGGCCAGCGATTTGTTGTTTTGGCGCAAAACGGAGTTCCAAATACGAATATGGTTTGGAAAGACACCGTACTTGTTTTGCCCGGAGAAACTACCGATATTTTAGTTGATATGTCTAATCCGGGTGTCTGGATGAGCCACTGCCATATCGCTGAACATTTGCACGCAGGAATGATGTTCGGATTTAGGGTTGAAGACGCAAGCGGAAAGGCGCCGGGTGATGAATATAGAGCCGCTGTCAACTTGCGGGCCACTAGCGCAATAAGCGGAAATGAACACGAAAGCATGTCTATGAAAAAAGAAGTAAAAGAGGATGACTCTTCTCATGCGAGCCCAAATGACGAGGCTCCTCTAAAGGATGATATTAGAGAGAGTGATTTTGTCGGTCATATGCACGATGATGGAGAAGTTCACGCGCACCAAAGGCAAGCTCCAATCGGCTGGTGGCCTCTCCTTATCATATCGCTCGCTCTAATCAGCGTTTTAAGTTTTGGAGTTCACAAGTTTTTGGCAGAAAGAAAGTAAATGAACAAATACATAATACTTATTATAATTTTTATTTTGGTCATAATAGGCGGAGCGATCTATAAAAAATACGGCGTGGCCGAGGAAGACAAACCAATAATCACAGGCCAAGTTCGAAACGTAACTATTACTGCCAGAAAAAACAGATGGACTTTTGAGCCTGAAGAATTTACGGCTGTGCAGGGAGATAAGATTATTATGACTGTCATTAACGAAGATGATTATGACCACGGTTTAGCCATAGACGCTTTTGGAGTTTCTCAAAGAATTCCCGCGGAAAATACTGTTAAAATAGAATTTGTCGTAACAAAGGTCGGAACATTTCCATATTATTGTTCCGTACCTTGTGGATCAGGTAATGTTGACGGAAAAAAGCGAGGACATTTCGATCAAGTTGGCTTAATGCGTGTAAGAAGTCTAATAAGTGAGACGAAATAATATAAAAATTTTAAAAAGATAATGACTAAACTTGTATTAAAAGTAAAAGGAATGCACTGCGCTTCATGCTCCATGCTGATTGATAAATTGCTTTCTAAGCAAGATGGGGTAATTAGCGTCAAAACAAGTTACGGAGCCGAGAAAACTTCTGTTGAATTTGATGAAGGCAAAATCAGCCTCGAGAAAATTGATCAGTTTGTAAATAAAATAGGCTACGACATTATTCGTCCCGACGAAATGAGTTCTACTGTTGAAGAGGAAGAAAACAAAGAACGGATTATCATAAATAAAGCAAGAAGAAGGGTCATCGCGGCCGCTGTGCTTTCTTCCCCAATTATCATCTACTACATGCTCATACACATGTTTAATCTTTCGCATGTCCACGAGCTCTATGGCATCGATTTAAACTACATATATTGGATACTTTCTACGCCAATCCAATTTGTAATAGGCTGGACTTTTTATAGGAATGCTTTTACGGCAATGCGCGTAGGTTCAGCAAATATGGACGTCTTGGTTGTGCTCGGCACATCGGCCGCCTATTTCTATAGCACCATAGGATTTCTTTGGTTTAACATTGATCATCCGTTTTGGGAGAGTTCCGCAGCTCTTTTGACATTTATTTTATTGGGCCGCTATATAGAAGTTCTGGCCAAAGGCCGAGCTTCAAACGCTATTAAGGAGCTGATGAAATTGGAGGCCAAAGAAGCGCATGTAATTAGGGACGGCCAAGAGCTTACGGTATCCATAGACGATATTAAAATTGCCGATATCGTTCTCGTCAAGCCGGGAGAAAAAATTCCAGTTGATGGAATCATCATTGAAGGCAAGTCTCACATAGACGAAAAAGTTGTGACTGGAGAATCTTTTCCGGTTTCCAAAACTGTCAATGATGAAGTCATTGGATCTACTATAAATCAGGAAGGGCTTATTAAATTTAAAGTGACCAAAGTTGGCAAAGACACTTTGTTATCCCAAATAATAAGAATGGTTGAGGACGCGCAAGCTTCGCGGGCGCCAGTGCAGGATTTAGTGGACAAAATCAGCGAATATTTCGTGCCGGCTGTAGTGGTGCTGTCAATTTTAGTTTTTGTCGGCTGGTATTTTGTGGCGGGACTTCCATTTCGGGCCGGACTTTTGCGCATGATCGCCGTTTTGGTAATATCTTGCCCATGCGCTATGGGATTGGCTACGCCGACAGCGCTTGTGGTTGGTATCGGTCAGGCGGCAAAATACGGAATTATTTTAAAAGGCGGTGAAGCTCTGGAGAGCGCGTATAAAGTGACATCAATAATTTTTGATAAAACAGGAACTCTGACTATCGGAAAGCCAGTGGTCACTAATTTTGAAATTTTATCGGAAACAATAGATGAAAGAGAGGCGATATATCTTGCGGCTTCTCTTGAAAAGGGATCAGAACATCCGCTTGCTCGGGCGGTGGTTGAGAAAGGTAAAGAATTTGGAGAACTGGAGGATCCTAAGGAATTCACAACTATCACGGGCAAAGGCCTAACAGGTAAAGTTAAAAATCGCGAAATTCACATTGGAAATATGCTTTATATGAAGGAGCTGGGTATTGATATCGCCAAATACGCGGCCTCAATTCATAAATTGCAAGGAGAGGCCAAGACGGTAGTAATGATGTTGGTGGATAAAGCTCCGGGCGCGATTATCGCAATGGCCGATACTCTAAAGCCATACACCAAAGAAGCTATTCAGGCTCTTAAAGATATGGGCAAGGAAATTATCATGATTACCGGGGACAATCAAAAAACCGCAGAGGCGATCGCTAAAGAAGTCGGAATAGACAGAATTATGGCCGAAGTTTTGCCCGAAGACAAAGCCAAGATGGTAAAGAAACTCCAAGATGAAGGCAAACATGTAGCCATGGTCGGAGATGGCATTAATGATTCTCCCGCGCTGGCGCAGGCTAACGTGGGCATTGCCATTGGATCTGGAACGGACGTGGCGCTTGAAACTGGCGAAGTGGTTTTGGTTAAAGATGATATCAGAGATGTGGTCACGGCCATACAACTTTCCGGAAAGACTATCAAAAAAATTTGGCAGAATCTTTTCTGGGCGTTTATTTACAATATAGTGGCTATTCCTATTGCCGGAGGAGTGCACCTTCTTGTAACTCAAGCGTCATTTGGCGTTGCGGCGGCATGGGTACTCTATATAGGAGATAAATTTGGTCAGGCTGGCACAATCTTCGTGAATCTCTCTCAAGCCACTCTGCGACCGGAGATCGCGGGCTTTGCAATGGCTCTAAGTTCTATTTCTGTCGTCCTTAACTCAATCCTGTTAAGAAGATACACTCCGCCGATTGAAAAAGTGATCGCTAAAAGCGCATAAACTTAAAAAATCTGCTATAATTTACAAAATTATAATATGGAAAAAATAAATTTAAATATTCAAGGTATGCACTGCGGAGCTTGCGCCACAGGTATCCAGATGCTTGTGTCAGGAATGGATGGCGTTAAATCTGTTTTTGTAGATTACGACAAGAAGACGGGCGAAATTGAATTTGACCCTGCCAAAACTCCGTTTGAAACAATTGCTAAAGGAGTGGCGGAGTTAGGATATACAATTACTAAGGCTTAATGAAAAAAAGCAAGATACTTGTATTGTTGGGACATCCGGATTCTTCTTCCGCTAACGGCAGATTCGCTGACGCTTATGAAAGAGGGGCTAGAGAATCCGGCCATGAAGTTCGCAGAAAGAACGCAGGGGATTTAAAATTTGATCCAATTCTTCACAAGGGCTATAAAATTATTCAGCCGCTTGAACCTGATCTTGTGGAGTTGCAAGAAGATATCAAGTGGTGCGAGCACTTGGTAATAATTTATCCAAACTGGTTTGTGACAATGCCGGCAATTTTAAAGGGACTCTTTGATAGAATGTGGCTTCCCGGTTTTGCCTATTATTTTCCGAAAAATTCAATGATTCCAAGGAAACTTTTAAAAGGACGTTCCGCGAGAGTAATATGCACTCTGGATTTTATTCCATGGATTGAAAGAATGGCATTAGGTAATTATACAAATGAAATAAGACGGGCCATACTTGGTTTTGCTGGTTTTCGGCCGGTCCGCCTTATGAAGATAGGCAGTATGAAGAATATGAACGAAAAAAGGTGGGTAAGAATTCAAAAAAAATTGTACAATCTCGGGCAAAAGGCTAAATAATTGCTTAATTTTGGAGATTAGTCTGGAAAATAAAAACTATCATGTCACTTAAAATTGGGATTGTAGGATTGCCGAATGTTGGCAAATCCACTCTTTTTAACGCACTTACAAAAAAAGCGGTTGATTGTTCTAATTATCCTTTTTGCACAATCGATCCATCGGTCGGGGTTGTGGCCGTTCCGGACGCTAGACTTCTTCAACTCGGTAAGTTTAGCAAGTCAGCCAAGGTGACACCTGCCGCGGTAGAGTTTGTTGATATTGCCGGATTAGTAAAGGGCGCATCAAAAGGCGAGGGGCTGGGAAATAAATTTCTTTCAAATATCAGAGAGACCGACGCTATTTTGGAAGTGGTTAGGATTTTTGAGGACTCTGACATAACTCATGTCCACGGCAAAATAGACCCGCTTGACGATATTAAAATTATTGAGACGGAGCTTATTCTCTCTGACGCGGAAACAGTTGAGAAACGGCTTTTAGGTATTGGAAGGGAAGTGAAGAGGGGTGATAAGCAGGCCAAGATCGAGGAAGAGGTTTTAAAGAAAATAAGCGAAAAACTTAATGCCGGCCAGAATGCCCGCGACCTAAATCTGAATGAGACGGAAATTTTTTCAATAAAGAGTCTGGGACTTTTGACTTTAAAACCCGTGCTTTATTGTTTGAATAAAAAAAGTGGCGGACAAAATTTGGATGAAACAATAAACGACAACTGGCAAAAGTTGACAGAATATTTTACGAAGACTAATTCTAAGTGGGTTAAGGTTGACGCGGCTGGCGAAGAGGAAATGAAAGATTTGAATGAGCAAGATAAAAAAGAATTCCGCCAAAGTTTTGGCGATAAAGATGATGGAGTCGATGATCTGATAAGAGCCAGTTATAAACTTCTCGATTTAATTACATATTTTACTACAGGAGAGGACGAAACGAGAGCTTGGACTATAAAAAATGGTTCAACAGCGCCGGAAGCTGGCGCCGCCATTCATAGTGATTTTCGGGATAAATTTATACGGGCGGAGGTGATTCCATGGGAAAAACTGCTTGAGATCGGCTCGCGCGCTTTCGCGCGCGAGCAAGGTTTGTTAAAAACAGAGGGCAAGGACTACATCGTTTGTGATGGCGATGTAATAGAGTTTAAAATTTAGATTGCTGTTTTAGGAATTCGAATTCCGCATGCCGTCGTGTATGCTACGCATACTTGCGCATACTGTCGTCTATACTATTGCGCAGACCGTTGCTCATATTCTTGCTCTTGCGCATACTGTCCATAATGTATAAAACCCAAACACATCGAAC
>CAYJVZ010000025.1:4110-10322 GCA_964373765.1 uncultured Candidatus Saccharibacteria bacterium | reverse complement strand
AAAGAACTGACTGTGGGTGACTTGGCGACTCACATAAAGCTCTCATTCAGATCAACATCAAAACATTTGGCAGTCCTTCTTTCGGCACGCATTGTACAGAAGGAACAAAGGAGTCTTTGCATGTTTTATTGTATCAATGCGCATCCGCCGCTTGAAGTCTTGACTAAGCACATTATCCGCCTTCTCTAATATGTCATTAATAATAATTTAATAAACTATTCGCTTATTCGTACGAATAAGCGAATTAATGCAATCGATGCGTGGGGAGAATGTAATATATCTGGTGCAGTTGCTAGTAGTATAATCGTTATCCAACTTGATATGTCAACCATCACACCTCTATAAGATTGAAACGAGGCTAATAAAGTTAGCGCGTGGAAAGAAGTATCAGAAAGGTTTGCGCGCTATTGATGAATATCTAAAACAATATGAGGTTACTGATGAAATCCTTTTGGAACAGGCCTTCCTTTTATATCACCACGCGGCCTTGCTGATGTATGGTGACACACATACTTCGCGACAAAAAATTGTTATAAAGAAAAATTTCAGCCGAGCTATTAATATTTGCAGGCTGATAATGCGAAAACGTCGTGATATAAACGATAGAAATCTTTTGAATGCGCGCGTATATTTAGCACAAATATACGCAATGCTCAAAAAAAATAAAGGGGCAAAAAAGCTGTCCGAAGAAACCTACAAAAAACGCCCTTCTGCTTTTACAGCAGAGCGCGTGGCTGACGTTCATATGCGTCTTAATGACTTCCATGGAGCAATAAGGTGGTATAAAAAAGCAGTGAATCGAGGGAAAAATTATACTGAAAAATTAATCGCGCAGATTGGACTAGCGGTATGTTACAAAGAGATAAATGAAGCGAAGCGTGCTATAACTGAAGCGCGCACCGCGCTTAAATTTCTTAAAAAAGCGGATAGAGACAAGAATGCAATGTTGCTCGAGAAATCACTTTATTCTCACTTTCCTAAATTAAGAAATTGAAAGCGGCAACTCCACAAAAAAGGTGGAACCGCAGCCGAGTCCCGCGGATTCGGCGCGAACTTTGCTCTTGTGGGCTATGCTCTGCCACTGATGTGCCAAATTTCAGATGAATCAAGCATGGCGCGTCAATATCATAACAAGTCCAGAAATTGCGCGAGGGACATTTCCGTTTGGCTTATTATTGATTTGATGGTCTTGGGAGATAGCTCTTTGGACCTTAGCAGTATAACCAAACGCAATTGCGATTTTATTTTGTGGCGCAGATTTACGTGGCTTCCAGTTTGATGGTGAATATAGAAACCGTCACGCATAAGAACCCCGAGAATTTTCTTTGAAGAAAGTCTCGGTAGTTTAGGCATATTTAAGCACTGACCGTTATTCTCACTTGAGCCGTATCTGTTTCCTCGGGGATTTCTTCACGGTCTTTAACTAGACCCCCGATATAACACCTAACAGCGTCCTCCGCCATTTCTTTGGCTTCCTGAATATTGCGTCCCTCAGTCGTTAAACCGGGCAAGCTGGGCACGGTCACTGTAAAGTAGCCGTTCCGATTTTTATCAAAAAAAGCCGTAAAACTTCGCACTTTTCTGACAATTTTGTTCCTCGGGGATTTCCTAGATGTCATAGATTGAGAATAACATGTTATCAGTAAGCCTTCAACCCATAAAAACCCGAGTTCAACAATTAATTGCAACACTTGTATTAAGATTCAGGTGTTATGCGAAAAAACAAAAAACGCGCTTTTACCCAATTAACACTCGATGACCGTATCAGGATCGAGATTAAATATAGAGATGGCTTGAGTTTGCGAGGTATTGCCCGATATCTTGGTCGTGGAAGAACGGGGAGTTCAATCATGAGGGAAGTTAACGGAAAGCCACGAAGGGGTGTAGGTAAATATCAAGCCTACGGAAGTCACTGCAAAGCCCTGGAGAGGAGATTCGGGAAAAAGCCCACTCGGCTGAAGAACAACCTGATTCGTTCGTATGTGAAAGAAAAGATGAAACTCGGCTGGTCTCCGGAACAGATCTCAATTCGTCTACCGATTGACCATCGTGGTAATGAAATATCGCACGAGGCAGTGTACCAATTCATCTATGCCCAGGTGATGCGTGGAGGAAATGGCAAGGTAAAGGATGGGTGTGAAGATTTAAGAATATACTTGCCCCGCAGACATACGAGACGGCAAACGAAAGGCTTCAGGCAGGCGCAGAAAGCTGACAAACCCGTGTTACCTTCAATTGAGAGCAGACCCGCGATTGTGGAAGGAAGAAGGCGTATTGGAGATTGGGAAGACGACACCTTGGTATCGAGACAGAGCGTGGAACGTCTAAAGACAATTAATGAGCGAGTATCCGGTGTCGTGTTCATCGGAAAAATGAAGGCGGGGTCTATTCTTAAAATAGTTCGGACGCATTTCGCCGCCGAAGGCGGCGAGGAAAGCCCTTCGCGAAAATCCGAAATCGCGGCTCCGCCGCGCCGATGACAATTTCAAGTTTTTCTTTGGCGGCAATTGGTCGAATATTTTTAAGGCTTAAAAATATTATTCTGTTCAAGTAACTTTTTTACAAATAAATAAACCCCGCCCCAAATCTTTATTTTCAACAGCTGCTACCATGAAATTATAAGCTCGTATGAACTTTCTGTATTTCGACAAAAGAGATTTATCTCTTAGGGGCAAAGTTCTTCTCTTGAGAATTTTAGTCAAAGATTGATAACTTCTCTTTAAATGATCGGAAATGTCCCTCGCGTACAAAATTTTAAACCCAATTTTTCTTAAGGTCATCAAATATTTATTAAAAGAAAAGTCTGTGTCAAATAAAAGTCTTTCAAATACAAACTTTTTAGATTCATTACCCACTTTCTTTTTTGGTTTCAATAAGTCATCAAAAACAAATATTCCGTCGTCTTTAAGTATTCGGAAGATTTCCTTTAGCGCTAAACTTTTATTATGGACATGATATCCCGTACTATGAGGCGTCGCCTCATAATGACATATAGTCTGCCTTTAAAGGTATGTTGAGAAGGCCATCAAGAAAATCAATTGATTTGTAATAATGCTCAAATTTTCTCATAGAATTATGCCCAAGTTTTTATTGACTCATTTGAGTATGATCTCTAACAAAGAAACCGCAAGTAAAATTAATACCCCTAAGAGAAATGCGGCAAATGCGGATTGAAAGAAGAGGAGAACAAAGTCCTTAAATCATATTTTGCGGTCGCAAGATTTTTTAAGTTCAAACTATAGCATATCAGTAACTAAAAATGTATCGTTGTGAGGTTAAACCGCCATATGTGTGTGCACATTAACCCTTACCCCCGGCTTTATTGACAAGATGACATAAACATACTAATTTACTAATTTAAGGGCAGAGCAATTTAGGATTTACCTAATCAGATCAGTTTCTTAACATCATACAATCATAATAAAAGTTATGCGAAAAAAAGCCGTTACGCCTCTTTTGGGTCAAGTTTTGAAGAAGATTGCTCCACAAATAGGAGCGCTTGTGATCATGGAACCGGAATGGAATATTGTCGGTCAGATCATCTTCAAAAGCGGTCAAAAGCGATACTTCAAATACTCTAGTATCGATCTAAATCCTCTGGGCGCATCAGAGATTGCCAAGGATAAAGATTATGCTGGCTTTTTCATGAAGAAAATGGGGTATCCGGTCGTCCCCAAGAGTATGGCATTCTACTCAAAGGATTGGGCTCATGTAATCGGCGTGCCCAGTCGCGGCATAGATGCCGCCTGGCGATACAGCAAAAAAATAGGTTTGCCCGTAATCGTCAAACCAAATAGCGGTTGTCAAGGCGCGGCAGTTCGGCTTGTTCATAACAAGCATGATTTCTACCGCGCGGCGCGTGCTGTCTTTAAGCGAGACAGAATTGTTTTAGTACAGGAACAGCTGGAAGGAAGAGACTACAGGCTTGTCGTTCTGGACAATAAAGTAATTTCCGCATACGAGAGAATACCTCTAAACGTCATAGGCGACGGAAGGTCAACGATTCTCCAGTTGCTTAAAGCAAAACAGCAAAGGTTCGCGGCCTCAAGCCGCGATACCAGAATCAAGCTCGAAGACCCGCGCATGATTGATAAAATGAAGCGTCAAGGACTTAGTTTCAAATCAGTTCCCGCGAAGGGCAAGCGGGTTTATCTCCTTGATAATGCCAACCTTTCTACGGGAGGAAATTCAGTGGATGTTACAGATAAGGTGCATCCTTCATTTAGAAAGCTGGCTTTGAAGCTGACTAAAGACATGGGACTGCGGCTCTGCGGAGTAGATATCATAGTTCAGGGAGACATAGCAAAAAAACCGAAAAACTGGTGGGTTTTAGAAGTCAACGCGGCGCCTGGTCTTGATCATTACGCTAAAACAGGGAAAGCTCAAGAGAAGATCGTTGAAAAATTGTATTTGGAAGTCTTAAAAAGTATGGAGCGAGGCTTCGCCCGCTAGGCGTATGAAGACGCTGGAATTAAGAAACTCCAGCGTTTTTAAATTGGTTGAGAAATTTTGGGCTTTTAATGTAATGCGCTTTTAGATCAGTGAACTTGCTAATGGCTTTAATAATGGAAGCGACCAAGTTAGACGCGATTAGATGTTGAAAAATGTTTTGGCGTTGCGTATTATTTGTTCGTTCATTTTTGCTTCGGCGACTCTTCTAATATCCGATAGTTTCTGGACAACCTCAATGACATTAACTGGCTCGTTTCGGTGGCCTCGCTTCGAAGCTGGCGCGACATACGGACAATCGGTTTCGGACATAATTTTGTTATCTGGAATATAGCGGATGACTTCGTCGTAGTCGCCAGTAAAAGTAATAACAGCGGTAAATGAGAAATAATAGCCAAGATCAAGAAATAGTTTTGCTTCAGCCACATCTCCTGCAAAGAAATGAAGATTGCCGAGAACTTTTGATTCAGTCTTTAAAATTTCAAACGAATCTCTGTAAGCGCTTTTTTCCTTATTATTCCTAATGTGAAGCATTAGAGGCTTATTTAACTCATTTGCCAAATGTATTTGATCAATAAAGACGGCTTTTTGTTTTTCAAGCGAGTCGGATTCTAATCTGTAGTAATCCATTCCGCACTCGCCAATCGCCACTACTTTGTCATCGCTTGCTAATTTTCGATATTTTCCTTTGTCAAAGATTTCGCCTCGCGAAACAAACTCTTTGCCGTTTTCTCCTAATTCAGCTTTATCGTGATGCGACTTTGATGAGTGAATAGGATGAAGTCCGACAGTGGCGTAGAAAT
Organism: uncultured Candidatus Saccharibacteria bacterium; assembly: GCA_964373765.1. Classification (GTDB taxonomy): domain Bacteria; phylum Patescibacteriota; class Minisyncoccia; order Phycocordibacterales; family 01-FULL-45-15b; genus 01-FULL-45-15b. The sequence goes on along the minus strand of CAYJVZ010000025.1, from coordinate 5,070 downwards.
TTTCATTATCTCTGGCAAGTTCCACCGCCTCTTGTGAGGTATCAAATTGAGTTCCAACATTGATAACGGAAATGTCCGCTTCTTTCGTTCTTTTTATCACCTCTTCTCTATCGCCGTTATATGCGGAGAAATTCAAGTGGGCGTGTATATCAATATATTTCATTGTCTCAAATCATACAAAAAAACCCGCCCGAAGTCATTGCTTTTCATTTGGTTTTTGTAAATGACTGGCTTGATAAGACATGCACATATCCATGCTTAATTTTTGATGGTCCATTGACGAAATCAAGATCAACCGCAAGCTTGGATTCTTTTTCGGTTGCTACCACCGAAGCTCCGCCATTTTCGAGATTCAAAAGAGCGAGGAATATTGCATAGTTAGGGTCATCGGTTGCGTACAGAAAGGCACTGCGTTTTGCTTTACCATATTTTCCCATTGAAATATTTGGTACAAGTATATATTGCAATTTCTTTGATCCATGGAAAAGGACATCTGATGGTAGCTGTTTGGGCAATTGAAGTCTACAACCACATAACTCACAAAATGCGTAAAAACTTTTCAAATGACTTCTTGTTTTCAAAAAACGCAGAAAAGAAACTGTACCGGTCAGTTTTTTTTGCGCTATAAATCTTCTTAACAATTTTTGAGAGATAATGCTTGGACTTGCCATATTTAGATTATTTAATAATAACAGGAAAATGATTGTATGAAAAAGGGCGCAGGCTTTTCAGTTTCCCCCCGTTCGGATTGTGGCAAGCATTCGGCACAATGATCCGAGTGCCACGCGTAGTTCTTGGTAAAATCAAAGATTTACCTAGCTTGAAAATTAATTTTCACGAGCGATTTTTCTAGGATAATCACCTTCTTCACAGCGCGCGGCACAGAGTGAAATTAAACAGCAATACTGAAAAGCACGATCGTTACTTTTAGTATTGTCCAGTTTTATTGATTGATTGATT
>CAYJVZ010000025.1:0-4010 GCA_964373765.1 uncultured Candidatus Saccharibacteria bacterium | reverse complement strand
TGTAAATTGATTGTAAATTGAGTGTAAAGTGAGTGTAATGGGTCGGATTTTATTCATATAGTTATTCTAAACGACATAAGGCATAATTCCAAACATAAAATGACTTCAAAAATTGGGGGCCGGTATAGTTAAAATATAAAAAATACTTCGCCATATTACTTACTTTCCGAATAATTTTAAAATGTTATTATTGATGACATGCAAAAAAAGGAAAATTTGGATAACATTCGCCATTCGCTGGCGCATCTTTTGGCAGCTGCCGTACTTGGTATATATCCCGACGCAAAACCAGCAATAGGCCCGTCTACGGATTCGGGCTTTTATTATGATTTTGAGTTTTCGTCGCCCATCTCAGACGATAATCTGCCGTCGATTAAAAAAAAGATGGATGAGCTTTTAGTAACGTGGCGAAATTTTTCGGCGTCAGTGGTTACTGAAGAGCAGGCAAAAGATAAATTCAAGGACAATCCCTACAAAATGGAACTTGTGGAGGAAATAGCAAAAAGAAAAGAGCAAATTACTTTATATTCTTCGGGTAAATTTACGGATCTTTGCCGAGGCGGCCACGTAAGCGATATGGCCAAAATAGGCCCTGATTCGTTCAAGCTGTCGCATCTAGCGGGCGCTTATTGGCGGGGAGATGAAGGAAATAAAATGCTGACCAGAATTTACGGTCTGGCTTTTTTGAGCAAAAATGAGCTCGATAAATATGAAAGCGGCCTCAATGAGGCTAAGTCGCGCGATCATAAGAAACTGGGTCGCGAATTGGATTTGTTCACCTTTTCTGATCTGGTTGGAGCGGGACTGCCACTTTGGACTCCGAAAGGCACTGTGTTAAGAGACGTGCTTGACGATTATGTATGGCAGTTGAGAAAGAAGGAGGGTTACGAGCGGGTAACTATTCCTCACATTACCAAAAAAGATTTGTATTTAAAAAGCGGTCATTGGGAAAAGTTCTCGGACGAGCTTTTTTTGGTTTCATCTAGAGAAAAACACCAGTTCGCCCTAAAACCTATGAATTGCCCGCATCACACCCAGCTCTTCGCGAGGAAACTCTGGAGCTATCGGCAAATGCCCCAGCGCTACGCCTCAACCACAATGGTCTACCGAGACGAGCAGTCCGGGGAGCTTCATGGAATATCGAGAACAAGGTCAATCACTCAAGACGACGCTCATGTTTTTTGCAGAGAGTCCGAGGTCAAGGAGGAAGTAGCCAAGATTTGGGATATTTTGACCAAGTTTTATGAATCGGTGGGATTTGAGCTTGAGGTTAGATTATCGTTGCATGATCCAAACGATATGGAAAAATATTTGGGTTCTGAAGCCCTCTGGAAAAAAAGCGAAGATAAATTAAGAGAAATTATAAGTCAAAGAAAAATCTCTGTTGAAGAAGCTTCGGGCGAAGCCACACTTTACGGCCCAAAGCTAGATTTTTTGGCTCTTGACGCTATCGGCCGAAGGTGGCAAGTGGCTACTATCCAATTAGATATGAATCTGCCGGAGAGGTTTGATCTTGTCTGCGTGAACGAAAAAGGCGAGCGGGAAAGAATTATAATGATTCATTCCGCTATCATGGGCTCTCTTGAGAGATTCCTGTCCGTCATCATTGAACATTTTGCCGGCAATTTTCCTTTGTGGCTTTCGCCACTGCAAGTCAAGATTTTACCTATAGGCGCGGATCATTATGAAAAGGCGCGAGAAATTGAGGAATTTTTGTCTGGAATTAATTTGAGGGTGGAGATTGATGATTCGGAGGAAAATTTAGGAAAAAAAGTTAGAAATGCAAAAATGGAAAAAATTCCCTACTGGATAGCGCTTGGGGACAAGGAAATTGAAACGGGATTATTGAGTGTGTCCAGCCGCGATAGCGGTCTAGCAAAAAAAATATCGCTTAAAGATCTGGCGGATGCTCTTTTAAGCGAGGTTGAAAAAAAGAGTTTGAAATCTTCCCTATAGTTATAAGTTATAGTAGCGAAAGTTCTCCAAATTTGCGGGGCAAAACCGCTTTTTAGCAAAAAATTCAGTTGGCGTGCTTAGCTTGCCCTTTTGAAACCAGTATCGGGTACTCAGATTTTTTTTGAAGACTGGGCGAGACAATCAGCGATCTTACTTTCTCCATGACAATTCTCGCGGCATTATGATATTTTTCTTCATCGCTTGGACGAGCGAGGGCAAGAAGATCTTTCGCGTAAATAGGCTCTCCGAAACTAACTTCAACTTTTCTTCGCCTAAAAAAGACTGATTTAGGATCAAGCTTATACGCCCCCGTAATGCCAACTGGTATGATTGGCGCCCCCGACTTCTCGCTTAAATAAATAACTCCGCCATGGGCATTTTGAATTCTGCCGTCATCGGTTTTTTTGCCCTCTGGGAATATGAAAATGCTGTGGCCGGATAGAAGAAGATCTATGTGAGTGGCCAGTGAAATCTCATAATTTTTCTGTCCGCTATTTACCCTATGAGCTCCCCAAACTTTAAATAAGATACCCCCGTAAAAAGCTTTCCGCCAACTGCTTCTTTTATAAAAACTTCTCTCCCTTGAAGGATAAAACATCGGCATATAAAGCGAGAAGAAAGGCAATGAGGCCGGCAATAGGATTGGGTCAAGTTCGCTAGTATGATTTGAAGCAAATATTACTCCTTTTTGAAGTCCATGTAAGTTTTCTATTCCTCTCACTTCCAACCTCAAAAAAACCCTAAGAAACAATCTGGTCGCGGGCCATATGGCGCTTTGCAAAATTAGAGGCGAAATTTTATAAATGGAATTCATTTTATTATTTAATAATGATCCATCAAGCCTGCCTAGCTTTTATATACCCTCTTTCTTAAGTTCCTCCACAAGTTTCTTTCCATCTCTGGTGAGTTTTCTGGGCATTTCTATTTTTATGTTGATTAAAATATCGCCTCTTTTTCCTTTTCCTATAGGCACTCCTTTTCCTTTTATTCGTAAAATTTCACCGTGCGACACGCCCTCCGGAATTTTTACGACCAAATTGCCTTCCAGTGTCTCAAGGTTATATTCCCCGCCCAAAAGAGCCGTGGAAAGTTTGATATTTAAATCGCTTCTTAAATCCGCGCCGTCCTTGCTGAAGATAGGATGCCTCTTGACGTGAATCTTAATGTAAAGATCGCCCGAAATTCCCTCGCTTATTGCCTCGCCCATTCCAGACAATCTAATCATCTCGCCGTCTTCGATTCCGGATGGCACTTTTATGGCAATCTCCTCCTGCTTTTTTTCTATGCCGCTTCCCCGACAAACTCCGCAAGATACTTTAGCCCTTCTGCCTCTTCCTCGACAATCTGCACAAGTTTTTACTGAAGAAAAACTGCCTATGAATGATCTTTTCGTCTCTCTAATCTTGCCTTTTCCGTTGCATGTCTCGCAGACTTTGTCGTCATTGGGTCTTTCACTGCCACTGCCTGAACAACCAGAACAAATGGAATTTTTTGTAATCAAAACTTTTCTCTCTGTTCCGAAGATCGCTTCTCTAAAAGCAAGTTCAAGATCAATGGAAATATCTCGGCCCCTAGGCGCTCTTGATCGCCCGCCGCCAAAAAATTCTCCGAAAATGTCGCCAATATCTAAGTCTTCAAAACCCTGCCCGCCGCTAGCCGAAGTGAAATTGGAAAAATCGAATCCGCCGAAACCGCCGAAGCCCTGCGAGCCGCCGGTTCCTGCCGCGCCTGATTCATTAAAGACTCTGCCGTATGTGTCGTATTCGGCTCTTCTTTTATCATCAGAAAGAACGCCATAGGCTTCGCTGACTTCTTTAAATTTATCGGCATTGCCGTCTTTTTTGTCCGGATGATATTTGTGAGCGAGCTTTCTGAAAGCTTTTTTTATTTCCTCTTTATCAGAACTTTTGTCTACGCCTAATATTTGATAGTAATCTTTTGCCATATAATTTCTAATTTTTTATAATAGATCGTTGTTTTATTGACTTATTTAGCCCATATTGTATCATAGCCGAAGACAAAAAACAACCTTGAAAGGATAAAATGAGTTACAA
>CAYJVZ010000024.1:0-10547 GCA_964373765.1 uncultured Candidatus Saccharibacteria bacterium | reverse complement strand
TTTCCACATTTTCTCTACGCGCATATTCTCGCAATTCAAAAAGTTGTGCCTCAATGGACATAATTTGCTTGTCATCATCCTCTGTTGATTTCCTCGCGTAGAGAAAATATTTTGGTTTGAGTTCTTTCATATCGGCTGGGGCGAACTTTGGGAATTCACGGCTTCCGCCGTAGGCGGAAAAGAAATTGATAGTGCGATTTTGGCTTCCGCAAAATCGCTCCGCTTTCTTAATTCCGACAATGTTTCTCTTGGTGAACTAATTATATCATTCGCTCGAATTTTGCACGAGAGAAAAGGATAGCCCACGCGCCAAGCGTGTGGTAATTCAAACAAACATCTCACGCTCCACGACTGACGCCGCCAGCCGCCGCAAAGCGGTGGCTCTGCCTCGCAGAAAATGTTCCTTGCATTTCTGATTTTGCGCGCGCCCGTCTTTTTGAGAATATGGAAAGGACATTTTCTGCTCGGCTTTCGCGCGAAGCGCGGGTGGCAGATCATATAAAAAGAGACCACACAACATTGTTGTGTGGTCGTTGCTTTGAAAATTACCCTCTAGCTCTTGAAGAGCTCGTGAGCTTTAATAAGATCCTTGTGGAGTTGCTTTAGAAAGTCGAATTTGCTATTGATCTCATCGACTTTTTTCTCCAATGCCGATTTTTCTTTGAACAATCGCTCCGTTTCGCGCATTCCGTTTTTGTGTAGGTCTTTATAGTATTCGACCTCCAACTTAAGATCTTTGATACGTTCCCGTAATTTCTCTTCCAGTGTTAGAGGGACTTTCTTTTCTTGTGGTTCGTCGTATGACTGACACCCCACATCACAACATCCTGAACCGGCTGATGTTCCGATCCAGTTATCTGGCGAAATATTGCCAAACAAACGGCATACTTTACGGAAGAGAGCTTTCCCTTTGATCGCTCTCGGCCTCTTTTCATTCCATATCAATGGACGGTGATGGATGAAGTGTCCGATGAATTCATCGCAAAACGCCTTGTAATCTGCTGTGAAAAGAATGAAGGCGTGCCAAGCATCATCTATTTTCTGACTGGGTATGCAACACTGTCCGTTGCCTCCGATGATCAGAAACCTCATGAGGTCAACGAATAGGTCTTGTGCTTCACCTTTGCTCATTCCATGTTCTTCTTGAAGTTTACTCACGACGCCAGGATGTCTGTAAGCAAGAATGACAGTATGTGGTTTCATTACGAATCTCCTTTCATTTGGGACGGTTTGTAGTATTTGGGTAGTTCCATTCGATCAACAGTTTGTCGTAAGCCGAATGTCAAGCGTTCCGTCGTAACTCTACCGACGAAATGGTAGGGTCGGATTTCTGATTCCAAAAAACCCGTACCTCTCATTAGTATGAGATCGCCCGGTCTGCTGTACACCTCCTTTGCTCTTGAACCAGTTCGGTCGGCGCAAATGCAAAATGGTGCAATCCCTTTGAGCACAAATACCGCAATCAGATTAATGCAGTTCTTGTGATCGCGATGTGGGGAGATGGCATACTTCTCCTCTGGACTTGATACAGGATAGGACTGGAGCGAGTAATCGTTGAACGTAATCGGGATGGAGACCATGTATCCAAAAACTTGATTGAGCATTTGCTCGGTTTCCCGAGCTAACGCAAGAAACGGACTGTGCAATTCAAATTGGTCGCACCCACTGAAGTTTTGTAGTACTCCGGTCGCTGTTTGCTGTTCACGTTGTTTGAAGACTAGTCGTCGAGTTTCTTCAACCAGTGGAGCAATATCCACCTCACTTAACACTTTCACAGAACACGCTCCCAAAGTTTTAAGTTTTCTCACTGGATCAGTTCTACCAATAGTCGGAATGATGTGCATATGTTGTTCCTTTCAATGATCGTTCTCTGGGCATATTAAGACACCAAAAGACTTCTATGTTAATACAAGACTGCAAAGAGGCAGAAAAGATTATATTCCAACAGGGTTTTTGGGAGTATCAGAAAGTAGTCAGAATAATTGACTATTTTTTAAATACACACTATTATGTGAATATGAATAAAATCACAAATACGTTGGTTTCGCTGGGTTTGACAGAGAAGGAAGCTGTTATATATCTAACATTGTACAAATTGGGGGAAACTACTGCTTACCAAATCGCTCGTGAGTGTGGCATAAAGCGACCAACTGTATATATGATTATGGAAGAACTACGTAAGCGTGGATTGGTTTTGATCATACCTAACCCTAAAAAACAAGTATTCAGAGCTAAGGATCCTCATGAATTCATTCAAGAGTGCCAATCCAGAATTCATGAAAGTTCTCGGATCTTATTAATGTCACTTCCGAAGCTTTCACACCCGGCCACAAATACCATTGTCTTTAGCGGTACTGGAGCGCTCACACAAGGACTCTCTTACGGACTACGAACTGTTAGAAACAAAGAATGTCTGGCTCTATATGCTCGCGTTAAAAAAGGATCCAACATAAAGAGTGAATACCTTGAACATTTAGAGGAATTGCATAATCTTGGGTTTAAATTGAAGTCGATAGTTCCTTCAGATTCGCAAGATGCAGAGTTTCGCCGTATAGATAAGGAATATGGGTTCGAGACAAAGAGAGTTTCTCATAAATTATTTTCACCTCCGATATCTATTGAAATATATGATGACCTCGTTAAGATTATCATACACACAAAGAGCGAGGTGATCGTTATACGGGATAGCGGTGTCGCTGATTTTTACAGACAGATTTTTCAATTTTTGTTTTCATGATGCCACCCGCGCTTCGCGCGAAAGCCGAGCAGAAAATGTCCTTTCCATATTCTCAAAAAGACGGGCGCGCGCAAAATCAGAAATGCAAGGAACATTTTCTGCGAGGCAGAGCCACCGCTTTGCGGCGGCTGGCGGCGTCAGTCGTGGAGCGTGAGATGTTTGTTTGAATTACCACACGCTTGGCGCGTGGGCTACCCTTTTCTTTCGTGTAAAATTCGAGCGAATGATATAATTAGTTCATAAAACAAAGAATCCGAATGCGAGTGCATTCGGTGATTTTGTTTTACGGGTACCCATGGGGAATCGAAAGGCGGAGAAATGTAGGATTCTCAAGATATGATCTTGATAATTCTGCGTCCTTTCTCCAGAGATACAATCTAATTCTACAAATACTTTTCAAATTTAACTTTGAGCGACTGCGTGTATAGCTATATATTGAGATCATTCCTATTTATTGAGCAGTTTGTAAGGAATATAAGAAATAATAATTCCTTAAAAATCTATACTTTAGGTTCTTGATACACAAATCTGTATAATTTTTTTGACCAAATCGCGCCTGCGTAATCAACGCCGATTCGCGGGGTTTTTTTTATCCTATTTTTAGCGATCTGTATTCCTCTATCTTCAATCCAAAGTCCGGAATTTTTTGAAAGTTTTTTGCCGTATAGCCGAAGATCAATACCAAGGGCGCGCGTAAGTCTGGCAGGTCCGCTAAATCGGCCAGCGCCTCTTATAAGAACCGCCTCCGGACATCCTTTATTTCTGGTAACGATATTCAACATATAATGCATGCCATAAACAAAATAAACATAAATCGTTCCGCCTTCTTCATACATAGGCGCGTTTCGTTTCGTTTTACCTCGGGCGCTATGACAAGCTAGGTCTTTTGATCCGAGATAGGCCTCAACTTCGTTTATCATCAATGACACTTTTTTTCCATTGATTCGCCTGACCAGAAATTTGCCCAATAAATTTTTGGATACCGATAAGGTCGGTTTACTGAAAAAAAATTTTGACAGTATTTTCGTTTTCATTTGTATATATGATTTTATCTTATCATATCTCGTGAGCATTCCTCTTAAAAAAGAAATTTATTGTTTTTTTGCCGCGGTTTTGTAATATAGACAGATGATAATTCTAGCAATTGAAACCTCCTGTGATGAAACAGCGATTAGCATAATTGAGGCGAGCCAGTCGTCTGTAAAAAATGAAGGCGCAATTTATATATTGGCTAATGAAATTTTGTCCCAAATTCAGATCCACAAAAAATATGGCGGGGTCTTCCCGATGATGGCTAAAAGAGAACATGGCAAAAATCTCATTCCTATCTTTGAGAAAGCGCTTGAGCATGCTCACATGTTAAAAAAAAATATTGCGTCTCAAATCTATTCTGGTGTTCTTGAGAATATTAGAATGGATTTGGAAAGAGAGCCGGAACTTTTCGAAAAATTTGCAAAATTTATTGAGACCGCGGAAAAACCAAAGATAGATAAAATTGTTGTAACAGTCGGCCCCGGACTAGAGCCGACGCTTTGGGTTGGCGTAAATTTTGCTTTCGCCCTTTCTCATTTATGGGATATTCCGCTTTACGGAGTCAATCATATGGCCGGCCATGTAGCCGCCGGTCTTGCCTCTTTTACTGATGAAAATAAAATCAAAATACAAAATATTAAATATCCCGCTTTGGCTCTTTTAATTAGCGGCGGCCACACCGAATTAGTTTTGCTGAAAAATATCAATGACTATAAAATAATCGGTCAAACAAAAGACGATGCTGTCGGGGAGGCGTATGACAAAGTAGCTAGACTTCTTGGTTTGGAGTATCCAGGAGGTCCTCAAATTTCTAAATTAGCCGAAATCAGCAGAAGTAATAATGCCAAAATAAACTACAAGCCGAAATGGAAACTGCCCCGCCCAATGATAAACTCCGGCAATTTGGATTTCTCTTTCTCTGGCTTGAAAACTGCTGTTTTTTACACCGTCAGGAAAATAGCTGATCTAACCGACGAAATTAAAACGGAGCTAGCGCGGGAATTTGAGGACGCGGTCGCTGAGGTCTTAGTGTCAAAGACAAAAAATGCTATGAATCTTTGGGGAGCCAAAACATTAATCATCGGGGGCGGTGTATCAGCAAATACCCACATTAGACGAGAATTCATGGCTTTCCAAAAAGAGCGCGCTGATTTTGAATTAAGAATATCACCCTTAAATTTATCTACAGATAACGCTCTTATGATTGCCCTTGCCGGACTAATAGACATCTCTTTAGGAAAAAAACCAATGACAAAGCCTGTTGTTAATGGCAACTTAAAAATAGACGCGTAAACCAAAACACCCCGCCATCTGGCGGGGTGTTTTTGCAATTTTGATCTTTGATTCTTTGAGTTGGGTTCAAATGATATAATTTTCCTAAACAGTCTTGCTTGATTATCAGTCTAATCGGAATTGTTTCACTATATCATAATTTCCGCTTTATCAGAATTCGCCCTAGTTTCGGTCATTTCCGAGTCCCCTTTCTCTTTCACGTCCATGTCCTCTTCTCTCATTTTTTCATCCATACTATCGTCTTCAACTTTATTGATTTTTACAACATAGCGCCAGACTCTCTCAATCAAATTCCAGACACTTTCAAAAATTCTCCTTACAAAACTCTTTCCGCCCGAATCAGTGACAGACGCTGAACTTTTTGATGTCGTGGCAATTTTAGCTATTGATCCATCTTTATTGATTTCCGGCTTTAATTTAGAATCCGGCGATCCACTAATTACACCATTTGTCCGAAGCGTCACACCAACACTGCTATCCATCAAACCAACTTTCTTTCCCTTCCCAACCGAAGCGGAATAGTCCGCGATTTCTGCCAATTCTTCGCTGGACAGTGAAATCTTTCTATTGCAGTAGAGCTCATTCAATTTTTTCTTCGTAGTTATATACACATAACCGGTGGCTTCGGAAATATTCCAGGGTTGCAATATATCCTCAGCATATTTTTCTTGAAAGGCTTTGACGGCAAGGTCGGTAATTTCGTCAAATTGTCCGTTCACTGGTATTTCCATGCCCTCCCTGTCACGAAGGAAAGTTTGCAGCGAACGAACCGATTCAATATCATTATTATCCCCCGCGCGCATAAAATCATCTATAAATTGGCAGCTCTTCGTCTGGTCTGGAAAATCAGGAATGATTGTCATGATATCCGTCTTTTTTATCTCCATAAGACTGCTTCTGTTTGCCTTTCCAACAACATATGAGTAAGAAACGCCCGGAATGACATCGGAAAGCAAAACGCTGTGACTTTTGGTGACTGGAATATTGCTTTCCTCTGAAACCCTGAAATCCGAAATTGAGCTCCTTTCTAAATCAAATCTATTGCCAACGTCGTAATAAACGGCTCCCAAATATGGCTCCTCACTATTCCATGTAACCGAAACGTCAGTAGACGAGGATGTGGCCATAGTTGCCGAAATCGCAACATTGGGTTTATTAGTAACTATGGAAATCTGATCGCTATTTTGCGCGTGCAGGCTAACAATGTCATTCGACAAGCCAAATAAAGCTATGGCTCCAAAAATCAATGCTCTTAACATCATTTTCTGGACTTTTTCAGACAATTTTTTTGATGACATAATTAACATTAAACAAGCTAATAATCAAACTAACTTTACACTAGCTAGAAGGACCTCTTAGTCAAGAAATTTTTTACACAGAAAATCTCTACATCAAAAAACCATCATAAATGTCAAATTTAGCTCGTTTATATTCGCCCGATTTTACCAATGTCCTATATGTCCTATAGGAAAGCCTTTATATGAGCCTTATATCAATTCTATAGGACATAAAAGTCATATAGGACATTAATTGGAATCGGAGTCTATATTGATTAGTAAATTAAGGCCCAATTTATAGAATGAAAAGTGTAATTGATCAAGGCAATTAAAATTTTTTAATCGTAAAAATGATCTCATTAGTCTAAAATTGGAAAAGCCTTTTATATTTGCTAACATTACATCCAATGCATGAATCTTTCAGAAAGCCTTATAGCCCGATCGAAAAGGAAACGGATGTCTATGAACTTTGGGAAAAAAGCGGATATTTTAACCCCGATAAAAGCCCTAAAAATAACGGTGGTTTTTATTCTATAGTTCTGCCTCCGCCCAATGTCACGGGGAAACTCCACACCGGTCACGCCTTAATGATCGCAATTGGGGACGCGATTGTCAGATTTCAGAGGATGCGAGGAAAAAAAGTCCTTTGGCTTCCCGGCACAGATCATGCGGCTATTGCCACGCAGACAAAAGTTGAAGAAGATCTTTACAAAAATGAGAAGAAAATCAGAAATGACTTTAGTCGGGAGGATTTCGTGGCAATTGTAAAAAAGTACGCAAGCGATAGTCACTCAAACATCGTAAACCAAATAAAAAAACTTGGCGCCTCTTTGGATTGGTCGCGTGAAGCTTACACCCTAGATGAAAAAAGAGGTCAAGCGGTTATTTACGCGTTTTCCAAAATGTATGCCGACGGACTTATCTATCGCGGGTCAAGGATCGTCAATTGGGATCCCAAACTGCAAACAACTCTGTCAGACGAAGAGGTGGATAGAAAGGAAGAGAGTACGCCTTTGTATTATTTAAAATATGGTCCTTTTGTAATTGCAACGGCGAGGCCAGAGACTAAATTTGGAGATAAGTATGTAGTTATGCATCCGGATGACAAACGATATCAAAAATTCAGCCATCGAGAAATGATAGAACTTGAATGGATCAATGGTCCGATAAAGGCCACTATTATAAAAGATCCAGCGGTTGATATGGAATTTGGCACGGGTGTAATGACAATTACTCCCAATCACGATTTAGCGGACTTTGAAATGGCCGAGCGCCATAAACTTGATAAAGAGCAGATTATAGATTTCGACGGTAAGTTGATGCCCATAGCCGACGAATTTTTTGGTATTCACATAAAGAAGGCCCGATTGATGATCGTGGAAAAACTTAGAAAAAAAGGTTTAGTGGAAAAAATTGATGAGAACTACATTCACAGCGTTGCTGTAAACTCGCGAGGCGGCGGCATTATAGAGCCACAGATTAAAGAGCAATGGTTTATTTCTGTGACAAAAAAATTTAGGATCGATAAATCCAAGATTCGAGGTATCGCTGATAAAACGGAAATAAGTTTAAAGGAAATTATGCTGTATGTGGTGGAAAATGATTTGATTGAAATATATCCTGAACGATTTAAAAAAACCTATCTTCACTGGATAAGAAACCTTCGCGATTGGTGCATATCAAGACAGCTTTGGTATGGCCACCAGATTCCGGCATGGTTTCGGGATGCCGACGGAAAAAATGAAATATATGTCGGAGAAAAACCTCCAAATGAGGAGGGTTGGCAACGTGATGCGGATACTTTAGACACATGGTTTTCTTCAGGCTTGTGGACATTTTCAACGCTCGGTTGGCCGGCAAAAACAAAAGATCTGGAGAATTTTCATCCGACGGATCTACTTGAAACGGGTTATGATATTTTATTCTTTTGGGTAGCTAGAATGATACTGATGAGTTCGTATCATATCCATGAAATTCCTTTTAAGAAGGTCTATTTGCACGGTCTGGTTAGAGATGAAAAAGGGCGAAAAATGAGCAAATCGCTCGGAAATATTATTGATCCCCTCTTATACATAGAAAAATACGGCGCCGACGCTCTTAGAATGGCCCTTATTGTCGGTAACGCTCCCGGCAACGATATTAACTTGGGAGAAAATAAAATCAGAGGATACAAACATTTCGCCAATAAAATCTGGAATGCCAGCCGTTTTGTAATAGAAAATACATCCGAATATATTAATGAAAATAAAAAACTTGAGGATAGTGAGATGGAAAATATTTTGAAAGATTTTAGAAACTTTTCTGCCGAAGTCACGAGAGATATTGAAAACTTGCAACTTCATATCGCTTCTGAAAAAATTTACCACTATTTTTGGAAAACTTTTGCTGATATTGTTATTGAGAAAGCAAAAAATTGGCTTAAACAAGATGATAAAAAAGAGTCAGTCGCGCTATTGTTGAATACACTTTTGAAAAAGCAGCTCGTATTGCTTCATCCTTTCATGCCTTTTGTTACGGAATCCATTTGGCAACTCTATTATTCAAAACAGGATGGAAACAGTGAATTCTTGATCGCTGAGAAATGGCCAACTTAGCCTAAAATGTGGGAAAAAGATACAATTTTATTCGCTCTTCTCGGAGGTTTATTGCCGGCTCTTGTGTGGCTTTGGTTTTTATTGAAGGAAGATAGCCTCAATCCCGAGCCAAAAAAATATATAATTTACACTTTTATCGCCGGCATGGTGGCGGTGCCTCTTGTTGTGCCTGCCCAAATGTTTGTCTCTGATTTGTTTATGATAGAAGTGATAGTTCTAATCTCATGGGCCGCCATTGAGGAAATTTTTAAATTATTGGCGGCGCTTTTTACAGGAATGAAGGTTGATAAAAAGTCAGAACCTATTGACCCTGTGATCTATATGATAACCGTGGCGCTTGGATTCTCCGCGCTTGAAAATTTCTTGTTCATAACCGAACCTCTTTCAGAAGGAAATTATCTACTTTCTATAGCAACTGGCAATATGAGATTCGTGGGAGCAACGCTTTTACACGTTGTTTCATCGGCTACGATAGGCGTCTTTATGAGCCTATCATTTTATAAAAGCGGGGTTGCGAAGTTCTTCTATTTAATATTAGGCTTGATTGTGGCAGTGATATTGCATTCAGTATTTAACTTTATTATAATTGGGGATAATGGAAATAGAGTCTTTGCGGTCTTTTATGGGGTATGGCTCGCCATTATCGGCCTACTTCTGGTTTTAGAAAAAATTAAAACAATTAAAAATTAATAATATGTCTAAAAATAAAAAATCATTTTTTGAGAGATTGACGGGGGGCGTTGATATGGAGGATGATTTGGACAACGTTGATAGTATGGAAAAACGAGTTAAAAGCGAGAACTTGGGCTCCGAAGAGGATGAGACGGCGGAAGGCCAACTGACAGTGGATGTCCATCAAACTCCAACCGACATTGTCATTAAAGCCATGGTAGCTGGCGTTAAGCCTGAAGATATGGAAATCTCAATCACTCGAGATATGGTTACGATTAAAGGAAAGCGCGAAGAGAATCGCGAAGTGACGGAGGAAAATTTTTTCTATAAAGAACTTTATTGGGGATCATTTTCAAGGACAATACTTTTACCTCAAGAAGTTGATGTTGAAGCGGCTGAAGCTACAGAGCGACATGGACTTCTGACAATTAAGCTTCCAAAAGTTGACAAGGAAAAGAAAACTAAAATCAAAGTAAAGTCGGGAAATTAAAAACCACGGTCTAACTTCCACTATTTCAAAAAAAAGCTTGCGCATGATTAGTATTGTATTTAACTACTGATTGTCTTCTCTTACGATATATCGTAAGACATAAAAGCAATCCCTAACGAAAAAATTAGAATTCATGGCAAAATAAAAGGTGAAATAAAATGAAATAAAATGAAATAAAAGGTGGCAGACCCCTTTCTCCTTCTTAATTATTATCTTAATTATCATTTCAATTATTATTTTAATTATCTTCATAATTTGCCCATACTCTTCCATCGCGCTATAGCGCGATGGAAGAGTATGGGGACATTTTGATGTAAGTAGCTATTATGTGGCATTTATGTGGCTATTTTGATTTTATTGAGGTAAGTAGCTATTTATGTGACTATTCTAATTTCATTGAGGTATTTAGCTATTTTGATTTTATTTACGCAATAATTTTGATTTATATTCTT
>CAYJVZ010000023.1:0-10808 GCA_964373765.1 uncultured Candidatus Saccharibacteria bacterium | reverse complement strand
GCAAAAATATAAATACCCACTATGTCTTCAATATGAATCCAGGGAAACCATTGTTTGCCGCGGCCGAGCGGTCCGCCTAGCCCCCACTTATAAATAGGCAATAATTTCGATAAAAATCCTCCGTGTCCCAATACGGGAGCAGTTCTTATCTGAACCGTTCTTATACCGAACTTCTCTGCTTCCTGCGCCTCTTTTTCCCAATGCAGGCATACTTTAGCCAAAAAATTGTCCCCCGGCCCAGAATTTTCGTAAAGATCCACATCTGCGCGGTCTCCGTAGTATCCAACAGCAGAAGCAGATACGAGTACCCTGGGTTTGTGCCGCAGCGCGGAGAGGGCGCTAACTAAATTTTTGGTTCCAATAGATCGGCTTTGGTAGATTTCTTGTTTTACTCGCTCGTTCCATCTTCCGAAGATATTTCTGCCGGCAAGATGTATGACCGCATCAAGATTTTCAAAAATACTTGGCGATAGATTAAAAGAGAGAAGATCCGCTTTATAAAAGTCAACCTTCCTCTGGGGCGGATTCACGTCAAAAACCACGACGCTATTTCTTTTCTCCAAGAGAGCATCTATAAGGCGGGTCCCTATAAAACCGGATCCTCCGGTTATTCCCACTCTCATACTTTTAATTTAACGTTTCTGAATTTTTTGTCTACGAGTTGGTGGAGGGTGAAGGCGACGGCAATAACAAAAAGGTAGTAGGCGAAAAACTGCCAGTATTTCAGACCGAAACTGAAGAGGTCGACAAATGCGATCGTGAGCCAAGAGCTTATGGAAACAGCTCCGGAAACCCCAAGCAACTTTCTTTCTTTTTGGCTAAGCGGTAGCGGGTTTTCCGGCCGGATAGTCGCCATTAATCTTTCATTGATTCGGCCAGACATTAAGGCGCCGTTTAGAATGATGATGGCGATGACTGTTTGAACGAATAAAAATTGAGTATTAACAGCAAAGGCTTGGTTGAAAATTAGGAGGCTGCTTAAAAAATCCAGTCCAAGTCCTGCCCAGATGACCGCGCTTAAAAAGGGGAAAAGCGGATAGACGGCTTTTTTAAGGTCGTCCCGGTTCATTGTCCGAAGATAAAAATAATCAACCGTGATAACCGTGCCTAAGGTAAAAATTGAGTGCCAGTGATGGAGGAAATAAAAGGCTTGTAAATTATTGAATGAGTCGGTCCAAAGAAGCAAGGCATCGATCACGCTGACTAGCACAAAAATGGCGCCAAAGAGAAGCGCGCTATATTTGCTGTAAGTACTTCTACGGCGCTTGAAAAGGTAAACAAGAACAGCCCCGGCCACAAGCAGTAACATGACCGGCAAGCTTGTGGCGGCCAGGCCGTTTTGAATGTAGTCGAGAGTCGGTTTGATGTTTATGCCTTCGTGGGCCCCCAAAAGGATGGGATAAAAAACATCTTTTAAGATTATCCAACTTAAAGCAAAAACAATTAGCCCAAGAGTAAAGATCGGTACAAGAAAATCGGCTAATTTTTGAAGACTTTGGACCTGGGCCCCATCTTTAGCCTTTCTAATCCGGTAGTGTAAAAATAAAGACCAAAGAGAAGCGGCGCCGGCAACAGCTAGGCCGAGCTGCATGATGAATCTTATGATGGTGGATAAATCTATCACGATTTTCTAGCGTCTTTAGCGGTTTCAGTAATAAAAAATATCACCCCCAAGAAGTAAAGAGCTTTAGTGATGGCCCAAAGTGTAAATCCGGCGCGATCTATAAACGGCAAGGTAGCTAGTGTTGAAAGTCCTGCGAGTAAAAAGAATAACTCGTGTGTTTTAAGTTTTGTCCAGTATTTATACATCGTGTTCTTTGCTGATAGCGAAATAAATCTCAAGGAGAGCAAAAAGCAAGCTCAAGACGATCGGCCCCAGTAAGAACCCAAGAGGCCCGAAAAAGCCAATACCGCCAAAGATGGAAAGCAGAATAAGAAATGGGTGAAGCCGCATTCCTCGTTCAACGAGCTTCGGTCTCAAAAAGTTGTCAGCAAGCCCAACTGCCGTCACTCCCCAAAGAAGAAGGCCGACCGCGAAAAGCGTTTCTCCGCTCAAAAAAAGGAATAGTATAGCCGGAATAAGCACCAGAGTTGTTCCCACGCCGGGGATTAGTGCGGTTATTGCCGCAACGCTACCCCAAAGCACTGCATTGGGGACTCCGAAAATAGCGAGCCCGATTGCGGTTAGTATGCCCTGAACGAGCGCCACCGTAAGATTCCCCTTGATGACCGAATTAATGGCCAAGGCAAGTTTACTAAAAATTGTTTCATCGTGTATGTTTTGCAAGGGGCTTAAAGCGACAACAGCCCTTTTGAGTTTTTGGCCATCCTTAAACAAGTAATAAAGAGCGACGAGGAATATAAAAACGCCTACCATTGCTTTCGCGACATTCGCAAAGAGCGGACCAAGATGTTGGAGTAACCAGCTTAATCCCTGTTTTAGATACTGGTTAATATCGAGGGAGTCTATCGGCACGGGAGAAAATCTCGTGAGGCTCTGTACGGCATCCCCAACGGCGCGAGAAAAATCAGTTGCGTCGCCGTTACTGGTAAGAGGGGAATAAAGACCAGCTGCTTCCTGAAAAACCTGTATGCCTAAAAGTGCGGTCGGCACAATAATAGTAATGAGAACGAAGGCGGTGGCGAGTAGCGCCGCTAGGCCACTTCTCTCACGCGTAATAATGAGCGCCTTTTTGTGAATCGGTCCAAAGACGGTTACAAAAACCATTGCCAAGATAAGCGCGTAAAGAAAAGGTTTAAAAATGAAAAAGGCGAGGATAAAAATTCCCGCGAGGAGAATGAGCAAAAAATAGAGTTCGGATTTTTGGTGATTCATGTTTAAAATTTTGCGATGCTACCCGCGAATGACTATATAAGCAACATAACCGACATAGAGAGCGATAAAACAAATCCCCTGCCACCGTTCAAGAATGTGCCGCTTTCCAATAAACATGAAGGCGAATAAAAGAAAGGTAGTAATAATAGTCATTAAAACATCACTCGCTAGTATTTGAGAAAAAGGCAGCGGGCGTATTACGGCGGTCACTCCTAAAATCCAGAAGATGTTAAAAATGTTTGAACCAACGATATTTCCCACGGCAATATCAACATCTTTTTTGTAGGCAGCCACTACCGAGGTCGCAAGTTCCGGCAGAGAAGTCCCCACGGCGACCACGGCAAGACCAATCAATGCTTCGCTCATTCCAAAGCTCGACGCGATAGCCACCGCGCCGTCAACGATCCACTTACCGCCCACAATCAATCCTACAAGACCGCCGCTGATCATGAGGCACGATCGCAACAATGAGTGTAGATGCGGCGTTGTTTCAACCGCATCGGCCGGTTCGGCTTTGCTGATACCGAATACATAATAAAGGAAAATGATGAAGAAGGAAATTAAAATAAGGCCGTCGATTCGAGTGAGTCCTGAAAATGAGCTGTTATCAATAAACGCATCGTTTGCCATGAACGCGACCACAATCACCGCCAAAAAAGCAAAAGGGATTTCTTTCCACACCGTTCCTTTTTTGACCGCCAGAGGATAGATTGTGGCAGAAATTCCTAAAATAAATAAAATGTTGACGATGTTGCTTCCCAAAATGTTGCCGATCGCAATGTCGCTATTTCCATTAATGCTGGCAAAGATATTGACGATCAATTCCGGGGTGGAGGTACCAAACGCAACGATCGTAAGTCCGATAACGAGCGCGGAAACGCCGAGCCGTTTCGCCAAAGAAGAGGCGCCGTCAACCAACAAATCCGCGCCTTTAATGAGTAGGATGAACCCGATGAAAAATAAGACGTAGGTAAGGATTATAATAATAACATTTTAATTGATTTTATCCGGTAAAGAAATTTTTGCGGGTTATTTAATTTTTTGGGAGTATCTCGGTCCCTCGATGGTTCGATAAACTCACCACAAGTAGTTCGGCGCAGCTTGTCCTGAGCCCCGCCGAAGGGCTCACCACAAGTAGTTCGGCAAGCTCACCACAAGTAAAAAATGTTGATGGCTCCGATGCTCGCTTTGCTCGATGCGGAGCATTGATTTTTCTAAACTCATTCTTCGCTCTAGGGCGGGCCGACAAATTTTAGATTTTAAGATTTTAGTTTGATTCCAACTTTATCCGCAATCTCTTCAATCCATTTTTCCAAACGATTAACCTTATTGGATAAGGCCGCCATTTCCATAAAATAAGTGTCGGCCTTGGCGGCGTAGGCATCTACGGAATGCTGAAGCTGGCGAAAACTTTCTTCCAGACCGGAAAATCTTTTTTCGGTATCTGATTCAAATCGCATTAATTCTTTTGTTACAACATCAAAACGCTGGTCAACAGCATCAAACCGCTGATCGACATTAGTAAACTTTTTGTCCAAATATTCAACTAGCTCATTGAAATCTTGTTTCATAGCTTTTTGATTACACTTTTATTGTACCATAGCGGAATAAATTCCACAGGATTCAGGCCGGGCTCGTTGGCCTTTTTATCAACTTCTATTTTATTGTACCACAGTGGCTTATTTTTTCTCCTGGCCGGGCATAACTATTTCTAGGCCCTTGTCGGTTATTTCTACATTTTCTGCAACTAGACTTGTCATGCCTGCAGCATAAGCAGACATCCCTAATGCCCAATCGCTTCTAAATCCTGGGATAGTAGAATATCTTTTTTGATTACTCGCAACATTTCAGACAAACTTTGCTTTATCTTTTCTTCCATAACCTCGGGCTGTTCTCTCTCTGGGGCAATAAAAATTTGCGGTACGGCTCCGGCCGATATAACTAGATCAAAGGATTCGTCTTTGAACGGTATTTCTTCCGCTCGACCCTTAACTGCTTTTGATTTTTCCTCTGGCTCAAAAAATGGTTCAAGGCTATAAATCTCCGAGCTTACATTATGTTCTTTTGCCCATTTAGCGAATTTCGCAGAGCCGGCTCCTACATCTAAAATCTTTTTCTCAAAATCCTCCGGCTTCAAATCCATTTCCTCCACGTACTTTTGAAACAACTCTTCGTCGGACTCCTCATAATGTTCCGATGGCTTAGCGCGCACTCGTTCCATTTCGGGCGCTTGTTCTATTAAATTGGTACGCTCCTTTTCCGGTTCTGGCGAAGGTTCCGGTAATCTAATTTTTTCGGGCATAGGTTTATATTAATAAGCACCTCAAGCGGTTTGTTTGATTTAAAATTCATCTTTTTTAATCAATCTGAATGTAGAAGCTATTTTATCTATTTCCGATAGAACTTCTTCTTCTTTGTCTTCGGAGAGGGTCTTATGAGTTATTAGTTTTCCATTCTCTAAAGTGCGGATGGTTTGTGATATCCTGCCCGCAAGTGACACGCATCCCTTTTCGCTTCTGTGGCGATAATTTCTGTCAGTAAATCGTATACTTTCGAAATCACTCGTTGAAATTCCGCCATGGACGCTAAAAATCAGGCCATTTATAAATTTTGAGAAAAGTTACGAAAGAGCTCCTCCTTGAGCGCATTCGCTGTCAATGGAATTGTAATCTTTGTTAAAAATTACTCCTATACTTACTCCACTAAATATAGTTCCGCTATCGGCGGGATAATATTTTTCTCTTAGGTTAAGAGTAACGATGCGTCTTGTCGCCGATTCTATAACAGGATTACGGGTGTCGTCTAATTTATATTTATCCGGATATTTTATCTCGTATCCAAATTCTTCATTCCTATATCTTTCCCAGCCAACGGTCGTTTTGGGTAAAATCAGAATGGCTATGCCGATCGCGGCGGCTAAAATAACCAAACCGATAATAATTCCTCCGATTGCCGAAAATCCCCTTTGATTCGTCATTGTGTTATTTTCTGAAGAGAATTTAAATCAAATGGTGGATCAACGAATTCCAAATACCAGCCAGCGTCAGTGAAAGCGTACAAAATGGACGAATCATCAACAATGCCCGGATAACCATTTCCTAATATAGTTTGAAAACCGCCCCTATTGGCAATGCCATAGTTTATACTACCCAGTCCCGCATCTTTCTTCTTTATTTCTTTTTGAAAATCTTCAAAGGTCCTCGAGTGAGTTTGTTTTCGGTAAACCTTCGAACCAACGCCTTCCAACGCAGTCAAGCCCGACGGATAAAAAAGCACAATTGCTACACCGTCAGGATTTTCTTCATGGGTCCAACCATCGGGTAACGTCACTTTAAAGCCAATGCCGTTCAATAATTGACTTTTATAAATACGTTTCGATTCCGGTCTCTCAAAGTTTTGCCCTCCTCTTTCTAGTATTTTTTGTCTGGAATCCATAACAGAAGCCCCTATCAGCAAACCGATAACTAGTATGGAAAGGGCAATTGCGGCCGTGTTGATGTGCTTGCCAACAAAATTTTTCCTGTAAATAAACAAGGGTAGCCAAGGTAGAACTAGGAGTAATAACCCAAAGCCGCTAGCCACACCTACGCCCTCAATAACAATCCTAAGAAAAAGAAAGGCTAGCGAGGGTATTAAAAATGTTACAAGAACCCACCTTTTTTTATTGCCCAAGCCCCATGCATTTAGTAAAAAATACGTTGCTAAAGCTAGTATTCTTAAAAAACCCGGCAAAACAACCGGATCTCGGAATGCGGCAAGTCCTCCGCCAGGACCGAAAATTAAGAAAAAGGGTCCTGTAATAATCCAAAATACACTAAATGCGCCCCCTAGTAATAAAAGCATTCTCAATATGCGCAATATTACCGGTAACTTTTCATTGTTACTCGAAGGGGTAGTAGCGTTATTGTGCAAAATCATGGATTCTTGCGGTATGTTTGCCGTAATATTCGCGGCGGGCTTAGCAACACTGAGCGCTTCTTCAATATCTCGTGTTGGCCATCCTGTTTTTAAAAGATCTGCTTTAATCCGATCTTCGTGCTGACCAACAGCAAGAGCCCGTTTAATATATTCCACAAGTTGCGAGTTTGGCATAATCTAATTCTAAGATATTTCCCGGAAATAAAAAATCCCCGAGAAGTCGAGATGCTATAAATGCTTTTCGAGTTCGTCCTTGGTAATCCCCGCCTGTTTTAAAATGCTTAACATTGTACCCCTAGGAAGATCGTTGGTGTGAAACGGCACAACTGCGCGTCTTTTATTTTTGGGGTCATAAAAAAAATAGCTTCCAGTTGCATGATCTAGCTGAAAGCCCATTTTTTCTAAAATTTTACTTAACCGCTTTGGCGTAAAAACGGGAAGCTTAGGCATGTACTACATCCACGCTAGAAACAAAATTTTCAGCGTCAGAAGTAACTTCTTCGCCGTGTTTTTTAAGACTGGCTAAATAACCTGAAATGGCGTCTTTGGCTAGTTCTTTTGCCTCTTTAAGGTCGCGGCCGTATGTGACGCAACCAGGCAAGCTCGGGACTATCACGGTAAAACCGCCTTCCGGCTCGGGCCTAAAAATCAAATTAAAGTGAAGGGTGTTCTTGTTCATATATTCAAATAATAACCGGCAACAATTATGATGTCAAATTTTGGGAATAACCCCAGCACTAAATTTTTCTATTTCAGTTCAAAGTTTTTTCTTATTTTATGCTTTCTCAAAATAAAAACGGCGGCTCGCTTCGCCCAAAACTGGATGTGGCTACTCGCCACACGCGAGCCGCCAGTTACGCAAGGGCAAAATTAGTGCGGGGTTATTGTTTGGCAGCTAAATTTTGTGCTCCGCCAACTGGCGGATTCAAAATTTAGGCCAAGCCAATAAAAATCCCCCGGAGTGTGGACGGTCAACCGTCATCACTCCAGGGGGGCAAATCTCTGGCGCGCTCGAGTCGCGCCAGCAGACCTGTTGAGCGTCCTCCCGACACCGGTCTGCCGTGTTCGGGAGAGCTCCCTGTTTCAATCCACTCCGCGGACCGGGAAACGTCCTTTGGAATGGCCCAGCTGTTGAACCCGACCAGCAAGTCCGCTAGGCGACTTGCCGACCGACCACCCTTCACACGCCGCGCGCACGACGGTTCCTCGGGTGGGTTTAAGACTTCACGTACTCCCCAATCCACGTTCTTAGCCCGCGACACCCCTTCGACACGCTCATGGTGAACATGTCGTGAGCTAGGAAAAGATGCCAACTTTTGTCGAGAGTTGGCGCAACTCGTGGCACGCTAGCCCTGATCGAACCGCGGGTCGAAGCCGTTCTGGGCTTCCTCCAGGGCGACATTGCCCTGGTTCCAACCCATCTGGTAGATACGCTGGTACGACTCGAGGGTGTGGACGACGGGCTCCTTGCCCGCGCGGCCGTCTTTCCGGCCACGCCTCCAAATCTCCATTGCCACCGATCCGGGCTTCGGACAGTTCGGATCGTGCTGATCGTGCGACCAAGCACAGTACTGACACCGCATTTTCGCCTCCTTTCAGAGAATGCTGTGAGGTTAAAAGAGCTCGCAACGAAGGCACGATGCCATCGTTACTTGCCCCCATTTTACACCATAACCACCCATTTTGTCAATATGTTGACATTCATTGTTGATATTGGCAAGCTAAGCTGGGTTTGGTAAAAGATTTCCGGAGGAGGCTATATGCGAAAAGGAAGAGGGCTTGTTGATCAAGATATTTATGACGAATTGATGAAAATTCCCGGAGCTAGAAGAGTTCTGCTTGATAATACTTGTGATTTCCGTTTGGATCCCAAAACAGGCAAGGTTAGGGCAGAAATCAGCGAAGACGCTTGGCCGGAGGTAAAACAACTAGTGCTGAATTGGGAACGGGTAAAAGCTGGTAAACCCCAGAAAACATACAGAGGGAAGCTTGCTCCAAGACTTCCATTCAAGAGCTGAGCAACAGCTCTTTTTATTTTGGGACGTCTTTCGGTCTCTCGATAGTTCGACTGCGCTCACCACAAGTAAAAAATGTTGATGGCGGGCAGTGTCGGTCTAGCCCCGCCGCACATTTTGATTAACAATAATAGTGAAGGCGCGGTCCCGCCAACGGCGGGAAACCGACCCTTTAGAGGGAATTTTAGCAGTTTTGGCGCTGTCCCGCCAACGTGTCTCGGTCGGGGGTCTTTATTCGGGATTTGGGACATTTGGGACAGTATTAAGAGGTGCATCTAATTTGTCCCATTTCGGGCGTTCAGATGGGGCTTGAGCAAGAAGTTGTGCGATACAATCAATTCCGGAGAACGGTACTGGGCTTAGATAAAGACGCAAAAGAGCTTGAGAAAATAAATATTCAAATCTATACAAAATATCTCCTCAAAGAAGGCTCGATTATTGAAAAACGGGGGTTACTATCAAGTCTAAAAAGTAAATTGCAGTTGAAGAATAAACAGATTGTGTTTGAGTAAAAAGAGAGCGAAGAAAATTAAAACACCAAAGATCCGAAGTTACTAACTCCAAAACCCAAAGTACCTGCCTACCGGCAGGCCTACTCTTCAGAGAAAACGACCAGGGGACGGAAACCTAAGTTGCCGTGCCGATAGTCAGGGCCAAACCAGTTAACGCTCGAAAGACCGCCGTTCTCAGAGAGGCCGCCATAAAGGCGCCTCTGGCCATTCATATAATCATCTTCAAACCATTCCCAGGTATTGGTGTTGCCCCATTCGTTATGGAATGCGTTTCCTATGTAGTTCCACTCGATGACGCGGGGAAGGCGAATATTTTCTGGCTTAACTCCCAGAGCTTCAGCAATGGCTTCTTTGACTTCCGGTTTATGGAGTTCGTTGTGGGAGACATTGAACCGGGAATTTTTGACTTGAAAATCCTGAATAATTTTTCTCTTTCGCAGATCTGCGAGAATGGAAGCCAGGGGGTCATTTTCATACATTTGTTTTCCATCTTTGTATTGAGGTTTTTCTCGTTCATCAATAAGAATCCAGGCGCCGGGGAGTTTGGCGGAGTCTGGGGGAAGATTGCCTTTTTTAATCTCATCAAAAAACTCTATGCCATGTTGTCGGCTGGGCGTGTAACGTTTTCCTGGTTTTTTCCGCCAGCCAGGCAGATTACGATCTTCGGTTAATTCTTCGGGGGCAGATAATGAAGCTCAAACCCTTTTTCTTTCCATTCTTGATAGCGCTCGGGGGTGATTTCTCCCGGCAATGGGGCAACTTCTATTTCTTCTCCAAAGAATTCTTGGATTTTTTCTTTCTCTCGATCCAAGAGTTCCCGGAATTCTGGACTTTCTACCCCCTCTTTGCGCTTGGCCAGCTGGTCTTTGCCTGCCTCTTCCAAGGCTTTTTCCACCTTCTTTTTCTCGGAGGTTTTGTATTTATCCGGATCTTCGTATTCCTTGTATATTTCGTAGGCGGGGAATTTGGGCATGGTTATTTTAATAATTCTTCAAGTTTTTCAACAGAAATCTCGGCGTCTCTAAGGATGCTTTTCAAAACTTTTGGATGCAAAGTCTTACCACCGTGAACCGGAACTGTTACTCGCTTTCCAATAGAATTTTTGTAAATCCTATGACTTCCGGCTTGACGAGATACAGCAAAGTCATTTTTTTCTAAAACCGTAATTATCTTTTTTGCGGTAAGCCTCGGCAATCTCGGCATGTTCTAAACCGCCACTTCAACGCTTGATAAACTAACCGATTTGGTTACGGGTAATTTTTCCTTATCCGCAATTCTGTCCTCTATATGTAGGCGAATGGCTTCTTTGATATTCTCTTGTACCTCTTCGTAAGTATTCCCTTGAGTATAACAACCTTGTAATTCCGGGCAGAACGCAAAAAATCCATCTTTGTCTTGTTCAATAACTATAGAAAAATGGTGTAATTTTTTCATGATTTTATCTTATCATTGCTGGGCTTAAGTAGTCAATTTCCGTGAACGCGACTTCATTAGCCGATTTTTATTATACCACAACCCGCGATTCGC
>CAYJVZ010000022.1:11011-11101 GCA_964373765.1 uncultured Candidatus Saccharibacteria bacterium | reverse complement strand
TTGCATGCCTTATCCACGCCGCCAGCGTTCATCCTGAGCTAGGATCAAACTCTTAATTAAGATTAAGAGTCGTCATCCAAAAACTTATCA
>CAYJVZ010000022.1:0-10911 GCA_964373765.1 uncultured Candidatus Saccharibacteria bacterium | reverse complement strand
CCCGTAGATTACCGAAGGTAATGCTACTTGGGGAGCTAGGATCAAACTCTTAATTAAGATTAAGAGTCGTCATCCAAAAACTTATCATGCCAGATAACCAGCCGTGATAAGCGAAGGATGAAATCCTGCTCGCCCCGTAGATTACCGAAGGTAATGCTACTTGGGGAGCTAGGATCAAACTCTTAATTTAAAATTTGCTAGCAAATTTTAAATTACCCTTCCCATGAAACGAAGTCTCATCTGGGATTGGGGTAATTCGCCCTAAATTCAAATCGCTCTCGCGATTGGATCGGGTTAAATTTGCTTTGCAAATTTAGAACGGAACAAAATAAAAGATAATATTTTATTTTTATGTTCTAAAATTTTTCACTTGATCCTGCCCAAAGAAATTATTTTATAACTTTTTAACTTTTTGACTTGCACTTACTAACAAATACATTCTCTTTTCAATTGTCAACGAACCACAACTCCCCTTTTCGGGGTCTAGCTATTATATATATAAGTCCTTACGAGTCAATACCAAATAAGGTCATTTAAGAAAAGCTCAAAACTGGTCCAAAACTGCCTTTAGATATTTTTTTTCTTCCATGCCACAGCCACCAAAAGAGGGCTGGCTAAAAATATGGAGGAGTAGGTGCCGGCAATTACGCCAATTGTCAAAACAAAAGCAAAACTCTTGGTTGCCTCTCCGCCGAATATAAACAACATTATTAAAACAAATAAAGTTGTTAAAGCGGTATTTATAGACCTAGCGTAAGTTTGGCTTAAGCTCTTACCTACGGTTTCCTCAAACGGTTCTCTTATATTTTTATCGCGATTAAGATTTAAATTTTCGCGAATTCTGTCAAATACCACAATTGTGTCATTAATAGAATATCCTAAAATCGCAAGGAGAGCGGTTACAAATAAAATATCAATTTCTGCTCCTGTAAAATAAGAATAGATGGAATAAATTCCGGTTGGCACGATAATATCGTGGACTAGAGCAAGAATGGCCACTAAACCGTATTTCCACGATGAAACTGGATCAGACACTTTTCTAAAAGTGTAGGCGATGAAAATAATTATTGCCAACAAAACACTAATCAAGGCTATTACCGCCTTACTTCTCAACTCCTCTCCGATAATCGGCCCAATTGACGAATATCTTTTTTCTGTAAAGCCTTGGCCTAAATTTTGGAGACGATTTATCAGCGCTAAATGAGCATCATTTGAAAGTTCGTTAGATCTTATAATAAAGCCGCTTTCATCAGTCCTTCTCAATGAAAAATTTCCGATTGATAGAGTTTCTATTTCCTTAGCCACTAAAGTTTTATCCGGACGATTGCCAGAGTATTCGATTTCGACAATCGTGCCGCCCTTAAAATCAATGCCAAAATTTAAGCCAAAATAAAAAGAAAAGAAAATTGAGGCTATAATTATTATAGTGGAAATTACGAAAAATATTTTTCTGTAGCGAATTATTCTCATTATTTTAATCCCGAACCGAACAAAAATCTAAATTTCTTGCTAATGTTTTCATGTAATCCGACTGATAGCAACAAGGTTCGACTGACTAAAATGGCGCTAAACATACTCACAATAACGCCTAGTCCAAATGTCAAAGCAAAGCCTTCTACAAGCGATGTTCCGAACCAAAATAAGATCACTGCCGTAATAATGCTTGAAATATTTGAATCCCTAATAGAAAGCCATGCTCGCTTGAAGCCCAGCTTAATAGCCTGATTCAAGTTATTCGTTTTTTTTAATTCCTCTTTAACTCTTTCGAAAATAAGAACGTTGGCGTCAACCGCCATGCCAACCGAAAGTATGAAACCGGCTATGCCCGCGGCAGTTAACGTCACTGGAATTAATTTAAAAAAAAGAGCCATGATAAATAGGTAAGTTGCCAGGGATAGAACCGCCAATGCTCCGGGCAGTCTATACCAAACAATCATGAATACCGCTATAAGGATAAGACCGAGGAAACCAGCTTTAATACCTTCCTTTAGAGTATTTTCACCAAGTGTTGATCCTATGGTTTGACTAGAAAGAAGCGATATGGGAAGCGGGAGAGCTCCATAATTTAAATTGCGAACTAATGTGCTAGCTTCTTGAGGTGAAAAACTTCCCGTGATGACGGCTTGTCCGCCAATAATTTCCTGCTGAATAACCGGAGTTGAAATTGGCACGCCATCAAGAAATATGGCTAATATTTTTCCAACATTATTTCCGGTAATTTCAGCAAATAATTTTGCTCCTTCATTATCAAACTCTATGGTAACTGTGGGAGCGCCTGTTAGTTGGGTTGATTGACCAGTGCCAAATTCCAAATTTGCCCGTTTCAAATAGCGGCCGGTAAGACCAGTTCTTTCGAAATATGTTTCGTATTCCTCCGCCTCAATTTCTTTGCCTGATTCTGGCAAGCTATCATCATTTTTCAGCAGTCTAAATTCAAGCAGAGGTGTTTGCCCAATGAGCTTCACAGCTTCGTCGACATTAGCGACGCCGGGCAATTCGACTATCAGCCTTTCGGAGCCTTCGCCAATCAATCCTCCCTGTTCCACTTGGACAATCGGTTCCGACACGCCAAAAAGATTAACCCGTCTTTCTATAACATCCCGAAGAGAATTCATAGCATCATCCACTTCACTTCGGTCAACAAAACTAGTATCGGCTTCATAAACCAAATGCGTCCCTCCTCGAAGATCAAGGCCGAGTTTAAAATTAAATCTTGAATCCTCCGATTCGGTTTTAAAAACAAAAAAAGCCATGCCTGCAGTGGCCAACATGAGAATAGCGGCGAAAATCCTTATTTTCAGCATGCGATTTATTATATTAATATTCTCCTATATAGCAAAGAATTAGAGGTATTTTCTGGAATTGACAGATAGTAGTGTCTCATGTTGTACTTTCAAAAGATAAGGGATTTCTGAAGTTTTGACAAACAAACAAAAAAGGAAAGAAAGGAGAGATTAATAAGAGGTGAACTAATAATTCTAAAAAAGCCTTACCCATCAAACACTCACGGTCGAGTGTCTGATGGGCGCCTTATTTTCGACAATTTTCGCAAATTCTGACGTGAAGATATGAAGTAGCGATAGTGGCGTCAAAAGATATCTGGTTATCAAAATTATTCAATTCCAAATTCCTTTTTTAATTCTGCTATTCCCTCTTCAAGTTTAATCTTTGGCCTCCAACCAAGCATTCTACGAGCTTTCTTATTATCTGCTAAAGTGTCTTGAGGTTCTACTCGAGCGGGAATATATTTAATTTTTCCTCCTACCAACTTCGCTAAATCATATATAGAAAAATTCCTGCCGGCGCCGATGTTAATTACTTCGCCATTTCCAACTTTTGTGCTTAGAGCCGCTTTCATATTTGCTTCGACCACATCGTAAACATGCGTAAAATCTCTTGTCTGTCGGCCATTACCAGTAATGGTCAAGGCCTTGCCTCTTTTTTTCTGTTGAAGGAATTTTCCTATGACAAGAGCGTAAGCATCATCGGGATCAAGTCGCGGTCCATAAACATTAAAATATCTTAATGCTACAAAACCCATTCCATACACTTCATTAAATACTCGTCCGTATTGCTCACCAATATATTTTTGAAGACCGTATGGACTTTTCGGATTAACATGCATATCCTCTCTAAGAGGCGTCATTTTTTGATCTCCGTAAGCTGAACTTGAAGCCGAATAAATTACTCTTTTTACCCCGCCCTCTTTTGAGGAAATTAATACATTTAGAGTCCCTAGCGCGTTAGTTCTATGCATTTTAATCGGATATAAGATTGAATAGGGAACTCGTGGAATAGCGGCTGTATGAAAAACATATTTAGCGCCCTTAATTATTGGTTTGATTGATTCTAAATTTCTTATATCCGCTTTATAATATGTTGCTTTATCATTTTTATACTTGGCGCGATAAATAGGTTTAATATCAATACTGTAAACGCGAAAACTTTTGTCTATCAAAGAATCAACGATATGAGAACCTATAAATCCCAAGCCCCCAGTTACAACGACTTTAGTCTTTTTCATAATTACTAGAACACTACTATATCCCACTTCGTGACAGAAGTGTTCTAATTGTTTTAAGCACAATTTTTATGTCGAGCATGACGGAGCGGTTTTTTATGTAATAGAGATCGTATGAAAGCTTATCTTTAGTATCTTCTACAAAGGTGCCGTGATGTGGATGTTGGCTATGATAAATTTGGGCCCAGCCAGAGAGGCCTGGTTTAACAAAATGTCTAATGCTGTAATAAGGAATTTCCGATTCATAGACTTTTACCGGCCCGGGGAATTCCGGTCTTGGACCGATTAGAGATATGTCTCCCCAAAAAACATTCCAGAGTTGAGGCAGTTCATCTATGCGTAATTTTCTTAAAAAAGAACCGATCTTTGTCACTTCATTGTAATTTTGATCACCCCACATGGCTTTATCGTTGGCCAAAGTCATTGTTCGGAATTTTACGATTCTTATTAATTTGTTATTTTTACCGACTCTTTCTTGGAAGCTATAGAAAACCCCGCCATCGTCTATCTTAATAGCAGCCCAAACTAAAGGATAAATTATTAGGGATAAAATTCCGAGCCCTAATCCTAATACGATGTCCATTGTCCTTTTAAAGATATCGAATGTGATCTTCGGCGTGGTAGAGAGATTTTCCAGAAACCAATCGTGGCGTATTAGAGAAACCGGAATTCTATCAAATATATCTTCGTACATTTTATATAATTCAATAATTTTTATATTTGAAAATAGTAGTTGATAAATATCGGGAATTATTGGAGCAATTTTATCATTATGAAGATCAATGATTATAAATGAAATCTGTTTATCTTTTATAAAATGATTTAACTTTCCTTTGAATTCATCAATGTCAATAGAATCAAGGTCTATCTTTGAAGCGAGGTAAAGCTTGTATTTTGGATTATTATTTATTTCTAAAAAAAGTTCATTGGTGTCAGGGCCCGCGCCGGCAATAATGCCAGTTTGTTTCGCTCCGCTTATGAAGTTATCATAGCCATATGTCCTCCAACCGATCATTAATAAAATAGAAAACAACAAATAAATAAAGAGGTTGGTTTTCGGAGTTATCAGAAAATAAGGTATGAAATAAAAAAATAAGACGGCCACGATTATATGAGCAATTTGGGCGTTCCATATGATCTTGGCCAGATTATTTTTTATTATAACTGTGTGTTTGTCATACAAGCCGGCAATGTAGAATATCAAAGTGACTACAAGAAATAAAATAAAAAAGGGATAAAAATGCCTAAAAAAAAGCAACGCGTTCGGCAAACCGCCATAGCGAATAATAAGCATTAGCAGAAGTGATAAGAGAAAAACCACAAAATCTCCCAAAACAAGAATGTAAGGCTCATTTTTATGAATATTGACCATATTAGATAATGCTGATTATATTACATGAAAGGTTTCAATTTTCAATAAAGTCGACGCTTATATACAACATGATCTGATCTATGAGTGTTATAAAGTTATGCAATTTTATAAAAGAAACGTATGAACGGCACTAGTGACAAAATTAAAATTCTTTACATAATCACAAAGTCAAATTGGGGCGGCGCTCAAAAATATGTCTATGAGATATCGCGCGCCTTGCCGAGAAATCAGTATGCGAGCGCCGTTATATATGGAGATTCGGGAGATGGAAAAAAAAATGAGGGTCTATTGGCTCTTAAGTTAAAGACAGAAGGTATTTCTGAAACTTTTTTTATAAAAAATTTCTCCAGAGATATTTTTTTTATATCCGACTTCTTGACATTTATAGAGATTATAAAAACCATAAAAAATTACAGACCAGACATAATTCACTTGAACAGTTCCAAGGCGGGAATTTTGGGGGCGATGGCCGGAAAAATCACTGGCGTTAAAAAAATAATATTCACTGTTCACGGCTGGCCTTTCAATGAAAAGAGAGATCTCATATCGAGATTGATCTTGTGGAAAATAAGTTGGCTTACGGTTCTCTTCTCAAACTATATAATTACGGTTTCCTCTGGCAATTATAATCAATGCCTTAAGATGCCGTTTGTGAGAAAAAGAAAAGTCCATCTTATTTATAACGGTATAGCCGAGATAAGCCAGACAAAAAAGAATGAGGCCCGGAAAAAAATCTCTTATAAAGAATATACAGATGATAAAGAAATATGGATTGGAGCAATTGGAGAATTGCATCCAAATAAAAATCTAGCTGTTCTTATTAAGGCATTTAGAGAACTCGGTTTTGAGGCGAAACTTTTCATTGTCGGTCAAGGCCAAGAGAAGGAGCCACTGATGAGGCTCGTAGACAAACTTGATCTAAAAAATAAAGTATTTTTGGCTGGCTTTATCGAAAACGCTTCAAAATATATCTTGGCATTTGATTTTCTTGTTCTTCCCTCTTTGAAGGAAGGCCTTCCTTTTGTAATTCTTGAAGCGGGAATAAATAAAATTCCGGTCATAGGATCCAATATTCCGGGCATTAACGATATATTAGATGATGAATCTGGAATACTCTTTGAAAGTAATAATATCTCTAGTCTCAAAAGAGCATTGCGAAATATGGCCGAAAACGAAAATATAAGGAGAAATTATTCCGAGAAACTGTATAAAAAAATAGTAGTTAAGTTTAACCTTGCCAATACTATAGCTAACACATTGGCTCTTTATAAAGATTAACAATGTTAACATTTTGCCTAGACTTTCTTAAGCGCTAAATATAAAATAAAGACATGGTAAACGTACAATTTGAAGAGCCTGAAGTAAAAAGTTTTTCTAGAACTGGGCAAAATAATAATGAGTCCGGGGGTAAGTTGGTTAAACTCTTGATTAGATCCGGTATGGCAAAAAGTGAGAAACAAGCTAATACTGTTCTTCTTATAGTCTCGATTGTTTTTTTTGCCGCCGCTTTTTTGGTGATGTTTGACTAGTTAATTTTAGAGTTTCGTTTATCATTTTGCTTGAATGATTATATCCCGTTAAAAAAGAATTTTTCTCTTTAGCTTTTACTTTGATAGATCCGCCTCTTTATATTCCGAGAAACTCGTTTTTCGTCATGTCTTTGTGAACCACTCTGCTGTAGCGGCGCATTCCCATAAGAATACCTAAGCCCGCGAACTCTGTAATTAAATGTGAACCTCCATAACTCATAAAAGGAAGAACAAGACCTGTTATTGGCAAAGCGCCTATGTTCATGCCGACGTGTATTATAAAATGACTGATAAAATAAATTGAGAGACCTATGGCAAACAGAATCTCGAAATTAGTTGATCCTCGGATGGCATTTAAAATAATTCTCCAAACAACTATTCCATATAACAAAAAGAATATTGAGATTCCAAGAAAACCCCATTCCTCCGCGAACGCCGCAAAAATAAAATCCGTCTGATATTCGGGTAGAAATTTTAGTCTTGATTGAGTGCCAAAACCCACTCCCTTGCCGGTTAATTGGCCGGAACCAACCGCTATAGTTGATTGGTAAGCGTTATAGCCAGAACCAGAAATATCAGTCAGTGGATTAAGAAAACTTATTATTCTTGATTTCTGGTAATCCTGAAAGCCGAATGTCCAAAGGCCGGCAAAGACAATAATCATGACCAAAAAAACCACGCCTAAATGTTTTTTTGAAATGCCTGAAACAAGAACCATGCCAAGCCAAATGAGGAAAATAATGATGGCTGATCCAAAATCTGGCTGAAGCAATATGAGCGCGAACAATATGAAAGCATACGATCCTGACACTAAAATATGTCGGAAGTGAGCGATCTCAACATGCCTCCGGCTGAAATATTTCGCCAAAAGAAATATTAAAATGAGCTTAATTGGATCAGTCGGTTGAATGGCAAAAAATCCGATATTAAACCAACTCTGCACTCCCCGAACGGCATCGGCCATTAAAAGCAACAGTACTAATACTAAAATTGAACCAATAAAAAGAGATATTATTACTGCCGTTCGCCTCAAAAAGCGATAATCTAAAAAACTCAAAGAGAAGAATACGACCAAGGCCAAAACTATCCAAATTATTTGTTTGAAGAAAAAATCTGTTTCACCAACAAATGAATTCATCGTCACAAGCCCCGCTCCCAAGATCGGCAAAATGGCTAAAAACATTATCCAATCGATCTTGGAATCCATGGTAAACATCTTTTTCCTAAACCAAGTCAATAAATCGCCAAGAAACATTGATCAAGATTGCTTAAAAAAAGCAATTATATCGACTCGAGAAACATCTTCTGATTTAATTACTTTCGGCCATGTAAAGACCACATTAACAGAATGGTTATCTTCTATTTCACTTACAAATGTTTTAGCCGCGTCAATGGCATTGCCTAATCTATCATAAATAATAGCTATAACTTCAACGTCATTCACTAAAAAGACATTTTCGTTTTTAATTGTTCCATCTAAACGAGTTTTATTATTGTCGTTGGACAGACTTTTTTTTGTAATTCGAAGTTCTTTAACATTTCCTTCATCTCTCTGCCAGGGTGCAAATTGTTTGAATTCAAATGTTATTGTTGACGGTGTTCTGCCGCCCGTTTTGACATTTGACTCATAGATAGGAAAATTTTTCCCTGATGGAATTCTAGTGGAACCTTCTCTTTCGGTAACCAAAATCCCATTCTCATCATAAAGCCTGAAAATATAATCGGCCTTGGGCGACCAAAGGTTGGCATTGGTATTTTCTATAAAAGAAACGGCGTTGTAGTTTCCGCTGCCAGCTAAAAAAAATCTCTGCCACTCCACTATTGGATTTATAACGGAAGAAAGACATACCAGTTTGCATGGGCCTTCACAATCTATGCCTCGCTCACCTTGATTTTGCTTGTTATCGCTACAAGTAGGCTGTTTTTTTATTAAAAAAAGAGTGGGAATAACAACTAGCAGAAATACCAAAAATGCGAACGATAAAATGTATAGTAATTTACGTTTTGATGACCAAGATAGCATATCGATAGTATATATTATTTATTTATGACTATACAGTAGAGGGAAAATAATTCACATTCGGTCATGCTTGCAAAAACAAATCGAGCTCCATAGACTGGCGACTACCTACTTTGCCCAGCACTTTCCCACCAAACTGGTTTAAGTGGACAGAAAGACAACTATTTTATTTGCTGTCTTCCGGTTTCGTAAGAAAGCGCTGGGTATCATCGGCACTACGGCGCTTAACTTCTCTGTTCGGAATGGGAAGAGGTGTTTCCACCGCGTCTAGTCACCAGACTATGAAGCTCAATTATATTTTGTGATTGGTAATTTTGTAAAAAGATTGATTTATAAATTTCCTAATAGGATGGACGAATTAGTACTTCTCGGCTGAATGCGTTACCGCACTTACACCTGAAGCCTATCAACGTGGTAATCTCCCACGGGTCTCTTCCAATGCGAAGTATTGGAAAATCCGAAATTCTAAATACGAAATCCGAAACAAATTCAAATAATCAAAACCTAAAATCCTAAATGGAAACTGATCGGTGTCCGTTTTGAATTTATGATTTTGAATTTAGATATTGTTTAAAATTTCGTGCTTCGTGCTTCGAATTTCCCAGTGCTTCGCACTGGATCGATTCCTAATCTTGAAGTTGGCTTCGCTCTTAGATGCTTTCAGAGCTTATCCTTTCCCAACATAGCTACTCTGCGATGCCGCGGGCGCGACAGCAGACACACCAGAGGTTAGTTCCCAGAGGTCCTCTCGTACTATCTGGAACTCTTCTCAAGAATCAACGCCTGCAGTAGATAGGAGACCAA
This sequence comes from uncultured Candidatus Saccharibacteria bacterium, assembly GCA_964373765.1. Lineage (GTDB taxonomy): Bacteria > Patescibacteriota > Minisyncoccia > Phycocordibacterales > 01-FULL-45-15b > 01-FULL-45-15b. The sequence goes on along the minus strand of CAYJVZ010000022.1, from coordinate 1,165 downwards.
CCTGTCTCACGCAACAGTAGCTTGGAGCTTAAAGCTTTTGGCTTAGAGCTTCCAAACACCGCCATTACTGGCGGGATCGGACTATATCTTCCCGGTCATTCGCTTTTGAGCGAAGTGACATCGGGGTCAACGTGTAGTCTCTACGGGTGTTTAATAAACTTCCCTCGGTATTACCCTGCTTACACAACTGCCAACTGATAACTGCCAGCTTCCAACGAGATACCGTTGGTTGTTGGTGGTTAGTTGTTGGTCGTTGCCCTGCTGGGTTTCACCGATATTAGTTGACTGGTTCATCTCACATTACTGCGAGTGACCGCCGCTAACAGATTTAATTCTTCTATCATCATTTAATAAACGAAACTCGATTTTGTTTTGTCGTTTAATTTCTGGATTCAGACTGTGGAATTGCGAAGCAATTCAACTGCCAACTCCTAACATTGAACTCCCAACTCGCAATCTTCTTGATTGGTTGTTGGTGGTTAGTTGTTGGTTGTTGGTTTGTTGACCGTTGGAGAGGCTTCGCCTCTCCACGGTCTGAACCCAGCTCCATTGTTACCCTTTGTTACCAAAGGAATAGACTATATCACTAACCTCCTATAGAAGGAGGTCATCGACGTGTTATAGCAGTGTCATCTCTGTGTCTGGCACAAAGGCATCTGCTATCTCGTTCTTTCAGAACTAAGTCGTTACGGGGACAATCGGAATCTTATACCGCATTGATGGCAATAAATACCTTTTGATGCGTTTGTGCAAGATTGAAGTTGATTGTGTGTTCACTCTGATCCGGTATAACTGTTTACCGTTCGAAATGGAATGTTTATTTAAAGAACATTCCAATCCAAAATTATACTTCAAACACTCAATTAATCGTTCTTGCTCATGCTTCTCAAACTGTTGAGTGTTGAGAAACACCGCTTGGTGATTTTTATTACCATCATCCATAAACCAAATCGCAAGAGATAGTGACGAGGTCAGAATGTTCTTTATACTAATCGGTATAACTTTTCTGCCGTTTTGGTAGAAAATCTTATACCAAAAAGTAAATTCTGGATGGTTAACGGTCTGGAATCTTACGGAGGTCAAAAGACGTTCCACATTTTTGTAATACATTCTGCTCAGCGTCCGTGGTTTTTTATTAACCCAGACGCTCAACAGATTATTTTTC
>CAYJVZ010000021.1:0-11748 GCA_964373765.1 uncultured Candidatus Saccharibacteria bacterium | reverse complement strand
GGAATCAATTACTTAATTCCCATGCAGGTGGTGTGAAGCTATTGGTTAGGATACGGAGGCTGTCCTAGACGAGTACATCGGTTACATCGAGGCGACCCCTCAATGACACACCTCGATATAGTAAAAAATTACACACACATCGAACTGTCACGGTCGGATAGTTTCGATGTGTTTAAAATTTTGGAGGCTTTTCCTTTTTTGGAGGCTTTTCCTCCAAAACTCCACTAAAAGCTTTTAAAGTTTTGCTGACCCTGCTCACAGATGACATACAATAAATCTGTCCTATAGGACAAATTTGTTGTATGCGAACTTTAGGAGAATCTACTAGCCAACTTGATTTCATAGAATCACTTCATTTTGCAGTTCCGGGTGGAAATTTCTGATATTGACATTTCAGCTTGTTTTTTTAGCAATTTATCAATATCATGAAAGCATGGACGAAGACAATATAAAAAAATTCAATGAAACAGAGACGAGTCAAGAGTATTTTAATCATGACAGTTTGGGAACAAAAAAAGAAGTCTCCAACTTGGCGAAATGGCTGATAAAAAACAAATTAGCCATCAGCGATAGAAGCGCGAAATTTACTTTATGGGTGATAATTTTGGCGTGCTTAGTCTCAAGCTTCATAATTTCATACATTACGATATCGGGCCCGAGCGCGATAGAAATCAGGAATCAAATTGAAGTTCTTAAGGCCAATGACGCTCTTTTAGCGGCCCCTATTAAATAAATGAGTAAAATCTTTTTTAAGAAAATCGGAGGATATTCCATGGTTGAGTTGATATTTATTGTAGGAATTGTGAGCCTTCTTGCCTCAATTATCTTTTCTTCGGTCGTATCAGGCCGAACTAAATCAAGAGATGTAGAGAGAGTTACGGATTTGAGGAAAATGAAATTGGCTCTTGAATTTTATTATTTAAATAATGGAAGAAAACTCCCGGGCATTGACCCGGCGGGTTCCGGGCAGACAACTGAAAGTAGCACAGGATTGAAAAATGGTTCCGCTGGTATTCCTTCAGTAGCCTATTGCGGCAATAGTGAAAATCCGCCCGCTTGGGCCCCGGAGAGTAGCGGTTCAATAGATTCTTTGATCCCAGCTTATCTTAATACTCTGCCAAAGGATCCTATCAACGATCCGATAAAAGGCTATTGCTACATATATCAGCCCAACAAGGATTTAAGAGGCGGATGTGTCTGGGCGCTTCTTGAGAGAAGCACAAATAATAAAGTCGGCATTGTCGTTGGCGAAACAGATCCAAATCTGCCAAACAGCGGTTTTCCAAAAGGCTATGAATGCAACTTTCTCGATGAATTAATCGGCGGCGTTACCACAGGCACAGTTACAGGAGGCGGAGGAGGCAGCGGCTCAGGCAGCGGCTCTGGTAGCGGAAGTTAATTAATATGAAGGATGGAAACTTACCCGCGGATGATATTTTTTTATCTATAATTATTCCCGCCTACAATGAAGAAGCGGTGATTTCAGATACTCTTCATCAAATTTTAAATTACATAAGCAAGCTTGATTTTAAGTCTGAAATAGTCGTCGTTGACGATGGATCGATCGACAAAACATTAGCTTTGGCAAAAAGCCTATTAGTCCCGCCGGACAAAGTCATAAGCTATAAGACAAATTGCGGAAAGGGCCATGCCGTTTTAACTGGCTTTAGAAATGCCAGAGGCAAAGTCTGGCTCTTTATGGACGCTGATCTTTCCACCAAACTTGCGGAAATTAAAAATTTTCTTGACACCATGGAAGAGGCGGATATTTTAATAGGATCAAGAAGGCATAAAAAGTCCATAATATCACTGCCTCAAAAATTACCGAGAATCATTATCGGCGCCTGCGGAAATTTTTTTATCAGAAAGTTTTTGAATTTGCCATTTTTTGACACCCAATGCGGATTTAAAATGTTTAAAGCTTCAGCCGGCAGGAAACTGATTGAAAAAGCAAAAATTAAGGGATGGACTTTTGATGTGGAGCTTCTATATATTGCCAAAAAAAACGGAATGTCCATTAAAGAATTGCCGGTGAACTGGCAAAATAAATCGGGCACAAAATTTAGAATGGTTGGAGACTCCCTCAAAACATTCATAGAGGTGATAAAAATTAAGTTTTATCATCTTTTGGGACGCTATAACTAGGCGCAAAAATAGCTCGAGCAATCAATATCATAAAAATTAATCCGGCGATGAAGGTTATATAGAAACCGAAAGCATACGACCAATGCTTGCCGAATTTTAAAACAAAATCAGTATCCGCGTAAATCATCATGAAATTAGGTCCGGCTAGAAGCGGCCTTTCTTTGTTGGCGGTTGACCATGTGGGGAAATAAGAACTTTTTATCAGTATCGGAAGCTGCTCTGTCATTTTTTCAAAAGATCCGATTATTTCTCCATCCTTTATTTCATAGCTAATCTTTGGACGCGGGGAGAGAATCGGTATTTTATTTTTTTTCAATATTTGAAAAATTTCTCTATACTGCCAGTCAATGCCAAGTTCATCATTCTCATTCAATCTGCCAAATGCAAAAATTTTATGCGGCTTGCCAAGTCCAATCAATTTTTCAAATAATGGGTCTGGGCTAGCAATGACTATGACAGGCCTTCTTTTTGAATAAACGCTTATTTGTTCAAATGCTTTTTGGAGGTCATGATAAGAATAATCCGATAATATTAAAGCGCCATATTTTTCCATATTATCTAGATCGTCTATTTTGTCTGACTTCGGTTTTGCCATTATTATTTCAAGCTGGCCTTGGTATAGCGCCTCCTCCTGAAATTTGACATAGCTATAGTCATTAGCTTTCCTGATTTTTGTATCAAAATCAGCCAAAAGGGCGGCGGGTAGATTATCAAGAAAACTTACTCTCGCTATTTGATTTTTAAATGAAAATAACCTCCAGCCGGGAAATTGCTTTTCTAGTTTTACCAGGGGATTTTGTTCAAGCTCACTGATAATTTTTGGCGAATGAACAAGGAAATTTGAAATGCCCATAAATTCCGCTCTCAAAAGACGAGCTTCAATACTTTGACTTTGAAAATAACTATTTTCCGCTATCGGCGAGTAAATACCGATTCTTTCGCTTGAGGCCGAGAAATTGTTTCTAACAGGCACGGCAAAAAGGGAAGTCGGAGTTGACTCCCTAAAAACGCTGTAGGAAGTCTTGCCGCCGTATTTGGCGATTTCAGTATTTAAATTAAAGGAGGAGGCATTGTCGGTTCGGTCATAATCAACATTGGTGATTCCAGAGAGAGAACCGACGTATCTCGCCATCTCAATGGTTTTCGCTTGATCGTAATTTTTTGTCAGCCTCGCGTCTGAAGTGCTTATCATTTTTGGCGCAAAAAAGAGAATTGTTACGATAATAAATCCGCCATAAACTATTTGTTTCATATTTTTTGAGGCAATAGCATCCATTAATTTAGCCAAAATATATGAACCTAAAATTATGGATAATAAATAAAAAACGCTGCTAAAGCGATAGAAATGTATCGGTAACTTTAGAATAAGCTGATCCAAACTAAAAAAAAGAGGCAAGGTCAGCAATACTGAACTTAGACCCAATAAAAATATTTTTTCTTCCTTTCTTTTGAAGGCGATTAATAAACTAATAGCGGTAAAAATAAAAAAGATAAACGATATCTCAAAAAAATGCAGTTTTGACCCAATTCCAATAGGTCTGCCGGCAGAATAATTAAAGAAATAAAGCATTGGAATATACCAGAAAGCAGCGCCAAAAAAAGCCAACAGTGACCACCATGCTCTGCCAAAATCGAATTTAATAAAATCCAATTTTTTGCCTTTTAAAAACCGGCCGCTAGACAGCAAAATGAAGGCCAAAAGTATTATTAAGGAAGCCTCAAAAAGATGAATGTTCGTTATAGATAGAAGAAATAAAAATAAAACCGATAAAATTTTACTGGAGCGATTCTTTTCAAAGCTCATAAAAAAATAAAGCCATGAAAGAAAAAAGACAAATCCTAAAGTTTGCGACGCAAGGCCCACCACAAAAACGCTTTCTAGGGTGCTACCGTAATAATTAAAGGTCGGGGAAGAAATAAGCAGGACCGAAGCTAACGCTCCGTACCATCCCGCTAATTCATTTTTTATCAACAGTTTGATAAGTGAATATATAAGTACGGGGATTAGAAAAATAGAAAGAAGTAAAGTCGTGTTTGCTAGAGTGTCATAAGAAAGTGGCAGGATTTTAGTTAGGACGGCCAAAAGAATGGGGAATAACGGAGGATAGAATTGAGGAAAAGGCATGCCGAAATACCAGCTGTTGGTCCAGCCCCAAGTTGATGGAAATACGTTATCAGCGTACCATTTGCCGATAGCAAAGTGGCCGCTTAAGTCGAATCCGTAGGGAATTAACGATGTCAATTGAAAGGAAATGAGCTTCCAATTCAACAAAGATATCATTGTGGAAAAAACCAAAAAAACCAAAAGAAATTTTGCCAATATTTTTATTTTCTGACTTTCTCTTTTCATATTTCTTAGCCAAGATAATATATCAGACACTCCAATTATCCTATCTTGGATGTCATTTCAGCAAGGACGAATTTTAGATATAATAATAGAATAATAATATGGAAAATTTTAGGCTACTGATTAATAATATCGCGGCCGTAAGCTCAATTTTGGTTATTCTTTTTTTGGCTATTTTCATAATGTCAAAAGGATGGACCAGAAAATCAAATTTTATTTTTTTTTCACTAAGCATAATTTTGGCAATTTTTGAAAGCGCCTATGTTGTAGGAGTAAATATCAAGGACCCCTTTCTTTCAAGAGCAATTTTGATGATTACATCAATTTATGTCTTAATTCCTTGCCTTACATTGCATTGGATATACGCAATCACTAATAAAATTTCAAATAGAGGGTATTTTTTGCGGATTTTGTACGGAATGGCGACGGCAATAATTATAATGTATTTAATTTCTCCCGTTTCATATCTGCGAGACTCCGTTCAAAAATTATATTTCCCGAATTATTTCAACGCCGGTTCGCTTTTCTGGATTTCCGCCCTTTTTTTTCTTATTGTCGCTTTAATCAGCCTTATATCTTTATGGCGTTCTTATTCTACAGCTAACCAGATAGAAAGAAACAGATTGAGATATTTCTTTTATACTATTATTACCGGATATTTGATCGGCTCTACCGTTATGTTGCCGACTTACAATATCGCCATAGATCCAATTTTAGGGAGCTTTATGGGTCTTTATGTAATTCCCCTTGCTTATGGCATATTAAGGTACGAACTTCTGGATATAGAAATAGTGGCAAAAAGGGCGCTTATATACACGCTTAGCGTCGGTGGCGTGGGAATTTTGATTATTATTATTAACGCCATCAATAATATAATTTCCGCGGGACTGCCAAATTTTCCAAGCTGGATTATTCCTTTTGCTTCCGGCATTGTTGTTGTGGCAATTGCCAGATTGGTATGGACGCAAATTAGATCTTTAGATAATCTTAAATACGAATTCGTGACAGTCGTTACTCATAAATTCAGGACGCCCTTAACATCCATAAAGTGGTCTCTTGAGAATTTACAAGGCGCTCGAGACGAGCAAACTAAAGAAGAAGCAACGGGGGCTATAGACAACGCCAGAGTCAGGCTTGAAGAATTGACGGATAATCTAATCGGTCTTTCGAAGTCCGAAGGATCGCTATACAAATATAATTTTGAAAAATATAACCTGAATAAAATTCTTGACGGAGTGATCGAAAGATACAAAGATCAGCTAAAAATAAAGGATATTAAAATAGATTTCAAAGCGGATCCTTTTTTGCCGGATATTATGCTTGATAAAAGTAAAATCAGATTCGCATTCCAAATACTGATAGAAAACAGCATTAATTTCAGCAAAAAACAAGACAGAATCGCGATTGATTTAAAAGAAAGGCTTGGAGAAATTACCGTGAAAATTTCGGATCAAGGCATTGGCATTCCCAAAGAAGAAATCGGGAACATCTTCAAGAAATTTTTTAGGGGAGCTTACGCCAAGCGAATTGATACTGAAGGCATCGGCGTATCGCTTTACATGGCCCGTGACATCATTGAAAAGCATGGAGGCAAGATTACGGTAGAGTCCGAGGGGATAAATAAGGGAGCCACATTTACCATTAAATTAAAGCTAAAAACTTGAAAAATCAGCGAATGATAAATGTGTCAGAGAAGCCGTTTAGATCCGTAGGAATAAATTGTCCGCGAAGTTCGCTCTCGGAAATAGTGACCTTCAAAATGCCGTGAGTCGGCCTTACATTTTTACTCATAATTTTTTCTAGATATTTATAAGCATCGCCGTTTTCAGAGGATTCTCTCAAATCTCTGCCGCCAGTGGCTGCCACTATTATGACCGAGCCCGCGTCTTTTTTCAGGATATTTCCCAATTTATTATCAACTACGCAATTTTCATCATATAAAATACCGCGCTCGGACGCGATAAGACATTTCAATTGCTTGCTTCTAGTGTAAATATGGGCGTTGGCTTGCAAGATTAAATCCACTTTCTGATTAATTAAATAATTGATTAACGAAGAGGAAGCTAAACAATCGCTTCTTCCAGGAAACAAACATTCGCGGTGCATTGCTACTACAGTCCATTTTATTCCCGACTTTCTGGCCGAAGAGATTGCGTCATCTAACCAGTTAAACTGGGCAGTTCCCGAAACATAGGAATAATTTTTGACATGTTCAAAGTCTAAAGCCGGCGAGATCAAAATAAGTCGGGCAATAGGTTTAATCGCGGGATAATCAAAATAATATTCCTTGCCATAAGCGCCATTTATTTCTGGTATTAAATTCGGAAGGCATTTAGCAAATTCGTCAATATGGCCGTCCAAACCATTGCTTTCATGATTGCCCGCGATGAGCTCAAATGGAAAATCTTCTCCGACATAAGAGCGAACATATTTGCACCAATCTTTTTCTGTTTCTAAGACGCCATAACTAAAGTCCCCGAGGGCTATATGGAAATTACTTTTTTGGAGGGGTATAAGAGAGAGAACTTTATCTGTTTCAACTGACGCGCCATAATCGCCAGCGGCCGTAAATATTATCTTAGCGCTCTGGTCGTCGAAACTTCCTATATCATAATCCCCGCTAAATGTGGAAGAACGGACAAAAACCAAAAAAGCAAAAACCATAACAGCTCCCAAAACCGCTAGAATCTTCCACGCTGGTTTTTTAATTACCTCTTTATTCATTATTCTACCTTAGATATATATTAACTTTTGAAATATGTTCCTGGTAGGTGCGAGAACAATATATTTTCCCATTATTGTCATGCAGATAATAAAAACAGGCTGTTACTGTTGGATTAAAAGCCGCTCTTATTGCGTTAAGGCCGGGATTAGATATGGCGGAAGGGGGAAGGCCCAAATTCGTGTAAGTATTATAAGGCGAATCAATATTCTTGTCTCTTGATGAAACTTTTCTCCACCAGCCATCTTTCTCGTTTCCTTTAGCATACTGCAAGGTCGCGTCAATTTCCAAGTTCATATTCGCAAAAAGTCTGTTCCAGATTATACCGGATATTAAATCCATGTCAGATTTTCCTGACGCCTCCCTCTCTAGCATAGAGGCAATAATTACGGCAGTCTCTATGTCTATGGCATTGTTAATAAATTCACTTTCCTGCACCTCTTCTTTAAATTTGCTCATCATTATTTTTCCAAAATCAAAAGATTTTAAATTCGGCGCGACCAGATATTTAGAAGGAAAATAATATCCTTCCATACTTTTTTCACTTTTTGGCAATTTTAAATTGAGGAACTTTTCTTTTTCCGCGGAATCCCAATTCAATTCAGTGGCCGCGATTTTCGCGACTTCTTCCTTTCGTAATCCTTCCGGAATAGTAATCCAAATTAAAGAGGGATTTTTTAATTCTCTATAAATCTCCAAAGGATTCATGTTTTTAGATAAATTATAGACTCCATTTTTTACGTCCTTGAAGATAGGCGAAAAGAAAATAAGTAAATCAGTCAGGCTTTTAGATTTTATAAATCCCTGGTTATAAAGCTTTTCTAAGATATCCTTTTTCGATGTATCCGCCTCGACTGAAAACTCAGCAATTTGACTGTAGTTTGCTTCGCCAGCCGATTGTTCTTTTTGAAAAAAATAAAAGATAACAATAGCCAATACAAAAGCCAACAAAGTATATCTTAAATAATGAAATTTTGACTTTTTTTTCCGTTTCGCCATTTTAAAAAACAGCCTATCCAATTAAGGATTTATTTGATTTTATCCAATAAATCTTTCTGACATTAGACATCGCTCGATATGATTATACAGCCAAGAGGTCATTTTCAATATTGATTGCTTGTGGAGGGATTTGCCATGCGATATTATTAGTGGTAAGTGATTTACTCATGCACCCGGAACTTTTAATTACAAACATAGGCTTTCTGCTCTCCGCCATTTTAACTCTTTCACTTGGTTTTTTTGTTTGGCTTAAGGGAAAAAGACAGCCAGTCAATATTGTTTTCTTTCTCTTTAGCATATCTGTATCTATTTTTGAACTTTCGCACATGATAGGAGTCAATATCGCTGATCCAGACAAGTCAAGATTATTTTTTATGTTCAACATCAATAATGTTTTTATAGCTTCCCTTACGGCCCATTGGGTTTTTGCCATTATTGGAAAACTTAAAGAACAGAAGAAAGCCATAATTGTGATGTATGCGCTGGCTTTTTCTCTTTTGATATTTTTTATTTCATTTCCTGATTTATTTATGTTGCCCTCGAAGCCGTATCTTTATTTTAAAAATTATTACGTTACCGGAAAACTTTACTGGCTAAACAGCGCCTTTCTTTATCTTGTCGTCATTTACTTTATGTATCACATTATTAAGGCGTATAGATCTGCGGACTTCGAGCTTAAAAACAGATTGCGCTACAGTTTGGTCGGTTTATTTTTTGGCTACATTATAGGCTCCATACCTGTTTTGCCAATCTATGGAATTTATATAGATCCGATTTTATCCATTTTCATCGGCCTTTACACGGTGCCCATTGCCTACGGAATCATTAAATACGATCTTCTTGATATAAAAATTGCGGCTAAACGAGCGGTTATGTACGCTTTTTTGGTTGCTCTTGTCGGCATTTTTATAACTGGCATTAGTTTTCTTAATCAATTTATTGTTTCAAGAGCGCAGGGACTGCCTATATGGATTATTCCACTATTGACAAGTTCTGTTGCGGTTTTTATCGGCGCTTTAGTTTGGTCGAAACTTAAAGAAGTAGATATTTTGAAATACGAATTTATAACAATTGTTACCCATAAATTTCGAACGCCTCTAACCCATATTAAATGGTCTGCCGAGGAATTGGCCGAGGCGCAGACTAAAGAGGAAAAAAAACAAGCATTGGCTGATATTTGGCATTCTAGCGAGAAATTAATGGAGCTAACCAATGTCCTGATCGGCGCGTCTGACGACGAGAACTCTGAATATGTCTACACCAAGACGACCACAAATCTAGAAGGAGTAATTAATATTGTGGTTAGTCAGTTCAAGCCGAAATACAACAACAAGCAAGTCGGCATAAATTTCATAGTTCTTGGCGAAACACCGACAGTCAACATTGACCAAAAAAGATTTAAATTTGTTTTATTCACTCTTTTAGACAATGCCCTTTTGTATACTCCGAAATTAGGCAGAGTTCATATTATTTTGGAAACAGTAGGGAAGAAGGCTATTCTTTCCATTAAAGACAGCGGAAAAGGGATAGATAAGAAAACTTTGCCTTATATTTTCTCAAGATTCTACAGAAGCACTCAAGCTAAGATCGTTGACACTGAAGGCGTTGGCGTCGGACTTTTTATTTCCAAAAAAATTGTTGAAAGGCATAACGGCACCATAAAGGTTTTTTCTGAAGGCAACGGCGCTGGCACTACTTTTGTCATCAAATTGCCGATAGTCAAAAAATAAATGACAGACGCTCGGCCTAAAAATATCAAGACCGACCAGCTTAATTCTGAAAAAAGAATTAGCAGTAATCGCTTAAGCCAATCAGAGATTAAAAATCTGATGGAGAATATCGTTGGCTGGAAATATAATCCTGGTTTAAAAAATATAGAAAAATTATATACTTTCCCCAGCTTCATTGAAGCGGTTCTTTTTGTAAATGAAGTGGCAAGAATATCTGAAAAGCTGAATCATCACCCTGACATTCTCTTAAAATTTAACAAAGTTATCCTGACTTTCACAACTCATTCTTCAGACGGCCTGACCTCACTGGATATAAACGCTGCTTCTAAAATTGATTCCGATCTGTGCTAGAATGACTCTATGGATGAGGCCATAAAGGACCAAGGAGCCATAATCATTATTTTCGGCGCCACCGGAGATCTGGCCAGAAAAAAACTTTTTCCAGCCCTTCTTTCATTAAAGAAAAGAAAACTTTTGAAGGGCAATCTGAATATCATTGGTTTTTCAAGGAGAGACATGGATGATCGGGGATTTAGGGATTTTCTTATGGAAGAAGCAAATGGTTTTAAGGAAGAAACAGAGAGCTCGGCCTTTCTTAAAACCACCTATTTTGTTTCAGGAGAATTTTCCGATCTGAACGCATATTACAAGCTTGGCGCCAAAATAAAAGAGATAGATAAAGGTCATAAAATATGCTCTCCCAAATTCTTCCATCTTTCAATAACGCCATTTTCTTACGAGACTGTCCTTGACGGACTTCAAAAAAGCAATTTAGTGGAGGAATGTCGTTTTGGAGCGAAAGCCTCTGTTCTTATAGAAAAACCGCTAGGCAGCGACCTAGAAAGCGCCATAAAAGCCAATTTATTGCTAGCCAAGATGTTTGGCGAATCAGAGATTTTTAGGGTTGATCACTATCTTCATAAAAAAGAAGTTCAGAATTTAATAAATTTCAGGATTAATAATAAAAATCTGAAAGAGTTTTGGAATAGCCAATACATAAAAAAAGTTGAGATCGATCAGTTTGAAAAAAAAGATGTTACCGACAGAGGATCATTCTATGACAAAATCGGCGCTCTTCGCGATGTCGGCCAAAATCACCTACTTTTGATAGCGGCCATTGTCGGAATGGAAATATCTGACAGACAAGACATTCCCGCTTTACATCAATATCGCGCTGATCTTCTTGAAAAACTCAATTGCGGAGCGAAAGACATCACTCGAGGTCAATACGAAAATTATAAAAATACTAAGGGCGTCTCTGGCGATTCTGACACTGAAACTTTTTTTAGATTAAGGACTCATGTTGATGATCCAAGATGGCGTGACACTGAATTTATAATTGATTCTGGAAAAGCTCTTAATCAAGATTGCGTCAGGATAGTTGTAAGTTTCAAAAAAGTCATCCAATTTTGCTCAAGTGACGGCGCATACTGCCATGACGCGGACACAATAATTTTTAATATCCAACCAAATGCCAATTTGGAACTTTGTCTAAAATCACAAAAAGACAATCAATCGCCGCAAAAGTGCGAAATTTCATCGCTAAAGAATTTTGGCTATGAATCAAGCAGCATTGTTGAAAATTATGAAAAAGTTTATTTAGACGCGCTTTTAGGCAATCAGCGAAATTTTGTTTCAAAACAAGAAGTGGAAGCTTCGTGGAAGTTTATTGACCCTATAATTTCCAACTGGCATTCGATTCCTTTAAAAATTTATAAAAAAGGCTCCGACCCCGGTACGATATAGAGGTCCTCTAAAAATTTATAAAAAAGGCTCCAGTGCCCGTACGATATAAAAATACTCTA
>CAYJVZ010000020.1:0-12017 GCA_964373765.1 uncultured Candidatus Saccharibacteria bacterium | reverse complement strand
CACACATTTTCCACACACATCGAAACTATCCGACCGTGACTGTTCGATGTGTGTGTAATTTTTTACTATATCGAGGTGTTTCATTGAGGTGCCATCGAGGTGTGAGGCCATTGAGGTGTCGCTGGCTGTTTCTAAGAGTGATTTCGTTCGACGGAGCGAAATCTACTTCTCACCCAATGTTGAATCTTTACATAGGATTATTGACATTAGGAAGGTTGTAACTTGACATAGGACGACCTTGACAATTTCTCGCCTCTGTCAAAGTGGCAAGTTGGAGCAACTTGCTTTGACACACAAGGCAATATTATAAAAAACATCAGCATTTGAGTTCAAAAAAATGTATTTTGATCAGACTTTTTTTTCACTACAGCCAATGTTATATTAAAGCTCATGAAAGTCAGTGAAGTAAGAGAAAAGTATCTCAATTTTTTTAAAGAAAGGGGACACGCCATTATTCCGTCCTCTTCTTTAGTGCCCGAGAATGACCCCACTACGCTTTTTACTAGTTCTGGCATGCAGCCCTTGCTGACATATTTTCTGGGGGAAACTCATCCAAATGGAAAGAGGATCGTCAATCTGCAAAAATGCTTTCGAACCGAGGATATAGACGAAGTCGGCGACAATCGACACACCACTTTTTTTGAGATGATGGGAAACTGGTCTTTCGGTGATTATTTCAAGACCGATCAGCTGAAATGGCTTTTTGATTTCTTGACTAAAGAAATCGGCTTAGACCCGAATAAACTATTTGTAACAGTTTTTATAGGCGATGAAAAATTTGGCATACCCAAGGACACCGAATCCGCGAAAATCTGGAGAGAGATTTTTTCAGGCGCTAACATTGAGGCTAAAGAGGTTGAAATTGGTTCCAAAGAAAGTGGAGCAAGGATCGGAATGCAAAAGGCAAGAATATTTTACTACGACGCCAAAAAAAATTGGTGGAGCAGATCAGGTCCGCCAGAAGCAATGCCGGAGGGTGAGCCGGGCGGCCCAGACAGCGAGATATTTTATGAATTTAGCCGCATTGTTCACGATAAAAAATTTGGCGAGCGCTGCCATCCAAATTGCGATTGCGGAAAATACATAGAAATTGGCAATTCGGTATTTATGGAATACAAAAAAAAAGCAGACGGCAGTTTTGAGAGGCTTGCTGAAAAAAATGTCGATTTTGGAGGAGGGCTGGAACGCATTAGCGCGGCCAGTGGTGATCTTGAGGATATTTTCACGATAAGCTCTTTATTCCAGATCATTTCTAAGTTGGAATTATTATCTAAAAAAAAATATTCAGATGAGATAGCCAGAAAATCCATGAGAATCATAACCGATCACGTAAGAGCGGCCATCTTTATGATTTCTGAAGGCGTAGAACCTTCAAATAGCGAACGAAACTACTTCGTAAGAAGACTTATCCGAAGATCAATTCGCCACGCGGACAAACTATCTCTTAGCGAATATACTCTCGGCGCTTTAACTAAAGATTTTGGCGCGCTTTATTCAAATTCTCATCCTGAAATTGAAAAAAAATCTGCTTACGCAAAGACTACTATTGACAATGAGGAGAGAAAATTCCGCCAAACTCTAAAATCTGGTCTGAAAGAATTTGAAAAAATTGCATCCGGTAAAATAAGCGGAAAATCGGCATTTCTACTCAACTCAACATTTGGCTTTCCCATTGACTTGATTACCGACTTAGCTAAAGAAAAAGGAGTGGAGGTTGATATTTTGGAGTTTGATAAAGAAGTAGTTTCTCATAAAGAAATATCCCGCAAGGGATCAGAAAAAAGATTTAAGGGGGGACTCGCGGACACAAGCGAAATTTCTGTTCGATATCACACCGCTACCCATCTTTTAAATCAAGCTCTTCATGATGTTCTTGGAGATCACATTACTCAACAAGGCAGTAACATAACTTCCGAAAGGTTGCGTTTTGATTTTGCTCATCCAAAAAAAATGACCGATGAGGAAAAAAGCAAAGTTGAGACGATTGTCAACAATAAGATCGATGAGGCTTTAGCGGTAAACAAGATAATTTTGAAAAAAGAGGATGCCCTGAAAACTGGCGCTAGGGGCATGTTTAATGAGAAGTATGAGGATCAGGTTTCAGTCTATTTTATCGGCAAGAATTTAGACGAGGCGTACTCTAAGGAATTATGCGGAGGTCCTCATGTGGCTAATACAAATGAAATTGGCCGTTTTAAGATAACAAAAGAGGAATCAATTGCCGAAGGGGTAAGAAGAATCAGAGCAGTTCTAAGCTAGCGAAGCCAAAAGCTATGCACTTTTTTTTTAACAAAAAACATTCAATCCTCTATAATTTAAGAAATAAACCACACACATGTTTCGAAACGACAAGATGGAAAAAGTCATAGTCCTTGCAGTAGGTTCTTCTAGCGTGGCAATTTCGCTTCTTGAAATTGCTAGGGGCATGACGCCTATGATTCTTTACTCTCATACTGAAGAAATTCCCCTAAAAATTCCAAGAGACGTAAAAAGAATTGAGGAATTTGTTAAAGCCGGAATCCTCGCGTCAGTCGGGGCTCTGAATAGAGAAATCTTTAAAAAAAAGAATCCAAATTTATTTCATGACAATAAGATTAGCAAAATATATTGCGTGCTTTCTTCCTTATGGTTCGTGTCACAAGTTAGAATTCTCTCTGCCAAAAAAGCCTCTTTGGTTACGGTTACTGAAGCGGTTATATCCAAACTTGTTGACGACGAACAAAAGAAATTTATGTCTAGCGTAAGTTCCAATCTTCAAGTTGGCGGCTTAAAAATGCTGGAGCACAAAATATTATCCTTTAAAATAAATGGCTATGACACCACAAGTCCTATTGGCAAAAAAGGGAATGATTTCGCGCTAAGTTTGTATTTAAGCGCCACAGAAAAGCAGATTGCGGACAAAATAGAAGATGCCGTTCAACGAATCTTTCATTACGACGACTTTGTTTTTATCACTATGCCTTTAGTTTTATCTTCTAGCATAGCTGACGCTATAAATGAGAATTCCTATCTGGCCGTGGATATTACGGGCGAAGTTACAGATTTAGTTATCGTAAAGTCGGGGTCTATCAGCGAGATAATGTCTTTCCCGCTTGGTGAAAATTATTTAATCGCCGAGGTAGCCAAAGAGCTCCAAATCAGTCCCTCAAACGCCCTTTCGCATATAAAAAATCTCCAGACAGGCGTTGGCGGGGGAAATTCTAACACTGTAAAAAAAGTTGTAGACTTTGCTAAGGGAAAATGGAAAAATTATTTAGAAAAAACGCTGTCTGAAAATTCACTCGATCATTTTGTGCCTGCCACCGCTTATGTCATCGCCGAAGAGGGATTGCAGGAAATCTTTTCAGGTATTCTTCGCGACAATACTTTTAATATTGTGGGCGGTATTCCACAATCATTTACTCCAAGAAACATTGATTATAAGACTTTCTCCAACATGTACGAAAAAAGCGGCGATAATAATCTGGAGCCGCTATTGGCCGCTTCGTCCATGTACGTTGCCAAAATTAATTTTTAGGGCCATTGCCACTTAGTTTCTTTTTTTGTATAATGCAAGACAAATATGCATAAAAATCCAATTCAAGACGTTCTTCCGCCTCAGGGCCGATCAATAAGAAATGTTCCTATCCCGAGCCGCGGCAGGTTTTTGTCCAATGAGAAAGAGGAAAAAAAGAAAGATAAAAGTTTTTTTGGCGGGATGAGATGGGATGGAGACAAGGAAATCCAGAGGGCAGCGCGAAAAAAAGGGCTCTCTCGTTTTATGACTTGGCTCTTTGTTCTTATTGCCATTTTTGTACTTTTAATTGCTATCGGGAACTTTTTTAGCGGCACCACTATAAATGTCATTCCAAAATCCGCTAAAGTGTCTCTGGATGCTTCATTTCAGTCTGAAAAAGGATCGCAAGGCCCGGATCTAGGCCACGAAATATTATCTCTTTCTCGCGAATCATCGCTTTCAATAAAAGCCACCGCAGAAGAAGAAGTTGAAAATAAAGCGTCAGGGAGAATAACAATTTATAATGAGTTTTCTTCCGCCCCTCAAAGATTAGTGAAAAACACCAGATTTGAATCTAAAGATGGAAAAATATACAGAATTGACAAATCCGTGGATGTCCCGGGCAGAATCTCAATCAATACGGCGGGATCCATTGAAGTAACAGTAATGGCGGATGAACCGGGGGAAAAATATAATATAGGCCTGACCGATTTCACCATACCGGGTTTCAAAAGCGACTCCACCCGCTATTCTAAGTTTTACGCGAAGTCAAAAACGGAAATGACTGGAGGTTTTGTCGGAAAGATGAAAGTAGTCGGTCAAGAAAAAATGATTTCTGCGGAAGCGGAATTAAAAAAATCATTGGAAGACGCTCTTTTAAGCGAGGCAACTGCCCAGCTTCCGGAATCATTTGTATTTTACAATGAGATGTCAACGGTTGTATTTGACAAGCCTGTTACAGTTGCCGGAGTTGGCGATGAAGTGACGCTAAAACAAAGCGGCACGATATACGCGGCAATATTTTCCAATGATCTTTTAGCTAAGGCTATCGCCAGAAAAGCAATTACAAATTATGATGGCGCTTCCATTAGCATACCTGACATCGGGCTGCTTTCAGTTAAGCCAATTTCAAAACTGACTGATATTGTTGAAAAAGACACTCTTCAATTCGAGTTAAATGGCAGAGCGGTCATTGTCTGGCAGTTTGACGCCCAGAAATTGCGATTAGCCTTTTTGGAAAAAAATAAGAATGATTTCGAAAGCATTATTTCTGAATTCCCAGCCATAAAATCTGGCAATGCTGTAATTTGGCCTCTCTGGGTTAGGCAATTTCCAGATAATATAGAAAAGATCAAAATCGTAACAAAAGTAGATTATTAGTTTTGGCGGACAAAATAGGACTAATTACCTGCCCGCATTGACTATCATATTGCCATCAGCTAGTATTACAAAGTCTAATAGTTAATGGAGCCCAATAAAAATAACATATTAACCGTCAACGCCTCGGTTACCGAAGCTCTTCCGAGCACTCTTTTTAAAGTTAGACCGGATGGTCAAAAAGAGGATATATTAGCTTATCTAGCGGGCAAGATGAGGGTTAATCGGATAAGAATACTTATTGGAGATCGAGTAGAGGTACAACTTGACCCATATGGCGGCAAAGGCCGTATCATAAAAAGACTATAGCGCGGCAAATTTTGTTCTGGACAATAAGTCTGTTTTGTTATAAAATTGCTGATTGTGTTTCAATATGCGAGTAAAATCTTCAATTAAAAAATTGTGTTCAAAGTGCAAAACCGTGAGAAGGAAAGGCTATCTTTATGTGGTTTGCGAGGGTAATCCGAGACACAAACAAAGGCAGGGGTAATAATTTATGAGAATAGCGGGAATAACATTGCCGGAAAATAAAAGAATTGAAATAGGCCTGACGTCTATTTATGGCATTGGCATATCAATGTCAAGGAAAATATTGGCCGAAGCTAAAGTCAATGCCGGTATAAAAGTTAAAGAAATCAATGCCGCCGAGGAAAATGCCATAAGAACTGCCGTTGAGACAAATAAAATAGAAGGAGATTTAAAGAGAGATATTGCTAGCAATATAAAAAGGCTTAAAGACATTAAATCATATAAAGGCATTCGGCATATGAGACATTTGCCAGTAGATGGACAGAGAACAAAAACCAATTCGCGGACGGTTAGAGGCAACATAAGAAAGACCATGGGTTCCGGAAGAAAACTCGCGGAAAAGAAATAATCAATCAATTCGCAATTTTAATTTTATTTTTGTCAGAAATTATAAACAATGGGAAAAAAAAGAATAATCAAAAAAGGAGCGAGCGATGGCGAGAATATCAATTCAAAAATATCAGCGGCAAAAAGCTCTAAGATGAAGCTGGATAAAGGTATTTTGCATGTGCGATGTTCATACAATAACTCTAGAATTCTTCTGACTGATATAAATGGAAATGCGGTTTTTTCTTCCTCAAGTGGAGCAATAGGATTTTCAGGAGCGAAAAAAGGCACGCCATTTGCCGCCGCTAAAGTCGGCGAACTGGTGGGCTCAAAAGCCGAGGCAATGGGAGTTAAAGAAGTTGATGTTGTGGTCAGAGGCTTAGGGGCCGGCAGAGAATCGTCAATAAGAGGGTTTGCCTCAAAAGGCATTCAGATTGGAAAAATCAAAGACGCCACGCCCGTGCCTCATAATGGGCCACGTCCTAAAAAACCGAGACGAGTTTAATATTATTTTATGAAAATTGGACCAAGATTTAAAATAGCAAGGAGATTGGGTAATGCCATTTACGACAAGACTCAAACCCAAAAGTATATGGCGAAAAGCGGCCAAAAAAATGAGTATAAGGCTCGGCCAAGAAGCGATTTTGGAATTCAGCTTCTTGAGAAGCAGAAAGCCAGATATACCTATGGAATATCAGAAAAGCAGTTTGGCAATTATGTAAAAAAGGCTATTTTGAAAAAAGGCGCCAATACTGAAGAATTATTATATTTGGCTCTTGAGACCAGATTGGACAATGTCATCTATAGGCTGGGACTTGCTAATTCAAGAGCCTTCGCAAGACAGCTTGTCTCTCACGGCCACATTTATGTAAACAATCGAAAGGTCACTATTCCTTCCTACGCCGTCAAGGTCAAAGATCAAGTTTCCATAAAACCAAGCAGTTTATCTAAGCCTCTATTTTTGGATTTGGATGAAAAACTAAAATCGGCCAATGTTCCGAATTGGATTAGCTTCAATTTATCAAAGAAGGTGGCAATGGTCGATGGAACGCCCAAATTAGAAAAAAACGCCGCCCCGTTTGACATTAGCGCTATTGCCGAATTTTATAAAAGATAATCATTGTTTTTTTTAGATTATGAGGTATAATACCTTTCGTTTTTTGTCTTAAATCATTAGCAAATAATAATAATTTTCAATACAAAATATGCCTGATTACAACATTTTGCTGCCGTCAAAACCAAGAGTGGTAAGCGAGGATGAGTTCAAAGGAGTTTATGAGATTGACGGATTGTATCCGGGGTATGGCCATACTCTAGGCAACTCTCTTAGACGAATTATCCTATCTTCACTGCCCGGCGCGGCTATTACTAGTTTTAAAATAGATCAGGTAAAGCACGAATTTTCAGTCGTGGCTGGAGTTAGAGAAGATGTTATAGCCATAATTCTGAATTTAAAAAAAGTCAGAATCCAAATGTTTACCGACGAGCCTCAAACTGTTTCTCTAAAGGTAAAAGGCGTGAAAAAAGCGACCGCGGCTGACATTGAAGTGCCGGGACAAATGAAAATCTTAAATCCGGATCAATATATTGCCGATATATCGGAAAAAGGAGCGGAATTAAACATAGAAATGACAGTCGAAAAAGGACTCGGCTATGTCTCAAAGGAAGTATTGCAAAAGGAGAGAGTGGGCATCGGCTCAATAAGCGTTGACGCTATTTTTACTCCCATCAGACGAGTCAACTATGAGGTGGAAAATATGAGAGTTCAAAACAGGACTGACTTTAACCGCTTGAAAATAGTAATTGAGACAGACGGAACAATATCGCCCAAAGAAGCTCTCGAGCAATCGATAGAAATAATGATAAATCAGCTAAAAGCCATAGTAGGCTTTAAAGAAGAGTATGTGAAAGAAGCCGAGAATATAGATTCATCCATTAAAGACGAGACAGCAGAGGTCAAACCAAGTGAAATTGATACCGAATTCCTTAAAACTAGAATTGAATCGCTAGGCATATCTCAAAGAACCCTAAACGCTCTGACCAATGCTAATATAAGAACAATCGGCGGGCTTGTCAGGAAGAAAGAAGATGATATTTTGGAGATTGAGGGACTGGGCGCCAAGGGTGTTCAGGAAATAAAAAAACTTCTATCTAATTACGGAATATCGCTAAAATAATATTTTCTTGGTCAAAGGCTGAATAAAAAATGAAACATCATAAGAAAAATAGAAAATTCGGGCGTGACAGAGCGCAAAGAAAAGCTCTCATTAAATCTCTGGTTCTGGCTCTTGTAAAAGAGGAAAAGATTAAAACTACAGAGGCTAAAGCAAAAGAATTGAGACCTCATATTGAAAAAATGATAACAAAAGCCAGAAATAATTCCTTATCCACGAGGCGGCAATTTCTTATGGCGCTTGGTTCAGAGCTTGCGGCCCAAAAATTGCTGAAGGTCTTGGGGCCTCGATACGCCTCAAGAAAAGGCGGATACACCAGAATAACAAAAATGGCTGATCGCAAGAGTGACTCTGGCAAATTGGCCATAATTGAATTTGTCTAAAAAAACGCAACATGGATTATAAAATAGACGCCACAAATAAAAAAATAGGAAGAATTGCGAGCCAAGCGGCTAGTGTTTTGATGGGTAAAAACAGCGTTTTTTTCGCCAGAAATATTGCGCCTAAAGTTAAAGTGATGATTTTGAATGTTTCAAATTGCCATATTGACAAAAAAAAACTTGATGTAAAAAGATACTCCAATTACTCCGGTTATCCCGCTGGTTTGAAAAAAAGCAGTATCAGATCCATCGCCTCAAAGAAAGGTTATGAGGCCGTAATATGGAACGCTGTTTATGGCATGTTACCTAAAAATAAGCTAAGAGATATTATGATCAAGAATTTAATTATTACGAAATAATGAAAGACGATCATTCAAGATATATAGAAGCTGTGGGCAGGAGAAAGACTTCCGTGGCTAGAGTCAGGATGACGAAAGCCGACAAAAACAGCATTCTGGTAAATAACAAAGATATAAAAAGCTACTTTCTGACGGAGCAGTTACAGAAAATCGCCACCGAAGCTTATAGCGATTCAAAGGAAATCGGCAATGTGGCCATTTCTGCCATGGTAAAAGGCGGCGGATCAACCTCCCAAGCCGAAGCATTAAGGCACGCAATTGCAAGAGCCATGATACAAAGCAAGCCCGAGCTCCGTCCTTCGCTAAAGCGCCAGGGATTTTTAAAACGCGACCCTAGGGTAAAAGAAAGAAGAAAATTCGGACTGAAAAAAGCCAGAAAGGCTCCGCAGTGGTCCAAGCGCTAGATACATTGAGTTTGGTAAATTGTCATGGCTTGTTGTCCTATGGTTAAAACTAGATAAAATCAAAGAATTATAAATAAAATTAACGGCTTAATATTAGAGCGATTTCTAGTAAAATAGCAATAAAGTATTTTAATAATTTAACATGGATAGAGGCGATTTAAAAAAAGAATACTCGGAAAATGAGGAAGCGGAGATTAAAGTGGAGCCAAACGCCGAAAACGCGAAAGTCTCTAAAATAAAAGAGAGCCCTGAGGATGATATAGTTAATGAAGAAGATGCCGAACCTGCCATTCTCATAAAAAAACTGCGGGACAAATTAAAAAAATGCTCCGCTGAACGCCAAGAATACTTAGCGGGCTGGCAGAGGGCAAAAGCCGATTCGATCAACAGCAGAAGAAGGGACGAAGAAGAGAAGAAGCGATTTATCAAATTTGCCTGTCAGGATTTACTTCTTGATTTAGTGCAAGTAATGGACAGTTTTGACATGGCTTTCGGTAACAAAGAGCTTTGGCAAAAAGTTGACCAAGAGTGGCGAAAGGGCGTTGAGATGATACATAGTCAGCTTTTGGATCTGATGAAATCTCAAGGCCTAGAAGAAATAAAGTCCGAAGGCGTAAAATATGATCCCGCTATCCACGACGCGGTTTCAAACATTGAAACGAGCGATAAGGCCAAAGACCAGATGATTGATAAAGTCCTGCACCGAGGCTATAAACTGGAAGAGAACGTGGTAAGAGCGGCCAGAGTCAGCGTATATGTCTTTAAGGGTTAAATCGTCATTAATTTTATTATCAGTTTATTTTTTATAAGAATATGGGCAAAATATTGGGAATAGATTTAGGCACAACAAATTCAGCGATGGCTATAATGGAAGCAGGCAGTCCGAAGATTCTTGAAAATACCGAGGGAGCTCGAACTACTCCTTCCATTGTTACAATTTCAAAAACAGCAGAGAGGCTAGTGGGGCTATTGGCAAAACGTCAAGCGGTAACCAACCCTAAAAATACCATCTTTCAAGTGAAGCGCTTTATCGGCCACAAATACGATGACAGGGAAGTGGAGAAAGACAGAAGCCACGTGCCTTTTTTAGTTGAGAAATCCGCAAGTGGCGGAGTGGAAATAAAAATGGGTGAAAGAAACTACAGACCTGAGGAAATTTCGGCCATGATTTTACAAAAGCTCAAAGCTGACGCCGAGGCTAAAATAGGCGAGAAAATAACTGAAGCCATTATAACGGTGCCGGCCTATTTCAACGATTCACAGCGCCAAGCCACGAAAGACGCGGGCAAAATTGCCGGTCTTGATGTTAAGAGAATAATTAATGAGCCGACAGCCGCCGCATTGGCCTATGGTTTTAACAAAAAGAAAAACGAGCAAATAGCCGTTTACGACTTTGGCGGCGGAACTTTCGACATATCCATTCTTGAGGTCGGAGACGATGTGGTGGAGGTAAAATCAACGGATGGCGACAGCCACCTAGGCGGCAGGGATATTGATCAAAAAATAATTGGTTGGCTTGCAGATGAATTTAAGAAGGAATCGGGAATTGATATTAGGAAAGATCCGTTGGCCCTTCAGAGGCTGGACGAAGCGGCCGAAAAAGCAAAAATAGAATTATCAACAACTACCGAAAGCGAAGTAAATATTCCTTTTATAACTTCTGACGCGAATGGCCCAAAACATTTCCTGATTAAAATGACCAGAGCCAAATTAGAAGAATTGTCCATGGAGTTTATTGACCGAGCCATGGAAATAACTAAAAGGGCTATTGAAGCTTCGCCTTTTAAGATTGGAGACATTGACGAGGTCGTGCTTGTCGGCGGACAAACCAGAATGCCGGCTATAGTAAATTCAGTTAAGGCTTTTTTCAAAAAAGAACCGAACAAATCAATAAATCCCGACGAAGTTGTGGCGCTTGGCGCGGCCATTCAAGGCGGAGTCATTTCAGGCGATGTTAAAGATATTTTATTGCTTGATGTTATTCCTCTTTCTCTTGGAATAGAAACATTAGGCAGCGTGGCCACTAAACTTATTGAAAAAAATTCAACTATTCCGACTTCAAAAACCCAAATTTTCTCAACGGCCGGTGACAACCAGACTCAAGTTGAAATCCATATCGTCCAAGGCGAACGGCCAATGGCCAGCGACAATAAAAGCTTGGGAAGATTTATCTTAGATGGAATTCCACCTTCGCCGCGAGGCATGCCGCAAATTGAAGTGACTTTTGACGTTGACGCTAACGGCATTTTAAATGTAAAGGCTAAAGATAAGGCCAGCAATAAGGAGCAGTCTATAAAAATAGAAGCAAGGTCTGGATTGACCGAAGAAGAGATAGAAAAAATGAAAAAAGAAGCGGAGTTAAATAGCGATGCGGATCAAAAGAAAAAAGTCTTAGTTGAGGCAAGAAATAACGCCGAGCAGCTATTTTACACCGCCGAGAAATCCTTAAAAGATAATAAAGAAAAAATTCCGTCAGATATAGTAAAAAAAGTTGAAGAAAGAATGGATAGCTTAAAAAAGATAAAAGATGGAACTGACGCGGAAGCTATCAAAAAAGCCACGGAGGAATTATCGAGCGAACTTCTTAAAATTGGCGAGGCTATTTCAAAGGCCAATCAAGACGCCAAAGAGGGCCAGTCATCAAAAAACTCCAATGAGGGAAATGTCCGTGACGCCGAAGTGAAAGATGATAAGGAAGAAAAGAAGGACGAACAAAAAGACGACGAAAGCAAAAAAAATTAAAATATTTCGCTTATCAGCCACCCTAGACTAAAGTCTAGAGTGGCTGATTAAAATTTATATCTCGCTCACTATCTTTTTCCTACATGACCGCCACTTCAATAGTCATATGCGTCTACATCCTTATCCACCAGACTTTCCTCAACTTTTATACATTTTCTGACCCATTTACCAAACGCATCGAAACTATCCGACCGTGACAGTTCGATGTGTGTGTACTTTTTGATTATATT
>CAYJVZ010000019.1:0-12027 GCA_964373765.1 uncultured Candidatus Saccharibacteria bacterium | reverse complement strand
GGGATCGTTTTGGGTCACAGATAATTTCCTCGCCGCCGCACAGCGTTCAGGGATCGTTTTGGGTCACAGATAATTTCCTCGCCGCCGCTCGGAAATTTCCGTGACCACGGCTCGGCATTTCCTTCTGCTGTAGGAAATATGCCTCCGCCCCACCAAAACTAGTTATGCATGCAACGCAGGTTGCATGCATCCAAATTACTTTGCCAGTTTATGCGGATTATGGTTCGCGCACACTTTGTCCGAGCATCGCTCGGGGATCGTTTTGGTGCCTTCCATCATCAGAGATTGACACATGGAGCAGATATTGCCTGTAGGTTTTGCCTTTATGGCATTTTTGCATTTAGGATAGTTGGAGCAACTGTAAAACAAGCCGTATCTGCCGCTTCGTTCGCTCATCATCCCTTCATCGCATTTCGGACATTTTACGCCCGTGCTATTTTCGGCCTCGAGATTAGCATCTTTTTTTATGAATTTACACTTTGGATAGCGATTGCAAGAAATGAACCGGCCGAATTTTCCATCGCGCTCAACTAATTTTCCTCCTTTACACTCCGGACACATTTCTCCGGTTTCTTTCGGCCCTTCCATGGCTTTTCCGTCAATTGTTCGAGCGCCGTTGCAATCTGGAAATTTAGCGCAACTTAAAAATTTGCCGTTCTTTCCAAGTTTGATTATCATCGATTGGCCGCAAACTGGGCATCTATCTTTATCATCGGCATTGCCTAAGTTGGTGATTTTTTCAATTTTATCCTTGCTCTTCACATCCTTTGCAAATGGGCCGTAAAATTCTTTCAGTGTTTTGAGATATTCTCTTTTTCCTTCAGCAATTTCATCAAGTTCTCGTTCCATTTCAGCCGTAAATGTGTCGCTGATATAGTTGCCAAAATTATTTTCAAGAAATGTGGAAACAACATCGCCGGTGTCGGTTGGCTTTAGGGATTTACCGACTTTTTCAGTATAGCCCCTATCTTCGAGTGTTTTAATTATAGAAGCGTAAGTGCTTGGCCGTCCGATATCTCTTTTTTCAAGCTCTTTTACGAGTCCAGCTTCACTGTAACGCGACGGCGGTTCAGTTTGTTTTTCCTCCGAGCTAATTTCGACTAGTTTAAGCGCCTCTCCCTCGAAAACTTTAGGCAACTCCACATCCTCACCTTTTGCCTCTGGATCCGCCTTAAGCCAACCGGGGAAAAGTGTCCTGTTTCCATTGGCTGTGAAATCGGGAATAGAGCCGCCAATAATGTTTGCAGTCACTTTTATACGCATGATTTTCGCGTCAGCCATCTGACTTGCGACGGCGCGACGCCATATAAGAGTGTATAAGCGCTTTTGTTCAGGCGTTGATCCTTGATGCTCTTTGTTCAAATCCGAAGGACGGATCGCCTCATGAGCTTCCTGCGCGCTTTTACTTTTTGTTGAAAATTGACGCGGTTGTAAGAACTCTTTGCCGAATTTTTTGAGCACGACAGCGCTGATTTGTTTTTGCGCGCCGGCGCTCAAAATCGCGCTATCGGTGCGCATGTAGGTTATCAGTCCCGCTTCATACAATCTTTGAGCAATCATCATCGTTCGCGAAGGGGAGAAGCCAAGACGCGAACTTGCGGTTTGCTGGAGCGTTGAGGTGGTAAATGGAGCTCGCGATGACCTTGTTGATTGTGTTTCTGTTACGTTTAAAACTTTCCACTGGCCCTTTTTTCCCTCCTCTAGGATTGTCTCAACTTCATCTTTGTCAGTCGGCTCTTTAGAGCAGGCAAGCGAAAGCGCCACATTTTCTTTAGTCAGAGTGTCAGCAGTAATGATCCAATATGTTGTCGGGACGAAGGCGCGTATTTCGCGCTCTCGCTCCATTAATATGCGAAGCGCCGGCGACTGAACTCTGCCCGCGGACAAGCCATAGCGAACTTTTTTCCAAATCAATCCAGAGAGATCATATCCGACAAGCCGATCCAGAACTCTTCGCGCTTCCTGTGCTTTACGCAAATCATCATCTATTGGCCGAGGATGATTCATGGCTTCCCTGACGGCCTCTTTCGTTATCTCGTTGAAAACAATCCTTTTAGGTTTCTTCATTTTAACCGCTTCGCTTATGTGCCAAGCTATCGCTTCGCCTTCACGGTCGGGATCTGTGGCAAGAATAACTTCGCTAGCCTTGGAAGCTTTTTCCCTGATTTCCTGAACGATCTTCTCTTTGCCTTTTGATATCTCATAATGCGGCAAAAAACCTCCCTCAATGTCGATGGCTTTTTTATTGCTTTTTGGCAAATCGCGAATATGTCCGATTGATGCCATAACTTTATATTCGCCGTCTAAATATTTTGATATTGTTTTAGCTTTAGCCGGCGACTCAACAATCATTAATTTCATATAGTAATGACAAGTATTACACAAAAGAAAATATTTTGGCAACTTTAAGCGCTGTTTTTGCCTTCAAGATATAAATCTTAGTCAAGTTTAAATACATTCATATTAAATGAATTTCGCCCATATTTTCCTTTATATATCCTTTCAATTCTAATATTGAAAGAATTGTATTGGCTTGGCTAATCGGCATAGATAATTTTTCCACAAGAATTTCTCTCTGTAGCGGAGAAGCCAATAAGTCAATTACTTTCTTTTCCGCCATGGAGCAATCGTCATAATTTCTAACTTTCGTTTGGCCGGCTTTCTCTTCAATGCCGAGCGCCTCCAAAATATCCTCCGAAGAAGTAATGGGAGTAGCGCCGAGCCGAATTAGCATGTGCGGACCTTCGGAGTTTTTTGAGAAAATCGAGGCGGGTAGGGTCAAAACATCGCGATTGTATTCAGTGGCTAGTCGCGAAGTAATGAGCGTGCCAGATTTTTTCTCCGCTTCCACGATAAAAACGGCATTGGACATGCCCGCCATAATTCTATTTCTTTGCGGAAAGCCCCATGAGGTTGCTCTAAAATCCGGTTCAAATTCCGAAAGCAAAGCGCCGCCCTGGCTAATAATTTTTCTCGCCAGATTCAGATTTGACCTTGGATAAATGACTGACGGAAGCAATCCAGAGCCGGGAACGGCTATTGTTTTTAAACCAGCTTCAAGCGCCGACTTGTGGGCAATAGAATCAATGCCGATAGCAAGACCAGAAACTATGATTAGCGGATAACCTCGAAGTCCCGATATTAGCTTTTGACAGCACTCTTTGCCGTAAGAACTGTATTTTCGAGAACCGACGACGGTCAAAAATTTGTAGGCGCTCCAATTTGGCAGATTGCCAAGAGCGTAGAGCTTTTTTGGCTTATCTGGAATTTCTTTTAGAAGCGGGGGGTATTCGTTCTCTTGGAGAAGGTATGGTTCCGATTTCATAATTATCTCTTTTATTATATACTAAATTGAAGTCCTAAATACCAAAACTAATAAATTCATGCTGGATATAAAATTTATAAGAGACAATAGAGAATTGATTAAAGAAGGCGCTAAGAAAAAGCACGTTAAAGCGGATATAGATTTGTTGCTTAAAATTGATGATGAAAGAAAGTCATTGATGGCGAAGGTTGAGAAGATACGCTCTGAACAGAATTTGATGAATGTTAAAGTGGCGGCGGCCGGAGACAAAAACCTTAAAGATCAAATAATTTCAGAAATGAGGATTCTCAAAGATGATTTGCAAACTTCGGAAAAAAAGCTTTCCGATATAATGGCTAATTGGCAGAAATTAATGATAAGTGTTCCAAATATTCCTGATATGTCTGTTCCCGAGGGAGAGGGCCCATCTGACAATAAAGAAATTAAGACGGAAGGCGAGATCAAAAATTTTTCATTTAAGCCGAAAAGCCACATAGAATTAATGGAAGGGCTTGATATTTCAGATTTAGAAAGAGGAGTGAAGGTCTCTGGCTTTAGGGGATATTTCTTAAAAAATGACGCCTTCCTTTTATCTTTCGCCCTTATTCAATTCGCCATTGATAAAATTTTGTCTCTGGATAAAAATTATAGTCCGCTAATGGCGCCGGTTTTAAACAATCGCGAGCTTCTTGTCGGCACCGGTTATATTCCTCAAGGAGAAGACGATTTATACAAAACCCAAGACGGCCAATATCTTTCAGGCACTTCCGAAGTCTCCGTCATGGGTTACTTTTCTGACGAGATTATAAGTAAGAAAAAATTGCCTATTAAATTTCTTGCTTTCTCGCCATGCTTTAGGCGCGAGGCCGGCAGTTATGGCAAGGAGACTAAGGGCCTTATTAGAGTTCATGAATTTTATAAATTGGAACAGGTCATTTTATGCGAGGCAAGGCATGAAGAGTCAATCAAATTCCATGAGGAGCTTTTGACTAACGCCGAGGGCATAATGAAAGATCTAGGTATTCCGTATCGGGTGGTCATAAATGCCGGAGGCGACCTTGGTCTTGGGCAAGTAAAAAAATATGACATCGAGGCATGGCTTCCCTCAAAAAAAAGTTATGTTGAAACCCATTCAGCTTCATATTTTCACGATTTTCAGACACGCAGACTAAATATCCGCTACAGGGACGATGATGGCAAAAATAAATTTGTTCACTCCTTGAACTCCACGGCCATCGCTCTACCTCGGCTTCTCGTGCCGCTTGTTGAAAATTATCAAAACGAAGACGGCTCGATTGCAATTCCAGAGGTTCTCCGAAAATATCTAAATTCAAGGTCATCCATTTTAGGCAAATAAGAATATTATGACGCGACCGCGATTATCTATCGGTTCAAAAGCCTTTAGAAAAGCAAAGAGAATAAAATTCATGACTCGTCTTTTTCTTTTTTGCCTATTTATTGTAAGCGCACTTATTGGCTTTGCCTATTTCACAAATTCCGAACGTGTCAAAATCACAAACATTTCAACCAAAGGCAATCTAACAGTTTCTGACAAAGAAATAATCGCCTCCGTAAGGCAAATTATCAGTGATAAATATTTATATATATTTAGAGGAGACAGCGCGTTCACTATTCCAAGAAAAAAAATTACATCAGCTCTTATAAATGCTTGGCCGTCGATAGAGAAAATCAAGGTTGAAGCCGATGACAGGAACGCGCTTATAATAGAGATCAAAGAAAGGAAGGCCGCGGCTCTTTGGTGCGGCGAGAGCGAGGAGGATTTTTTAAGCGAAGGACCCGCGGAATGCTACTATGTTGATAAATCTGGCTACCTATTTTCAAAATCCCCAAATTTTTCCGATGGCGTTTTTCTAAAGTTCTTTGGCAAATTAATGGGCGAAGAAATCATAGACTCATTTCTGGAAGACAGTTCATCTTTTTATGACAGGCTGACATTTGCTAAAAGTTTGTCGGAATTGGATATAGACATAAGAAAAGCTTTTTACAGCCATGACGGCCAGTTTGTTTTGAGAGCAAGCCAAAATTTTTTCATTTTACTCGATAGTTTAAGCCCTCTTGAAAGAATATTTAAGAATCTAAGCGCTGTTGTAAGACAAGAAATTTTAACTGATGATCCTCTCTACGGCCTCTCAAAATTGGAATACATAGATCTTCGTTTTGACAACAAGGTTTACTACAAGACAATTAACTAGTGAAAAATGATTAAAAGACGCTTATAATATAAGGATATTTATGAAGACATTTATTGGAAGGGGATTTCTGCCATTTGAATATTTATATTGGCACTACGTTCTCGTATGGAAAGATATTTTCCAGATATTTGCCAACTTTGTCTGGTTTATTTATTACTTTTTTTCAATACCGATTCTATTTAGAACTTTTTTCTCATATTGGAAGAGGATGCATGAGCCAAAACCAGCCGGACTCAATCCTAAAGTTTACATACAAAATCTGATAGTCAATTCATTAATGAGAGTAGTCGGCGTATTTTTTCGCGCTATTGTCATTAGCCTTGGCATATTAAGCCTGCTCGCCTCAAGTGTCATTATGCTGGCAGTGATAGTTGTCTGGATTTTGTTACCCGTAATAATTCTGGTTTTAATTTGGAGCGGAATTTCTGATCTTTTGACTCTATAAATATATGGATTTTAAAACTCTAAAAAAAGAATCAGGAAATTATAAGCCGGCCATAAAACTGGACAGACTATACCCGAAAGATACAAGAAGAAAGGCGAAAATTTTCTTCGGCATAGTTACCGCGGCAATTTTTATTTTAGGCATAACAGTTTCTGCCAATAGTGTCTTGTCGGGATTAGTTGGAATCAGCCTCTCAATCTGGCTTATCCACTTACTGCTTGAATTTTTTTATAACTCATATTATTTCAGAGGAATTAAGAGTGTCTTAAAGAGCGATAAAAAAATTTCACTAATTGACTACCATTTGGCAGAGCTCATCTACCTTTCGGATGAAAAAGATTTGACGGAAAGTTTTATCAAATCTAGAGTTGGCAGAGAGATTTTACTAAGGAGTTCATTGCCAAAAAAAGAGGCTGAAACTTTTTTGTCCGCCAGAATATCAAAAGTCGGCTCAAACAGCATAAATTTGAATATTTCAGAAAGTAATTCTGTTTCGCTTTCTGATTATGTCCGAGTCTTGCTTGGAGTTGACCATGAGTTTTCAACTTTTCTCAAGACAAAAAGTGTCAGTAATAATGATGTTATAGGAGCCAGTAATTGGTGCGAAAATATAATGAGAGCCAATGATTATAAATTGAGATGGTGGGGGCAAGACCAATTGGCCGAAGTGCAGGGAATTGCCAAAAATTGGGCTCATGGCAATACCTATTATCTAGACAGATTCAGCCACAGTCTCTCAAGCGACCAAGATTATGTTTCTCCCGACAGCCCTTTTTTCGCCAGCAAAGAATTAGCGGAGCTTGAGACTATTCTTTCTCGGAGCAGGGAAGCCAATGTTATTTTAGTGTCGGAAAAAGGCGCGGGCGCCATGTCGGTCATTCACAGATTTTCGGCCAGAGTATCCAAAGGCTTGGTGCCTGCTCCAATTGAGCACAAAAGAGTGGTTGAACTCGATACCGCAGAAATAATGTCCGCATATAAATCAAAAACTGATCTTGAAGCCGGACTGATTTTAATTTTTAGAGACGCCTCCTTGGCTGGCAATATTATCATGGTTATAGACGATTTTCCGCAATTTATAAAAAGCGCAAGAGCCCTTGGCACAGAAATAAGCATCATCATGTATCCATACTTAGCCGGAACCAATCTCCAAGTGATTGCCGTATCGGATCCCGCAGGCTACCACGAAGTCATCTTAAAAAATAGCGCCGTCAGCAAACGTTTTGAAAATATTATAATTGAAGAAATTGAGTCAAAAAAGCTGATTGAGATTTTAGAGGATGAAGTCATAAAAATTGAAAAAAGAGAAAAAGTTTTCTTTACTTACCAAGCTGTTTTAAGCGCCGTTGAAGGCGTTGAAAAATATGCAACTGGCAATATTAGCTTGGAGAAAACAATTGACCTTCTTTACGAAGCTGTTTCTTGGGCCAGAGAGAAAGGACATATGGCGATTTCTGGACAAGACATGACTTCCATTATTGAGCGGAAAACTGGAATCCGCATACAAAGGCCAAGAGGGAAAGAAAAAATGGCTCTTTTGGGACTTGAAAAGCAACTGGCAAAAAGAGTCATTGGCCAGGCATCTGCTTTGAGCGCGGTTTCAAGGGCTATTTTAAGATCGCGTGGCGGAATCGCCAATCCTAAAAAACCGATTGGCTCATTTCTTTTTTTGGGTCCGACCGGTGTTGGCAAAACTGAAACGACAAAAGCTCTAGCCGAAAGTTTTTTTGACAGCGAAGAAGAAATTACAAGATTTGACATGTCGGAGTATCAGGGCGGTGACGCATTGGAGCGGTTGATTGGCCAAGTGAGCCATGATAAATCTGGAATTCTTTCGTCACGGCTCCGCGATAAGCCCTACGGCATACTTCTTCTAGACGAGTTTGAAAAAACAACCAAAGAAGTAATGAATTTATTTTTACAGATTCTTGATGAAGGATATTTTTCTGACGCTGATGGAAAGAAGATTGTGGTAAGAAATATGATTATCATCGCCACCTCGAACGCGGCCGCCGATATGATATGGGATTTAAGCGAAGAAAATGAATCCGCCCAACTGAACAAAAAAGCAATAATTGATTCTATTATCAGACGAGGAATTTTCAGCCCCGAACTTCTCAACAGATTTGACGATGTAATTATTTTCAATATTCTAAGCGAGACTGAATTAAAAATTATAGCCAGACTAATGATAGACAAGCTGAAAAAAAGAGTGGAGTCACAGGGTATCAAGCTAGAGATGACGGAAGATCTTATTGATTATCTTGTCAAAGAAAGCGGTGATCGGAGATTCGGGGCAAGAGCCATAAATAGAATAATACAGGACAGAATTGAAGAACTTATAGCTCGAAGAATAATTTCGGGCGAAACAAGCGCTGGCGGCAAACTGGCCATTAGTTTGAAAGATATATTATAAAAAATGAATGCCAGTTTTATTTAAAAAAGGGCGAGACGACGCTATCAGAAAAATTTTCTGGGCTTTGACGGTGATGGCGCTCGGCTTTATTGTCAGCTTTTCTTTTTTAAAAGTTTTTGAGGTGGCGCGTTATTTTTCCGCCTCCAATCGGCCTTACTATAATGCCGACTTTACGGCCAAAGCTCTTGAAAGCGGCCGTCAATTAAGCAATTCTGCTAGAGAAATAAAGCTGGACGCGGCTCTGGCAGAAAGTCTGGAAAACTCCGCGGAGCCAAATGGCAATATTCCTATTAGCGCCGAGGCATATTTAGCGCTTGATCTTAAATCTGGAAATATCGTGGCGGCTAAAAATTTAGAGCGCCAATTTCCAATAGCCTCTTTAACAAAGTTGGTTAGCGCCCTTATCGCCATAAAGAATATTGATGAAAATCAGCCGATAATAGTAAGCCAAGACGCTCTTTTGGCATACGGAAGAAATGGAAATTTGAAAGAGGGCGAAGAAATCGCTTTAAAAGAAATACTTTATCCGCTTTTGCTTGAATCGAGCAATGACGCGGCTGAAGCCATAGCCGAGCACATTGGCAGAAACAATTTTATAAATTTAATGAATAGGGAAATGGCCGAGATTGGCGCTAGCCAGACTTCATTTGCCGATCCATCGGGACTAAGCGGGCTTAATATTTCTTCGGCAAAAGATTTAGCTATAATCTCAAAATATATATACGACAATTACTCCGGCATTTTGGAAATTACCGCCCAAAAAACTTATAGAACAGACGGACACGTCTGGAATAACACAAATCCTCTAATTACTATAGATTCCTATATTGGCGGGAAAATAGGCTATACCGACGAGGCTTTGAAAACAGCTCTGTCATTGTTTAGATTTAAAAATAAATTCGGTTCCACCCGCGTAATTCTCGTAATTTTGCTAAAGAGCGCCAAACGGGAGAGTGATATTCTTAGTTTGCTTAATTTAGCCAATAAATAGAAATATTATAAAAAAAGAGAATTAGCGGGCTAATTCTCCTATCCGCTAAGTAGCGGGCGACTCGTGTAATGAACTAAAAAATTGAATTTAAATTTAGCCAGCACCAGCTGCAATTCATCAAAATGGTCTTTTTCAATCAGTAAAACTGATGATGGTAGTATTGCCAAGGCTTTTCCTATTTCCTGCACATGATGTCTTTTGACTTTGAATAGTTCACATTTGCCATAATTTCCTAGCTTTATCCACCAAGTGTCAGCCACTCC
Source organism: uncultured Candidatus Saccharibacteria bacterium (assembly GCA_964373765.1). Lineage (GTDB taxonomy): Bacteria > Patescibacteriota > Minisyncoccia > Phycocordibacterales > 01-FULL-45-15b > 01-FULL-45-15b. The sequence goes on along the minus strand of CAYJVZ010000019.1, from coordinate 2,395 downwards.
AAGAGTGATTAAGCGGGTCCTTCCTTTAAACATTTCGACTAATTCTATGATCCCATAATCGGGATTTGGGGATTCCAAATAATAGGCCAGCGACGTGAAATTTAGCCCTGAATTGAAAATGAAGTGAAAGGTAATTTTTTTGGTGTGGATAATTTCAGGCGTTATTATAAAAAAGAACTTTCGCATTCTGCATGTATTTTTACTCCAAAAAAACCATTAGGTCAAATTGTTAAGAGCTATAGCGACAGGAACTGTTTTTAATTAATCTACATTATGTTAGATTTTCTCTGTGACTAATTTAGGATTTTGGCAAAAACTTAAAAAGCCTATTATGGCGCTAGCCCCTATGGCCGATGTGACCGACGCCGCCTTTCGCCGGGTGATTGCAAAGTATGGCAAACCGGATGTTCTGTGGACCGAGTTTGTTTCGGCTGATGGGTTGATATTAGCCAGTGAAAAGGGCAAGGCGAAACTTATGAGAGATCTTCTGTATTCTGAAAGCGAACGACCGATCGTCGCCCAGTTTTTCACCGCAAGCCCAATCATCATGGAAAAAGCGGCCCATCTTGCGTTTAGGCTCGGCTTTGACGGCGTAGATATAAACATGGGATGTCCTGACAGAAATGTTCTGAAGCAAGGATCAGGCGCCGCCTTAATAAAAAATCCGGCTCTTGCCCGAGAAATAATTAAGGCCGCCAAACGCGCCGCGGGCATTCTTCCCGTTTCTGTCAAAACTAGGATCGGCTACAATCAAAATGAGTTGGATAAATGGTTGCCGGAACTTCTTAAAGAAGAGCCAGCAGTCATAACCATTCATGCTAGAACCAGAAAAGAGATGTCAAAAGTCCCGGCCGAATGGGGTCATGTCAAAGAGGCCGTTGCCATAAGAGATTCGTTCAAAAGTGGAACTCTTATTTTTGGAAATGGCGATGTTTTGAATTTAGACGACGCAAAATTAAAAGCCCGCGAGAGCGGCGCCGATGGAGTAATGCTCGGCCGCGCCATTTTCGGCAACCCATGGTTATTTTCTGGTCGCGTGCCGACGATTGAAGAAAGACTAATGGTCCTTTGCGAGCATACGCGGCTTTTTGAAGAAATACTGGGCGAGGTCAAAAGTTTCTCCATAATGAAGAAACACTTTAAGGCCTATATTTCGGAGTGGAGTGGGGCAAAAGAGCTTCGCTTAAAACTTATGGAAGCGCAATCTGCGGATGATGTTGAAAAAATAGTTGGCGCGTTTCGCCAAAGATGATATAATCTCATTGGTAACCACTTCTGGATCAAAGAAAGGATACAAAACATGATTGATTCATTCGAACCTGACTCAAAGGCCAAAAAACCGCCGAATCATCAGGAATTTGTTGCTCGTCTCCAATTGAGACGGGCGCCGAAAGCATTGTCGGACAAAAAAGATATCATTACTTTTTTGATGAAGTGAAAGGAGGTGATCCGTATCTACCCACTCAAGTCTCTTTTGAGAGCGGGGCGCGGACTACCCGAAGTGGGTTTATTTCGCCACTGCGCGCGTGCTTGACCATAGGTCATGGCATAAATTGAACGCAGTATAAATAAAGCGAAATTCCGTAAGGAGCAAGTCTGCCCACTTGCTCCTTTTTATTTATGTTCCATAGTAATTATCAACTAGTAATGTTCCCTCCGCGTGGTACTCTTTAATAAGAGGTTGTAGGGCGATCCCACGTACTCCACCAGAAACTCGTCTGAATAGAATCGGGGACGATGCATTCGTCAATGTATGCATGCACTTAAGGAGGTGTCTGTTACAACAGAACACAGTCGACTTACAGCCGAAAAACGGGAGGGGCCAAGTCTTTTTGATTGGTCTCTCTTTTTTCTCGCCTATTTCTTGGACATTTGGCTAATAACAAGGTTTATCCTGAGCGACTTTTCGTAACTGTCATTAGTGGCTCAAATTCGTCCTCTTTTAGTCTCCCTCTCTCGTCCCGCTTTTCCATACTGAAAAAAACACCCGCGGATTCCCGCCTGTGCCGAAGCGGCTTGGGCGGGCAGGCAAAAAAATGGAATTGCAAAGCGGGGCGAGAGGGAGCGGAATTCAAAAGCAAAGAAAAAGCGGTGCCTCGTTTATTCTTTTCTCTTTGTTCGTCCTCGGCTAAAGGAGATGCACCATCGGCATTCGAACATTTCCGCTAGGGCTACTCGCGCCTAGATGTCTAGGCGTGCCGATTCTCCTTGGTTTCGCTACGGGCCAGGACTCTGTTTGGGGAAATCTTGAACGACGTTAGAACTTATTTCCCGAGCGTGAAAATCTGGCAAGTATTTCCTTATTTCTCGAAAGTTTGAAGACTTGAATATAAAAAAGTCGCCCCACGAATGAGGCGACTGCGTAAGACCGTTTTCGGTTTACTTTGTTCCAAAC
>CAYJVZ010000018.1:0-13087 GCA_964373765.1 uncultured Candidatus Saccharibacteria bacterium | reverse complement strand
ACACGAACCAACAATAGAATAGATGAACCAACAATACTAAAAATAACGATCGTGAAATTTAGTATTGCTGGTATTTGTATTAATGTTCTTAATATTCCTATTATTTTTATTTGCTTAATGTTTGACTCACCAATACTAGAAATAACGATCGTGAGGGTTAGTATTGCTCGTGTTTGGCTCAATGTCTTAATGTTTGATGTTTTTAATGTTTGATTAACAAGCCAGAAAGTGGACGCGGCCAACACTTGTTGTTATGATAAGAATAGTAGACTTAAATCTGCGCGACTGCTTTCGCTAAGGAGGAATTCTTGGGCACAAAATGAAGTGGAAAATCGGTGTGCATACCCAACTTTCACTTCTTGTCAACAAGCAAGAGATCAAGAGATAAGCCGAGAATTTCTGATTGCTAGAAGCGCGGGCATTCTTCCGGCGGGCAAGCCGTTTCTTGCCCGCCGTTTTTTAATTTACCCCCTTGAAAAGAAATTGGCTTTGTGCTATAGTCTAGTCAATCAGTTCAGCACTGAGTAAAAGAGCTAAAGGATCGAATCTTGTTTTCAGCCAGCTGTACTTGATATATTAATCGTTTCAGTCAATAAAATAATTCAATGCAAGAAGGAACTATTGCCCGCGTCATTTCAGACAAAGGCTTTGGGTTTATCAAGCGCTCTGGACAGGAAAAAGATCTCTTTTTTCATTCCAAGGAAGTTGAGAACGGAAAGTTCGACGAACTTCATGAAGGAGACAAGGTAAGCTTTGAAGTAGCGGACAGTCCAAAAGGACCAAATGCCGTTAAAGTAAGTAAAGTCTAAAACAAAAACACCCCGCCCGATGGCGGGGTGTTTTTGTTACAAGAGACAAATAAAGTCAGCTGCCAATTTCCCAAATGGCATAGTGATCAAATCTTACATCCATGAAGTCGCTGCGAATTCCGCCATTACCGCTGTCTACAAAGGCCTTCCCCCCAAATTCATTTTCATCGTCTGTCACAGATAATACTTCCGTCCAATTATCGCTTTCTGTTTCGTCAATATATACAGCTATAATGACTTTTCCATTTTCGCTATTTGAAGCGTCAGCTCTAATTCCAATAACCTTATTTTTAGGCAGTAAATTAGGATTCTCGTTCTTATCGTATTTTTGACCAAAAAAAACCTTTTTGTTGCCCATAGTATAATATTCGCCGTCAATTTTCTTTTTTATAACAACATTGCCATCTACTCTTAGTCCCGCGTAATAAAGGTTATCTTCATCTTTATACCTGATCATTAGCAAAACACCATTAGACGCGTCTCTATGCGGACTTAGGCTTTTGTTATCGTCGTCAATAGTGAAATAAAGCCTCTGGCTAGAGTTAGTCCACTTGGTTTTAGTTAGAAGGCGAAATATGTTTTGGGGATGCAATCCATTATCAGTGTCTTGAGGATTTGAGCGAGAATAATGAATTTGCCACTTTGAACCAAGGGGAAGTTCGCCGTAGATGGTCTTCCCCACGCCGTCCTGTTCGTAAAGCATTGCTCCTGAATTAAGCCACCAATCTTGGCTATCGCTCCTACTCGCTGATACAGCTTCCTCTAGAGTTTCACTTCCATCAAAATCGTCACGAAACATTGTCTTCTTTACCGCTGGTTCCTTTATATCCGCTGATATATTTGATATGTTGACGAGTTTAATTATTTCTACACTAGAGGAAGCTGAAGTTTTAGGCGGATTTGCAATCGGCCTGTTTTCAACGTCAATAAGAGGGTCGGCTGTCACCTCTAGTAAATCAGACCTATCGCCAAGTCTTGCATATAGCAATATAATGAGGGCCGCAATCAGCACAGTAAGAAATGCCATTAATTTATATATTATTTCTAATTTTCTTTTCACTATTTCATTGTATATCATAGTTCGAGGATAAAAAGGTTTTCCCCATAAATTTTTAAATAAGTGAATGGTAGTGATAATATATATCCATGCCAAAAAATAAATTACAATTGATAACAGGATTGATTAGGCTGGCGATGGGATGGATTTTCTTCTGGCCATTTTTAGACAAACTTTATGGCCTCGGTTTTGCTACGGCGCCGGGAAAGGGATGGATAGACGGATATTCGCCAACTTCTGGATTTATCGAGTTCGGAACATCTGGACCATTTGCCAATTTTTATCAGGTTTTAGCGGGAGCAGGCATCGTTGATTGGCTTTTTATGGCTGGACTTTTGTTGATTGGCCTTGCTCTTATTTTGGGCATTGGCGTCAAGATCTCCAGTTTTTTGGGTGTAGTGCTTTCAGTTATATTATTTATGGCGGTTTTACCGCCTTCCAAAAATCCACTCCTTGATGAGCATGTTATATACATTCTTGTTCTTCTTGGCTTAAATTTTTCGCCAACCGGAGCAGGAAATTGGCTTGGTTTTGGCAAATGGTGGAGAAAAAGGTTATTTGTGCAAAAGAATCCTATTTTTGAATAGTTTTGACTTCGTTGGATTTCCAATACTACTTTGAGATAGAGTAAAGCTGTCAGTTTAAGCCAACAGATTTATTTTTTTGCCACTTGTAGCTAGTTATTTTATTAAAAGAATGACTCCTAAAGAAATAATTTTATATATTTCTTTTTTCGTGGCTGGCTTTATTGGCATAAGCATTTGGAGCACGTGGCTTGTGACACACCCGCAACGTATTGAAAGCGGGCTTACACCCAAAACTTTTAATTTACTTTTTGAGGAGATAGAGCTTACCACAAAGGACGACATATCCATTGCCGGATGGTTTATCCTCGCTTCCTCTCCTCAAAAACCAGCATTAGTCATTCTTCATGGTTATCCTGCGGAAAAGGGGGATATGCTTTCTATTGCAAGTTCCCTCCAGCCGGATTTCAATATCTTTTTGATTGATTTCCGCTATTTCGGAAAATCTAGCGGTTCTTTCACTACACTCGGGACAGACGAACGCCTTGATTTGGAGGCGGCAATTGATTTTCTTCAGTCACGCGGATTCAAAAGAGTCGGAGTCCTTGGGTTTTCATATGGCGGCGCTACTGCATTTTTACAGGCCTCGAATGATCCGAGAATCGCCGCAGTGGTTTCTTACGCTTCATTTGCAAACTTAACACTCCTTGGTAAAGATACATATAGCCACCTTCCGATTATTCGCGAAATACTCGTACCACTCATGAAATTTTGGGCGAAGATTTTTTGGAATATTAGCACCGCTTTTTCGCCGCAAAGTGCGGCACAATATATTCAAACGCCGATCCTTGTTATCCACACTAAAACAGATGAGGTTATACCATTCCATCATGCTGAACTTTTGATGAATGCGTCACGCAATAACGAGAGCGCCGAATTTTATTTCCCGGATACCGGACTCCACGGAGAACTACCTAAGGATTTTGAGGTGCGGGTAAAATACTTTTTTGAGAAGTATCTGAAGGAGTGATTGCAAATATACGTCTGCTCAGTCGATTTTAGTGTTTTTTGGAGGAAAAGCCTCCAAAACGAGAAGAAATAAGGCTTGGAGGCTTTTCCTCCAAAATTTCCGCCACTTTTTAAATTTAAATTCATTCTGCTTCAAGTACAAAATTCTTGGGCACATACTTAGCTATGGAATGTAAGATTGTGAGAAAATTCTAACTTCGTCTAAAATGCCAACAAACCTCTCATTGGCAGATGTATTCCCAAAAGTCATTCCTAGATACAATGTGGTAGTGTCAATGGACATAATTACCGGGTTCGGTTCAAAATTGGACGGATATATCGAATTCTCAAGCTTTCCGTCTAGATAAACTGCGTAATATTCTGGTTCTATCGTGGAGTCGTAAACTAATAGACCGTGATGCCATTTGTTAATGGTAATTTCGGTGGTGCCGTTAAAATTAGTGCTTCTGTCTGTAAAAAATTGATTTTCCAAGTTCTTTAGGTCACTTCCTCCAGAATTATCTAGAATGACCGTCTCATAATCGCCATGAGCGCCGAGTGGCCTTTGTTTTTTATCGACCGTGGTTATAAACCAAAAAGATACCGTGCCTTTTGGGGGAGGCTTGAAGTTTGCAACGCTAAGTATTCTTTGTCCCGGAAAACTTATTCCGCCTCTTATGATTGCATTTGGAACAAGCGTGGGGTCTGCGGTATTACTTCCTGGTGATGGATAATTAGTTATAGCGGCATTTAACCCATTACCAGACATATCAGGCGTGACTCCTGAATTATTTAACTCATCCATAGGCCAATAGGCGTATAAACTGTCTGATAGGACGCCGTTGATAGAATTGCTGAAAAGAAGAGCTCCGGCTATTCTTGCCTTGTCGGTAGAATTTTTATAGCTGGCAATAAAAATACTAGCCAAAAGGCTAATTATAGATATTACAACCATTACCTCCATAATTGTAAAACCGGATTTTACGCTTCTCATATGCAGTATTTATTATATATAAGCATTGACTTGTTTACAATTTTTGGCTGCACTAAAAAATATGACTAGGTTTTCCACTTTCAATTTAGAATGAAATGATATAGTATGGTCAATATGAATAATAATAACTATGAGGAGCGAACCCGCATGAAATGCGCCTTTTGCGGAAGTGGATCAAAAATATCTTTATTTGGTTTGCTTCTTTTGGCTATAGGAGTCTTTTATTTTGCTAAGGAGCTTGGCTGGATTGAGATTGCTTTTCCATTTTGGCCTTCAGCTCTAATAGCGCTCGGTCTTTACTTTCTGTTGAGAAAAGTATAATTTAATCCTGTTACGATCGTTCCACCCTCACAACCAACAAATGATAAAGAAAGTAATTTTTTTGATACTGCTTCCCGTATATGCCCCAATGCTGATATTTTTGAATATTACTTTCAAATGGTGGAGTGAATTGTGGGATTAAAGACGATCCATAATTTAATGAAATTCCATTTATAAATTAAAAAAAATGAAAAGGGAGACATATATTTCAGTAACCGCCCTTATGCTTCTGTTTGGAGGGCTTGTTCATTTCTTTCGGATTTTATATGGGTGGCAGGTTGTGATTGGAGGCGTGGAAATACCAATCTGGGCAAGTTGGATTGGCGTATTAGTTGCCATTTTTCTTGTATTTTCTGCAGCGTCATACTCAACTAAAAAATAATTCGCGAAAAAAAACCGCGGAAATGCGGTTTTTTTGTTTTTATGAAGTACTAGCTTAAACAGTAGCTTCGGAAGCGTTATCAGCCTTATTAGCTTTGCACAATTTGCATGCGGATTTGTGCGTAAATAATTCATAAACTGCCGATAGTCCAACTAGAATATAAATTACTCTTGAAACAAATGCGTCCATGCCGCCAAAAATCGAGCCGACTTCCCAATTAAACACTCCTAATAATAGCCAATTCAAACCTCCAACAATAAGAAGTATGAATGTGATCATATGCAATCCTTTTCCATGCATGATATTTTATTTAGCTAATAATTATATCTAATAATCTTAAGATAAGCATACCATAAACAGAATGAATCTTCGAGTTAAAGGCCCTTTTGGGTTGCTGAATTTGATATATACTGGCTCTGTTAAGAGCTAAACATCTCAATAATTACAATGTTGTTTAAAAAAATGGCAGAATCTGTCCATCCTGTGGTGGACGACGGGTAAAGAAATATGGAAAAAGAAGAGGGACTCAAAGATATCGGTGTCGAACGTGCTCGCGTGTGTTTCAATCACCACGACGAGACAGAGTCAGTTCTGAATTATGGAAAAACTATGTCTGGAAAAGACAGATCCTCTCCGATCTCGCAAAAACATCTACGCATGGCGTGAAATGGGTCAGAAAACATCTCGATGGAGTACTGAACAAGAATTTAAGAAACTTCTTTCCGACTGGTATGGAAACTGAAAGGGGTTCATTTCTGAAAAAACGCGAGTGACCGGTACGAAGTATTGGTACTACACACACAAAAATGTCAGGAGCGCCTACAAAAGTCTGGAACGCAACCTGCCGTACCTGTTTACGTATTTAAAATACCCAGAACTGCATATTCCCAACACTACTAATTCACTGGACGGCTCCTTTTCACATTTGAAAGCAAAACTATCCGTGCACCGTGGAATGCGAAAAGACAGACGATACAAAATGATCTCGGAGATACTCAAGGGAAAAGAGAGAAAGTAGCAACCCAAAAAGGCCTTTAAACCGAATCTTCCATATATCCATGTGCATAATCAAAAAGCCCCCTAAAGGAGCCTTTTGAATGAGTTTTCCTCGACCCAAGAAGAATTACCTTCTTTCTGCCATAGGCCTTGCCTCATTTACAGTTAGAGTTCTACCGTCTAATTCTTTTCCATTCCACATTTCTATGGCGGCAGAGACGGCGTCATCACCTACTGTAACGAACCCAAATCCTCTGTTTCTGCCAGTGACTTTATCAACGATAATATTCACAGCTTCAACGTCGCCGGCCTTACCAAAAGCCTCTTTAAGAGACTGTTCAGTAGTGCCGTAAGATAGGTTTCCTACGTATAATCTTTTTGACATTTGTATGTAATTTAATTACTAGTAGCCGACCTTCCAAATTGCCGTGAATAAATATTTGCACGATAACCAACTTAGAAACTACACGGCTAAATATTACAATAACAGCAAAAAATAGCAAGAGATTATTTTAGCGACTCGTCTATAACGAAATTCCCTACCCTAAGTCTCTTTATTCTATAGGCGACTGCAACAGTGCCTAGTTCTTTCGCCATATATTCGCAAAGCGACCTGATGTATGTTCCGCTTGAACAGTCAACTTCAAACTTGAATAATTTATGCCTTTTAGCCCTTGAGCCAGAAATGGATTTTGACCATGAATTTCTGCATTTTTCCTGCTAAAATTGCCATTGACGAATATGGCGCTTATGTGTATACTATTGCCAGTAGTAGTTCTTTGATACCTAACTTGCGTGCCCGACTGTATAGGGCGAGCCAGCCAATCTGGGGCGAACGTAGTCATAGCCAGAAGCTTCTGAAAATATCAGGAATTTTTGGCTATGACTACCGCAATTGTGGTGGTCCTCTAGCAAAAAACAAACAGTAGCGAAAACCAACGAAAGGAAAAACCGCTATGGACAAACAAACTGGAAAACTGATCGCCCGCATTGCTGAAAACCTGCCCGACATGGAGAGAGACATCATGCAAGGGTGGATTGATAACCCGAAGGGTCTCCAACGAGTCCTTAAAGTCCTCTGCCCGCCTGAAAAAGAAACGACTCCAGGATCACCCATCCTCCGCATCAACCGCTCCGCCCCCTTCAATCCCGCCGAGTTCCTCGGCAAAGATTGGAGTATCTGGCGCGGTCCCGCTGACGGCAATGGTCTCGAAGGCGAAGAAGAGCAGGACGCTCGCTCTCTCGCTCTCACCGAACTGGACCTGTCTAAGGTTCTCCTCGAAACCTGCCTCCAAAAAAAGGAGGAGTACACGAGTGGTGAGGAGCGTTTGAAACGCCTCGCAAAGACCGCCCACACCCGCCTCGATGCCGCCATCTTCCTCACCTTGTTGAAGAATCAGCATCTCATCCCTCCCGACTGGAAGAAGAAGACCAATGATAATACGACCTACGTCTTCTTCGATGGCACTATTCTGCGCCGCCCGAGCGGCGGCCGTTATGCGCTCTACCTCTGCTGGGGCGGCGACGGGTGGTGCTGGGGTTACGACTGGCTCGGCGTCCGCCGGTGTGCCGTCAGCCCCTCGGCTTGCTCGCAAGTTAGCGCTTAGCTCTAGGATCCTTGGAAGTTTTGGATCCTTTGACCTTTGCTCTTCACCCAGCACTTTCCGAAAGTGCTGGGTTTTTTGTATACTGAAACCGGAAAGTAGGCGAATCTGTCATTGGTCACGGTTGATGACTGCCGAACTCCAGTATCCTTCAATCCAGAATCACACAGGCTACGGTTTGTGTGAGTGCGATTGTCGAAAACTATCCCGAACAATTTTTGCTCCGCAAAATTTGAACGGAAAAAATGAAGATACTTGGTGTAGTGCACTGGGGCATTATTATGCCAAATTCTATTCAGTTCTGAAATCTTCACGGGAAGATTGAGGGATGGTGCACAGATGGTGCACTACACATTTCTGCGCAACCCGAACGGCAACCGTTATACGCTCTACCTCTACTGGAACGGCGACAGGTGGTACTGGAATTACGACTGGCTCGGCGTCAGCCGGTATGCCGTCAGCCCCTCGGCTTGCTCGCAACTCTCTTCATTTCTCTCCTGCTTTGGCAGGGGAGTTTTGTTTACCTCGAGTTTGTTCCAGGGATTTTTTTGCGAGCTGGCCATACCACCCGCCGAGCATTTTTCCCACTTCATTTAGTGGTTCCGAGAGCGCGATGTATTTTTTAGTATCAAGCGACTTGGCTTCCCAGAGAACGGAGAGAAGCACTTTGAGCGTATCTGCTTTTCTAATGGCGAGGCGAACGTAGGGCGTTTTTTCCTCACGAGACAGAAATGCGGCCGCGGCAATCGCTTCTAATGTTTCGATAAAGATACTGTCTATGCGTTGCCCGAGAGAGTAGCGGTGGGTTTTAGGAAGTGTCGGGTGGTATGCGCACCACAAAAGATAGGCGCTTTTAAGTTTGCCGAGTACTGGCAAAACCGTCGGGGGGGGGTACTCTTTGGAGTGTGAGAAGGCAATTCGCTCATAGCTACGAGGATATCATTTCTGTTGAAAATCTGCTTGGAGCATGGCAGGAATTTTTGAGGGGGAAACGTGGGAAGAGAGACGTACAGGAGTTTCAATTAAGACTCATGGATAATATTCTCGATCTTCACCGTGACCTTAGAGAAATGACCTATGCCCACGGTCCGTATCACGCTTTCAATATTTCCGATCCCAAACCACGCAACATCCACAAAGCAAGCGTTCGAGACAGACTTCTCCACCACGCGCTCTACAGGAAGCTCTACCCGTTTTTTGACAGGACATTTATCGCTGATTCTTATTCGTGCAGATTGGGGAAAGGAACACATAAGGCCATGGATCGTTTCCGCAGATTTTATTTGAAAGAGAGTAGGAACACTATGCGGACAGTGTGGATCTTGAAGTGCGACATGAGGAAGTTTTTTGCTTCGATAGATCAGGGGGTGCTCTTTTCAATACTTGAGCGATATATTCCCAACCAAGATGCCTTGTGGCTTATCCAAAGAGTCGTTAAGAGTTTCCATAGCACAGCCGTTGGCAAAGGTTTACCACTTGGCAACCTCACCTCGCAATTTCTGGTGAATGTTTACATGAATGAGTTCGATCAGTTCGTGAAGCATGTCCTTAAGGCCAAATACTATATCCGCTATGCCGATGATTTTGTCCTACAGTCTCATGACAAAGCGTATCTTGAAAGTCTATTGTCAAAAATTGATCAATTTCTCGAAACGAAACTCCAATTGAAACTACATCCCGACAAGGTGTTTATCAAAACGTTCGCTTCTGGTGTTGATTTCCTCGGCTGGGTGCATTTTCCCGATCATCGAGTACTGCGACCGGCGACCAAAAGAAGAATGTTTACGAAACTTTTATCCAGTCCCAAGAAGGAGATACGAGAATCTTATCTAGGATTACTTAGTCATGGAAACGGGTTTTTGCTACAAAAAAGAATACGGAAGAGTTATAGTTAGCATTCAAAATGCCCAAAGTCTATATCGAAAAAAGCGGCGCGCCGAAGTTACTGTATTCACATGCGTTCTGGCCAAACTTCAAATTCCCGATAAAGGAGAGCCGTCTTTTTTTGCGTGACATTATGGAACAGTATCAGCAGCCTTTTTTTGAAATTGTTGATTCGCCGGCGAAGTCGGACTTTTTTGCCATGCCGTATGAATTTCTTGATGTCTTCGATCACTACCCGAATTATCTAAATCAGGCATATGAGAAAGCGCGAATGACGCAAAAAAAAGGTTCTGCTTTTTGATTATACGGATTATGTTGATCGCCGGCCTGTGCTTCCAAAAAGCATCTCAAAATAGTAAGTCTTATCAAGACTTAGATACTTCTCTCTTTCGCTTTTTAATTTACCAGAGAGCACGAGCAAAAGGCCGCTTGCCATCGGGTCAAGCCTGCCGGCGTAGGAGAGCTTGGCATCTTTTAATTGAGGCAATTGCCCTCTAAGCGCTCAATCCGCGAAAGTGGAGTTTCTCCCTCTTTTTTGTAGAGTTTATAGATTTTGTCATATGATCGCATTTTGACATACTAGCGCATTTTATTGTTTTCCAAAAAGGCATTTCTTGGCTTTTTTGTTATATCAACTTTAATTTTGCTTTGTTTTCTAGATAAAAGGATATAGAATTAATGGCATGAAGGAAAATCCGGAAAAAACAGTTAGTCTAGAACCATATAAAGGTGTTCGAGATTTCTACCCTGACGATATGGCAATTCAAAGAGTCATATTTTCAACTATGAGAACCGTTTGTGGCAGATTTGGTTTCGTGGAATACGGCTCGTCATTGCTAGAGCCGTCGGAGCTTTATGAGATTAAAACTGGAGAGGAAATCGCAAACGAGCAGACATACAATTTCACCGATAGAGGCGGAAGGAGAGTTACTTTGAGGCCTGAAATGACGCCCTCTGTAACAAGGATGGTGGCTAAAAAAATCAAACAGTTGCAGTTGCCTATTAAATGGTTTTCCATAGCTAATCAGTTCAGATATGAAAGACCCCAAAAAGGCAGATTGCGCGAGCACTGGCAGTTGAACGCGGATATATTTGGAACAGCCGATATTGACGCTGATATAGAGATAATATATCTCGCCGATCAGTTGCTTCATTCATTTGGCGCTACATCGGCCTACTATGAAATAAGAATAAGCCATGTCTCCATATTGAAAGAATATCTGTCAAGATACACGGACGACCAAGATCAAATAAAGTCGCTAGTAAAATTGACGGACCGAATGAATAAGTTGGACAAAAAAGAAGTCGAAGAGCGTTTTAATCAAATTAGAGGCAATTTGAAGGGATCATTATTTGATTTCATAGACGTTAAAAAAATTACGGAGTATGCACCGCGTATGGAAAGTTACAAAGTAGTTAAAAATCTGATGGAGGCTTTGGGAAACTTAGGCGTGGAAATTAAGTTTGAACCTACCTTAACTCGCGGCTTTGACTACTACACTTCAATGATTTTTGAAGTTTTTGATAAGGATCCAGCCAATCCCCGCTCGCTTTTTGGAGGTGGACGATATGATGATTTATTTCAAATATTCGGGGCGCCACAAACCGCCGCTGTCGGCTTTGGCATGGGAGATGTGACGCTGCAGAATTTTCTTGACGCCCATCATTTACCTATAAAAAAGCGCGGCATTGAACCAAAATTGCACATATGTCTGATTGATAGGAAATATTATCTGTACGCCGTGAAGCTCGCCACGACATTAAGAAAAAGAGGTATAGTAGTTTCTGTTGATTTATCGCGAAGAAAAGTCGGTGATCAGATAAAATTCGCCTCGAGCTTCGGTTACAGCCACATAGTTTGCGTCGGGGAGAATGAAGTCAAAGAGAACATATTTAATTTGAAGGAGCTTTCCAGCGGCTTTGAAATCAAAACTGACGCTAAGAAGATGCTGGAAATGCTAATGCAAAGAAAGTGAGGTACATTGTATTTGATATAGAAACCGCCAATACTTTCCACGATGTTGGTAAAAATGAGCCGGAGGCTCTAGACATATCAGTGGTTGGAATTTATGATTCCATGACCGATTCGTATAATAGTTACTTAGGTCATGAACTTGGAAGGCTCTGGCCTATTATGGAGCAAGCGGATTCTATTGTCGGCTTTAATAGCGACTATTTTGATATTCCCATTTTAAATAAATATTACAGCGGAGACTTAAAAAAAATTAAGAGTATTGATTTGATGCAGGAGGTAAGAAAAGTTCTCGGTCGGCGGGTCAGTCTTGCAAATGTCGCCAAAGCGACCATCGGGGAGTCCAAAACAGGCGACGGACTTCAGGCAATAACTTGGTGGAGGAATGGAGAAATTGAAAAACTCACGAAATATTGCATCCAGGACGTTAGAATCACAAAAAAACTTTACGAGTATGCCTTAAAAAACGGATTTTTGAAAATTAAAGATGGTCTAAAGGAAATAAAAATACCCCTTGAAACAGCAACTTGGCGAAGTAAGTCAGACGAATCATTTACCCATACTCTGCCTTTTTAATTTATTCAAGAGTTCTAAGCCATAACATTATAATAAGACCGCCAAGGATAGCTAAAAAATCGGCTATAGATTTTTTAACTGACGAAGTTTTATGCAGTTCTGGCACAAGATCGGATCCGGCAATGTATATGAAGCTGCCGGCCGCGATCGGCAATATAATGGAAATTAATATTGAAGTTGAAATAGCGCCGTATAGGACTATAATCGCTCCGAGAAAGGCGGTAAGGGCCGACAAAAGATTGTAGATAAGAGCTTTAATTTTGGAAAAACCGGCGTGAACCAGTATTGCAAAATTGCCCAGTTCCTGCGGAATCTCATGCAAAGCGATGGCTAAAGTGGTGGCTATGCCAAGTTTAAGATCTATTAAAAAGGCGGCCGCAATAATCACGCCATCTATAAAATTGTGAACCGCGTCTGAAACCAAAACAACATAACCTATAGGTTCAACATTCTTAGTCTCAATATGACTAAGGGCGTGCTCATTGCCGCGTCCGTGAGAGTGGCGCCAAAGAAGGAACTTCTCAAGAACAAAGAAAATTAAAATTCCGGTGATGATCAAGACGGGCGTCGCCTCTAAAAAAACATCGTTCTCGTAAATCTGTGGAATGATATGTAAAAAAACATCGCCAAAAAGGGCGCCGACGGAAAGAGCCACTAGAATTGAGACGGCTTTTTTTAGAAATTCGCCCTTCAGGGCAAGTGTCACTATTCCGACTTGAGAAATAAGACTGATGATAGCGACGGCAAAGAAGACATAAATAGTTTCCATATAATTATTAATATAACACATCGTTTTGTTTTAAGGCATGAAGTTGACATACTCGCGCTTATGTGCTAGTCTTTTGACAGACACACAGAACAATCCAATACTTCTAGCCTATGAATGCAACCGAATACGTTCGACGGTACCAAGAAGCCGGATGCACGAAAGATGCATTATCGGAAATGCTTATGGGACTT
>CAYJVZ010000017.1:0-13642 GCA_964373765.1 uncultured Candidatus Saccharibacteria bacterium | reverse complement strand
TCACACATTTTCCACACACATCGAAACTATCCGACCGTGACTGTTCGATGCGTGTATAATTTTGACTATATTTCTATTTTCTCACACATTTTCCACACACATCGAAACTATCCGACCGTGACTGTTCGATGTGTGTGGTATTTTGGAATGTATATTGAAATCTTGGAGGAAAAGCCTCCAAAAATGGGGAAATGTCCAAAATTTTACTATCCAATACTATCCTATGTAATCGGGAGGCAAAACGCCGAAAGTACCAAGAATTATTCTGATAATGGCATAAACGGATACCATGATAAACATGCCTATTACTCCCCAAAGCAATTTTCTTTTGCCGTTTTCCCTTTCTTCGGGGGAATCGGCTTTAGCGATAAACACGAATAACCCCCAGAAAAAAACCAAAAGAGCCAGCGCGAAAAGAAGGCTGATGATGGGATTTAGGACAAACTTATTTACATTGTTTAGAAATGGAGCTATGTCTAAACCGCTCGCGGCCGCTTTAAGCTTATCGCTTTCTTGGGTGAAAATAGACATTATTTCTTGTTTACCTAATTGCCTACTCCAGGAACATTACCTATATCCTGTCCTTGGCCAATACCAAGAGCACTACCGATAAAAGCCACGATGCCCCAAATGGAAGCCATAATAAAGAGGGCAACAATACCCCATATCATTATATTCTTACCTTGTTCTCTCTTTTCTTCATTGCCGGCATTTAATATATATAGAGCCAGTCCCCAGAAGAAAAATAACAAAGCAATGGCAAAGGCAAGCGGGATCAAAATATCCACTATTCCTCTTAATGAAACAACTAAATTGTTCAAATTACCCAGATTTTGAGCAAGAGCGATTGCCGGAATGAAATAAATAGCCGAAACTAAAACTTTTTTCATTTTTTTAATTATTTAATAATATTTGCGACCTTAGGTTGTTAATAAAGACAGAGTAATAGTAATAAAAAACAAGGCCTATGGCAATTTGCACTGTGGAAAAGCGGTAGAGGGTCAAAATTGGCCGAAAATAAGAAATATAGGCTTCATTTTCTATTAAGGCTGGAAAGGGCGGATTTCAGTATCAATATCGCTTAAAATCTCCCCTTGGAAGAAGTTAATGATGCCCCAAATGGAGGCCATGACGAAAAGAGCCACCACTCCCCATATCATTATTTGCTTTCCTTCCGCTCTTTGAACGTCGCTTCCGGCGTAAAAGATGAATTTGCCAAGCCCCCAAAAAAAGAATAAAACGGCCAGTGAAAAAGCCACGGGAATTAAAAGTCCGACCAGAGAGCCGCTGGCTATAACTAGATCCTGCAATGAATTTATAGCGGCATAGGAAAGGCTTGGAAAAAAAGCACAGGCAAATAAGAAAATCATTGTAAGTAAGTAAGGCATAGTATTAAGTCGGTAAATGAGGAATGCCAAAAGTGCCGCCAATGTCGCCGGTAAGAAGCAGAAGTATGCCCCAAATGGAAACCATGACGAAAAGCGCCACCACTCCCCATATCAAAACTTGCCTTCCGGTTTGCCTCTTTTCAACGTTTCCAGCGTTTAATATGAAAAGTCCAGCTCCCCAGAAAAAAGCAAGCAGGGCTAGTCCGGCAACAACAGGAGTAGCTAGACGGATTAGATTGATGACGATTTCAACGAAGCCGGCAAAATTAATCGGGCTGGTTGCTTGAGCAAAAGCAAAAGCCGGAATAAAAGAAACAGCTAACGCCAAAAATAATAAAAATTTAGCGGTTTTGAAATTCTGATAAAATGGCGAATTATACATTTCTGATGCTGGCAACGGTACTATTAATGGCTTGGGCTATGACCCATGAGCCAAGCAAAACGGCCGTGCCGATTGATGTCCAGAGGAAAGCTTTTTTTGCCTTGTCCAGCGCTTCAGGTTTGCCTTGGGCGATGACAAAAAGAAAGCCGGTGTAAATGATGAATATGACGGCCACCACAGCGCCAACCGGCAATACAATTTTATCTAAAACAATGCTGACAAACTCGGTCAAGTCTCCCGCCGCCGATATTGGATTTAGAATTGAGGGCGCGCCTCCGGTCGTGTTTCCTGCAGGCTGACCCAAAGCGATTAGAGGCAAGGTTAGAGAATTGACCGCTATTAGATATAGAGCAATTTTTATTATTTTAATTATTTTACTCATTTCAGCTATTATTCTTTTAGAAAATTTAAACTATTGGCGGGATTAAGAAGAGCGTTAGTAATAGTGTACACGATAAGCCAAGCCGATAAAACAAAAACAAATCCCCAGAAGACTTTCTTGAAGATTTCGTGGGCTTGGGTAATTTTTCCGCTATCCCCTCCGGCCGAGAGATAAAGCCAGCCAGCCCAAGCAAAACCAATGGCGGCAAGAGGAAGGGTGATGAGAATCATAAAATTCATGATGTTTTGAGCAAGAATAATCAGGTGCTTAAATTCGCACATATTGCCTATATTATTGCCGCAAGGAATTCCTAAACTTTGGGCATTGGCAAAGTAAAAGGCCGATAGGAAGAAAATGATGGAAGAAAATATAGCCAAGGCCAACTGGCGATTTTTTTTATGGAATAAATAAGTTGGCATTTTTGTATATAATGGCTTCAATTTAGAAGGGCTTGTAAATTTAATTGCGCCTTTGTTGAAATTGCTGATATTCTCTCCCTGCCAGAAGTGATGGATTCAATCATGTCTGCAAAAAGAATGTTGGTGGCTTCAGGATCAGGATCGTACCATCCGCGAGAAATTAGAGCGCTTTTTGCTATTACGGCTTTGAAGCTATCGTTGTAATCTTTAGAGGAAATATCCCTTCTTACCGAAGCAAGTCTGACAAGAGTTATGGCCTCTTGAGCTTCATTGCTTGATAGGGCGTTAATGACTTTAAAGGCTCCGGCTATATTTTGCGAACTTTTTGAAATAGCCAGCGATTGCATTCTGCCGTAAGTGTAGCGATTGCCGGCATTTTTAACATACGGCAAAAGAGCGATATCAAAGTTCAAATTGGCATTTATTTTTTTAATCTCCCCTACTTTTGAAGCAAAGCCCAGATAAAAGGCCAAATCGCCGGCGGCGAAGAAATTTTTTGAATTCGGCAAAGATCTGTTCCAGCTGTAGCTTTTTTTGGCGGGATTGGCAAAATCCGTGTAGAAAGTAAGAACAGATTCTATCGGACTTATGGCATAGCCAAATTTATCATTTAAAACACTGGAGTATTTTTTATTGGCGTCAATAACGACGATTGGATTGCCCGTTTGGAGCAAAAGAGCCGATATTATTTCTTTGGCGTTGTCTATATTGGCAAATTCGCCAAGCGACACGGTGGCTCTTTTTAGATTGCTATCTTTGTCTTTAATTGTTATTTTTTCAGAAAGTGCGTGCATATCAGCCCAAAATAGAGGCACGGAGGCAATGCCAACTGAACTTAAAATGTCCCTGTTCCAATACATGACAATGGGGTCAAGCGATAGCGGCAGGCCCAATATGCCTTCATCGGCAAGAAGCAATTCCGCTTCTTCCACGAAGTTGTCCTTAAAGTTTCTTAAAGGATAATTGACGTAAGGTATGACAAAAACCTTATTAGCGTATTTTATGATGGAGTTTTCGGGCATAAAGAAAACATCGGGGCCTGTGCCGGAAGCAAGAGCTTCCACAAAATCCTTGTCGTAACTTTTATTATTTTTTTGGCGGTAAACTAAGTCAACACTTTTGTCAGAGGCCAAAGAAGAGCTTCTGTAAATTGTGTCAAATTCTCTTTCGTCCATAGTGCCCCAGACAATCACCTCCTGATTTTGAGAATCGCCGCTGTTTCTTGCTATAGCAAACATAAAAACCGCCACCACAATGAAGGCTCCAAAAACTGCTATAATGATTAGCTGAAATTTATTCATGTCTTGGCTTTTTT
The DNA here is from genome assembly GCA_964373765.1 of uncultured Candidatus Saccharibacteria bacterium. GTDB lineage: Bacteria > Patescibacteriota > Minisyncoccia > Phycocordibacterales > 01-FULL-45-15b > 01-FULL-45-15b. The sequence continues at coordinate 9,756 of CAYJVZ010000017.1, read as the reverse complement.
GTAAATAAATCCGTAATGATGCTCTCCTGTCGCTATCTCGCTTTGAAAAATCAGGCCTTCAACCTCCATTAGTTTCTTGGCAGAATCTTCCGATAAAATATTCTCCTGATGAGGGCCGATTCCGCCGTAAGAATCTCGCCAGTCAATGACCAACAGTTTTCCTCCGCGCTTCATTATTCTTATAGCTTCTTTTATGGCGCTTTTTTTGTCTTCGGCTTGCGACAGGGAGTTTGAAAATATCACTAAATTGGCGATCTCCGGACCTAAATTAGTGCCGAGCGGCTGTTCAAAATCAGCCAAGATGTATTCAATGTTTGAAAGATCGCGCTCTCTAGCTTGGTTTTTAATCTTATCTAAAAGATTTTTCTGAACATCCACGGCGAAAACTTTACCAGCCATGCCAACCATATTGGCCGCTTCCAAAGCATAGTGGCCAGTGCCAGCGCCTAAATCAACCACTATCATGCCGGGCGTAACACCAACTTGGGCTAAATTTTTGGCTGGATTGGCAAACATTTTATTTGTTTTTCTCTTTTTTTCTCTTGCCGATTTTATAAGTTTCAGGACTGCTCTATTCGTCTTTAGCAATTATAGAAAGGACAATATATTTCTAATCAGAAATATGATTTATTATATCGCTAAATAGGCTTTTTGTGGAACAAAAATGTGCATAGCCTTATAATTTGAAGCTGGCTAAAGTCGGCTTATATGCAGACAACAGAAGCAAGATAATCGTTGGGACGCAGTCTCATTATTCGGACTCCCTGCGTCTGCCTGCCTAAAAATGGAACTTCTTTAATATCAAGACGGATGACTTGGCTTTTTTTGGAAATGGCCACAACCTCATCGTCTCCTTCCTCTCCGACCACTTTAAGCGATATCAACTCGCCGCTCTTTGGGCCCAATTTTACGGTTTTAATTCCTGAACCGCCTCTTTTTTGAACTTTATAATTTTTGAGATCCGTTTTCTTTCCATAGCCGCCTGAAGTAACGACAAAAAGGGAGGAGTTTTTATAATCTTTTTTAATAGAGTCGGCATTTACCACATAATCTTTATCGCTTAGCTTTATAACTCTTACTCCGGCCGCGTTTCGCCCCATGACCCGAACATCAGATTGTTTGAATCTTATTGACTGGCCTTTAGCCGATCCTATAGTGACTTCGTCTCCTTTCTCAACTAATAAAACTGATTTTAATTCATCGCCCGAACTTAATTTAATTGCGATCAAGCCAGATCTTCTAACATCGCGGAGACTTTCCTCCTCAACTCTTTTGCCAATGCCTTTTTTGGTAACCATAAAAAGTGATAGATCCGTTTTCACGGTCTGTTTATTTGAAAGCGGAAGAATTGACGTAATTTTTTCATCCGAAGTCAAAGAAAGATAGTTGACGATAGATTTTCCCTTTGTGGCTCGTCTGCCTTCGGGCAGGTCGTACATTTTTATCTGATAAGCCTTGCCTTTATCGCTGAAAAATAAAAGATCGGAATGGGTATTAGTGTTTAGGATATGAGTCACGAAATCTTCTTCTTTAGTATCAAGATCCACCACTCCCACTCCTCCCCTTTTTTGCTTTTTGTATTCGCTTGGCTGGGTCCGTTTGATATATCCGCCTCTGGTCAAAACCAAAACACTTTCCACGTCCGGAATGACATCCTCCGGTTTGAAATCTTTAACGCCGCCTTTTACGATCTTTGTTCTTCTTTCATCGCCGTATTTTTCCTTAATCTTTTCTAATTCGTCTTTAATTACTTTTAATATGGCTTTAGGGCTTTTTAAAAGATCTTTAAGGGAGATGATGAGGGCTTGAATATTTTTTAATTCTTCTTCTATTTTCTTCCTTTCAAGACCCGACAATCTTTGCAATTTCATGTCCAAAATAGCCATGGCTTGAATGCTTGAAAACTTAAACTCCTTCATCAAGTTGGCATGAGCTTCTTCGGTATTTTTGGAAGCCTTTATGAGCTTTATTATTTTGTCTATGTGGTCAAGGGCTTTATTTAATCCAAATAAAATATGTTCTCTCTCCTCGGCTTTTTTGAGGTCAAATTCGGTTCGCTTTCTGACTACTTCTTGCCGATGGGAAACAAATTCGGCCAAAACCGATTTTAAGGAAAGAGTCTTGGGCACGCCGTCAACCAGCGCCACGATGTTAAAATGAAATGTCTCTTCAAGCTGGGTATGCTTGTAGAGGTAATTTAAAATATTTTGCGGAAAGCTGCCCTGTTTTAAATCTATAACGACCCGAATGTCTTTAGTGGATTCGTCTCGCAAATCTTTTATTCCTTCTATCTTTTTCTCGCGCACTAAATCGGCAATTTTTATAATCATGTCTGATTTATTGACCCGAAATGGTATGGAAGTAATTATAATCTGGAACATGCCGTTTTTATTTTCAATAATTTCGGCCTCGCCCCGAACAGTAACGCCGCCCTTGCCGGTGGCGTAAGCGTGATTCATATCTTTTGAGGCGTAAACTATGCCTCCGGTCGGAAAATCAGGCCCTTTAATGTAAGTTAAAAGATCTTCCGTGGTGGCTTCTTTGTCATCTATTAAGTGGATGGTGGCGGACACAAGTTCGCTTAGATTGTGCGGGGGAATATTCGTGGCCATGCCAACGGCAATGCCGAGAGTGCCGTTTAAAAGAAGATTGGGCACGGCCGCCGGAAGGACGCTTGGTTCTTTCTTTGTGCCGTCATAATTAGCCCGCCACGAGACGGTTTCTTTTTCCAAGTCGCGGAGCAATTCTTCTGAAAGCCGAGACATTTTTGCTTCGGTATATCTGTAAGCGGCCGGAGAATCTCCGTCAATTGATCCGAAATTGCCCTGTCCTAAAACCAGAGGATATCTGAAAGAAAAATCTTGAGCCATTTTTACCATAGCGTCATAAACAGAAATGTCTCCGTGCGGATGGTACGAGCCCAAAACATCTCCGACAACCGTGGCTGATTTTCTAAATTTAGCCGAAGCCGTAAGTCCTTTTTCGTGCATGGCGTAAAGAATCCGCCTGTGAACGGGTTTTAATCCGTCGCGGGCGTCAGGAAGAGCCCGAGAGGTTATTACAGACATGGCGTAGTCTAAATAGGAATCACGCATTTCAGCAGTAATGCTTCTTTCAACAATTTTGCCGAGTGACTGCTCTTTAGCTTTTTCCGGCTCCTTTTTATCTTGCCTTCCTTTATTATTTTGACTCATTTACCTTTAATAATAGCATTTTTATCCCTTAAAATCAATGATTTTGACAATCAATTTTATGAGGGTGGAATCCTCTATTGATCATTTTCTATATTATTCTGTTACGGTCTAAAAATGTCTTTGATGCCGTTTATTGCCGATTTTATACTTTCGGTAGTTGTGTCAATAAGAGCGGAAATCGGAGTCTTGTCGATTTGATCTAGTTTATTTACCTTTTCACTATTGTCATTAAAAAAAGAAATCGATCTCGCCGAGATAGCCCAAATTACAATTATTACAAAAGTCAAAGCTAAGCTCATTGTAAGAGCAATCTTTTTTTTAGCCGATTCAGGTTTGTTTTTTAATTTCTCAACAAGCGATTCCATTTATCATTTATTGCAAAGTTGGCGCAAGTATGACAATCTCATCCTCTTTTTGTTCTAAATCCTTCAATTTTACTGTCAGCTTATCTATAGCTTTGGTGTCCTCCTGCCCTCCCTCTTTTTTAAAAATCTTCAAAGCCTCCTTCTCGCCAATGCCTTCGTAATGCATTGGTATTATCATTTTAGGTTCAAGTTCCACCCCTATTTTATATGCTTCTTTGGCGTTAAGCACGCCTTCGCCTCCTATCGGCAATATCAAAATATCTATACTGTCTAATTCTTCAGCTACCTCCTTTGGTATCGATCCTGACAGAGCGCCTAAGTAGCAAATTTCTATATTGTCCATGCGAATCAAAAAAATTGTATTGTTTCTGTTTTCTTTTTTATAATTCGATTTAGATAAGAAACCCCGTATTTCAATACCTTTGATTTCATACTCGCCCGGCCCGCTAATAACGAATGGCTGTCTTTCGCCGTGCGAAAGCTGCGCGGCGCCATTTGTATCAACATCGTCAATTGACACTAATGCTATATCCGCGCCAAATCTTGATGATTTAAGTTTAGAATCTCGAGAAATGGGGTTCGTGGCAAGAGTTATGTCTCCGAACTGTAATTTAAAAAATTCTGCTCCCAAATAAGTAATAATCATGAAAAGAGTATAGCAGAAAGTTTTTAAGTAACAAATCAAAAAAGATGAATTGAAGCTGGCGACTCTTTGTCAAAAGGTTAAAAGCAATTTTACATTTGAATTGCTTGATATTATTTTCTTTAAGTACTAGAATGCTCCATTAGATTGTCCTTTCAGTAATCAAGCTGTTCAACAAAAAGGAATACGCCAATGAGAACGCCACAGAAACGAAGTCGAAAGAGTCGAAGGAAAAAAGCTTCCAAGAAATCAAATTTCGTTGATTCTGCAGCTTCAAGTCGGGTAGCCAAGAAATTTGAGATGTTTCAGGAGAATCACAAAAAAATCATGTTGAAAAATTGGCAAGCGGATTTTAGAGATGAGTTTCCGGCCGATTGGATTGAAGATTTATCAGGTTCATTCGGCTTATCTCCTCTGTCTAGTTTTGAAGATTTGACGGAGAGACTTAATAGCGGACTTAGGGATGCGACAATTTTGAAAAATTTGGCGAGGCAGATGGCGTCGCTGGCCAAATCAAATGAGCAGTTAGATACACTTATTCGCATGCTCGGCGGATATGGAGAATTAAATTGGACTGGGCCAATCAGTTTTAAGAAGTCGGTTCGTCCATGACTAATGACTAAAAGACGGACGCGCGCTGCGCGTCCGTCTTTTAAGGATATTAATGTCTAAATTAAGCTAGAAATTTTGCGGCCTCCCACTTTTGGAGGCTTTTCCTCCAAAAAGTCATTTTCTCCAAAAGGTCAATATACATTCCAAAAAAACACACACATCGAACCGTCACGGTCAGATAGTTTCGAACGCCAACTGCGTCAACGTGGCAGGTTGACGCATATTATTTTGCTGTTACTGCTTTACATAATTTAAATTTAGAATATACTGTTTCCTGCCTGTCTGGCTTACAAAGCTGGTTTTAAGGTATTAATAGCTAAGGACTGAAGTAACCCCTTTAAAAAAGGTAAGGCGGAATTGAGGAACTTCGGTCAAATTTATATGTCTTTTCTAAATAAACTACTTCATAAAAAAGAAAAAAAGGAAGTTAAAGAAATTGCCAAAGAAGAAGATGGCGCTAAAGAGGCAAATTCAACAAAACTGGAGAAAAATAATATCTCGCTCTATAGACTAGCTAAAACAAAATTAGGACCGGTCAAAGAAGAAACAAAAAATAAAGTGGCCAGAACGGCTGAAACCGTCAAAAAAAAGGACGACCTGATGTCGAGGTTTTTCAACGAAAGTAAGAATCCTCCGTCATCTGGAGATTTAGTGGAAGGTAATGTAATTAATATTGATAAGGATGGAGTTTATGTAGATTTATCGCCTTTTGCCACTGGGCTTATATTCGGACGAGAATATATTAACGCAAGAGAAATAATACGAAAGATTAACATTGGCGATAGGATAGCGGCAAAAGTCGTTGATGCTGAAAATGAAGACGGCTACATAGAACTTTCCTTAAAAGAAGCGAGACAGGCTATCGTATGGAGCGAGGCCGAAGCCGCTATTAAAAATAAAACAATATTTGAGCTAACAATCAAAGAGGCGAATAAAGGCGGTTTAATAATGGAGTGGCAAGGCATACAGGGATTCTTGCCCGCCTCTCAATTAAAAACGGAGCATTATCCAAGAGTGGCGGACGGCGACAAAGATAAAATTTACGAGGAATTAAAAAAACTGATCGGACAAAAAATATCCGTCTCCGTAATCTCGGTCATGCCAAAAGAAAGCAAACTTATCTTCTCTGAAAAAAATCCTGAGCAAAAAGATAAGGAGAAAATTATTGAGAGATATGTAGTTGGCGATGAGCTTGATGGCCAAGTCACGGGAATAGTTGATTTTGGAATTTTTGTGAAAATCGAAGACGGCCTTGAGGGACTTGTTCACATATCAGAGATCGCTTGGTCTCTTGTGGAAGATCCGAAACAATTATTCAAGGTTAATGACAGGGTCAGAGTCAAAATTATTGAGATAAAGGACGGAAAAATTTCTTTATCTATCAAGGCTCTGAAAGCCAATCCGTGGAAGGATGCCTCAAAAAAATACAAAAAAGACGACATCGTTTCGGCGGTCATTATAAAATACAACCGTCATGGAGCTCTTGCTTCAGTTGAAGAAGGCGTGGCCGGACTCGTTCACATTTCAGAATTCGGCGGTTCCGAGAAACTGCGGGAGAAATTGGAACTGGGAAAAACTTATACTTTCAAAATTACTATCTTTGATACGGTTGAGCAGAAAATGGCGCTTTCGTATCTTCAGGACAAAAAATAGAAGCTCTGATTGGACATTTATTGATTGAATTTGTTCATGGCTTTTTCTCTGCCATCACTGATTATGGATTCTAGAATTTCGCTGATTTTTTTGTAAGTTTTTTGCAGAATAATCAATTCATCCTTTCTGAATTTACCTAAAATAAAATCGCAAACAGCTTTTTCTCCCTGCACTTTTTTTACGACGCCTTTCGGAGTGGCTCGAGAAATGCCAATCCTTAATCTTGTGAAAGCCTTAGTCTTTAATAAGCGGATAATAGACTCTACGCCTCTGTGACCGCCTGAACCTCTATTGAAAGAGATTCTGGCTTTGCCAATTGGAATATCTAAGTCGTCATGAACAACAACCAGACTTTCCAAAGCCTTTTTTGGATTTACTAGGCCTTCAATGGCAAGACCGGATTTATTCATAAAAACCTCTGGCCTAATCAAGACGGCTTCCTTCTTGCCTATCTTGCCTTTGCTTGACTTTGATTGACTGCTGGATTTTCTAGACTTGTCCGTTGTCCAATCGCTGAACTTATACTTTTTTTGGAAAAATGAAACGGCATTTCGGCCAGCATTATGGCGCGTATTTTCGTAATCATCACCGGGATTTCCTAATCCGACAATATAAACAGTCATAACTATATATTACGATAATACACTAGGTGAGTTTCAGAGTCCAATACAGCCTTGTAGCTAGTAATAAACGACACCGAAATCTCTCGGGTAGATAGTAAATACGGTACCGTATTGCAATGAATATGCAATACAAAAAAGGAGTCTTCCCATTTTTGGAGGCTTTTCCTCCAAAACCTCAATATACATTCCAAAAAAACCACACACATCGAACAGTCACGGTCGGATAGTTTCGATGTGTGTGGAAAATGTTTAAAAAAATAATCTTCCTAAATAGTCGGCAGGCCAGTTTCATTTTAAATTTAATCGGCATTGATATTATAATTTAGAAAAAAAATTCATACACAATGGAAATTTCTAGGCACAACACGATAATAAATCTTGTGTCAAACGTCTATCTATAATAAAATACATTGAAATGAGTGAAAATAAAGATCACTTGGAACCTAACAAAACTTATCCAAAGAAAGAATCTTTTTTTGATCTAATAAAATTTGCGCTGATAGCTATCATTATTGTGGTGCCGTTACGAGTTTATGTTGCCAAGCCTTTTATAGTTAGCGGCCAGTCAATGCAGCCGACTTTTGAAAACGGAGAGTATTTGATCATCGATCAGGTAACTTACAAAATTGAAGAACCGATGCGCGGCGATGTTGTTGTATTTCGGTATCCGAATGATTTGAGCAAATTTTATATAAAGCGGATAGTTGGATTGCCAAATGAAATAATCACACTTAGTGACGGCAAACTTTTTGTCACTGATCAAGACGGCCTTGAAACATCTATTGAAGAACCTTACATTGCTATCCAATCTCACGAAAATTTTCGGCAGACTTTAAACGAGGGCCAGTTCTTCGTCATGGGCGATAATAGGCCAGCTAGTCATGACTCAAGATTCTGGGGGCCATTGAATGAAAAATTGATAATTGGAAGGCCTTTAATCAGACTATTTCCCGTTACAAAGATAGATCTTTTTCCTGGACAATAAAACCTATGATCAAAATAAAAAAACCGTGGGTTAATTTGCGTAAGATAAAAAAACCGGTATACGAGCGAAGAGATCCTCTGGTTGGCTTAAAATTTGAGTGCCTTTCTGAACGTAATATTGCCGAAATCGCCTGCCACTACGGTTTTCGACCAATTTTAAAACCTGAAATATTACGCTCTGACATTTCCAAAGCCAAGCAAATTTTTGACATAAGCAAAATAAAGAAAGATGCCAATGAAGTATTGTCCATAAGTCTAGAAGATAAAATCGCTTTGATGCGCGTTTTTGATGAACAGAATATGAGAAGTTGGCCTCAACCGACCATGCTCTTTTATGGCGCTAACCAAGAAGATCATAAGGAAGAACAGAAACGCTACATTTCATATTATTTGGACATTATAGGCACATATAAAAGTATTGCCGAGGCAATGATAATACAAACTAGTTGTCAAATATTGATGGCCAGCGGATTTAACGATTTGATAGTAAAAATAAACAGTATTGGCGACAAAGATTCCATTCACCGCTTTAGCAAGGAAATGGTTGCCTATTACAGAAGCAACCTCAATAATCTGCACAATGTCTGCAAACAAATATTCAGGAAAGATCCGTTTGAATTGATAGACTGCAAGCATGAGAAGTGCCAAACGGTTGCCAAGAATATTCCCGATCCAGTCAATTTTCTATCCGAAGAAAGCGCCCAACACTTTGAAGAAGTGCTGGAGTATCTGGAGGCCATAAATATTCGCTACAAGATGAGTAGGTGTCTCATATTAAATAAAAAGTTTCACTCTCAAACTGTTTTCGAAATCCGCGATTTAACCACTGACCAAAAACTAGCTCTCGGTGTCCGTTACAATGAAGTGCCAAAAAAACTGGGATTTAAAAGAGAGCCGGGAGCAGTTGGAGCGATAATTTCAATGCCGAAAAAAAATCCTACAAAGGCTTTGAAAAAAATAATAATAAAAAGATCACCTCCTCCCGTTTATTTTATACAACTTGGTTTCAGCGCGAAATTAAAGAGCTTTGAAATTCTGGAAATGCTACGGCGCGAAAAAATAGGCGTGATGCAAACTCTTGGTAACGATCAAATAATCGGCCAATTGCAATATGCCGAAGATTTAGGAATTCCATACGCTATCATAATGGGACAAAAAGAGGCTATTGAAAAAACCGTTATTTTAAGAAATATTAAGGAGCAATCCCAAAGCACGATAGGCATTGACGAATTGCCAAAATATTTAAGAAAAATTAGCAAGAAATCCTGAATTTTTATGAAGATTTGAAGCGCTTTATAATTTGCAAAATAATGACTTTTTAATGTTCTAAGTTATAGGAGTCTGCAGAATTTTATCATAGAACTGTTTTTTTATAAGAAAACTCTGCCGCGAGTAGTTTCTGCTGCACTGCTTTGATTGTTTGTTACTGCGCATGTCAAGGTTTCCTCCCGCGTTTGTCAGACTCGCACCGATCAAGTTGTCGAGGTTAATTTGCCGAGGGAGAACCTTGACAAGAATTTCCTTTTTCGTTTTTGACAGTCTCTAATTATCATTTTTAATCATCATTCTTAATTATTATCTTAATTATCATTTCAATTATTATTTTTAATAATCATTCTTAATTATTATTTCAATTATTATTTTTAATAATCATTCTTAATTATTATTTCAATTATTATTTT
>CAYJVZ010000016.1:0-14036 GCA_964373765.1 uncultured Candidatus Saccharibacteria bacterium | reverse complement strand
TAGCCCTCATCCTCTCCGTCGGCGTCTCGTACCTCTTTGCCGCTTGGACGCCGCCTCCGTCCAACCCCCCAAACAGCAATACCGATGCTCCGATAAATGTGGGAGGAATCAGTCAAACCAAAATAGGCGATATTTGCACCACTTTTGGAGGAAGTCAGAAGTGTTTGAGTCAAGCAGGTGCGGGTGTATTTAACTTGTCGAATGAAACAATCGCTCAAGCGTCGTCGGGAGGCACAAGCAATATTTCTTTAGGCAGTGGCTGGGAGGCATGCTTTCTAACAAGAAATTATCCTATGGGTTCTAGTGGAAATGCTATTTTGAGATGCTGGGTGTCAGGATCAGCCGGTGGAGATTGGACTTTAACAGCTCAAGCTGGCGCCAACGATACTATTCAGTGCGGAGCAAGATGCATAGATCTTAGATAAAGCCCCCCACTTGGACACGGAGTGTCCAAGTGCTACACGGTGCACAAAATCATTTTTAAATTATATAATAACTTCATGTCGAGCAACATAAAACAGACACTAAAAATTGTAATAGTAGCCCTCATCCTCTCCGTCGGCGTCTCGTACCTCTTTGCCGCTTGGACGCCGCCTCCGTCCAACCCCCCAAACAGCAATACCGATGCTCCGATAAATGTGGGAGGAATCAGTCAAACCAAAATAGGCGATATTTGCACCACTTTTGGAGGAAGTCAGAAGTGTTTGAGTCAAGCAGGTGCGGCTCTTAATGCGGGTGGATTTGGAAATTTTCTGGTTTTTGATTACAGTACTTCGAAATATTCAAGCGGGACTCTTTATGCTAACTCTGCTAATGGTCAATACGCATGGACTGTTCCAGCGGGTGTCACAAAAATAATGATTGAAGCGTGGGGAGCGGGTGGAGGGGGAGGATCAAGTGATAATGCTAATCAGAACGGCGGGGCGGGTGGAGGGGGAGGATATGGAAAGGGTATATATACAGTAACTACAGGCGCATCTCTTGTTGTTATTGTTGGCAAGGGGGGTAAAGGTGCGGATACTACCCCTACCACATCGGGCGGAAGCGCAGGAGGAACTTCTTCCGTTGGTTCCCTCATAAGCGCCACAGGAGGGGGCGGCGGCGCACCATTTTATGGTTGTGTCGCATGTGTCGTAGGAGGTTCAAGCACCGCTCCAATAAACGTTGTCGGAGGCTACGCTATAGTCAATCTCGTTCCTGGTGGAGGCGGTTCAGGTGGATTTATTACAACTCCAAGTCTTGACGGTCGCCCAGGCCGCGTGGTCGTCTGGTGGTAGTAAAAAAGCTCAAAACTCAACCGGATATGAGTTGGGTTTTAAAGCTGAAAGTTTGAAAGTAATCCGCGCTTGATTATCAGCTTCTGTGTGCTAGTATCTACCTATGAATCCCATCACTATTTCACGAGCGCAAGTTAAAAAAGAGGCAGGCGTTGTTGTCTTGTCTATTAGAGAATATCAGCGGCTTCTTGCCGCGTCTGTGCCAACCTATTATCTTTCCGGTAAAGCGGCAAAGGACTTGGATATGCTGGTAGAGAAAGGTTTGCGGGAACATCGCGTGGGAAAGACAATCGTTGCTGATTCTGTATCTGCGGCGGTTAAGCAATATCGAAAGAAGCATGCGCATTGAGTATTCGTCTAGATTTCTCAAATCCGCTTCTCGTTTGCCGGCAAAGTTACTTGCGCTCGCTGATTCCAAGGAAGCTTTGTTTTGTACCAACCCATTCCACCCCAGTTTGAATACGCACAAGCTCCGCGGTATAGAAAAAGATGCGTGGGCGTTTTCGGTCAATCAGAAGTATCGGATTAAATTTATATTCCTCTCTAGGGGAGCCGTTTTGTTTTTAGATGTTGGTACGCATGATGTCTATACGTAGCCATTTTTCACTGACTACGTGCGGGCTTATCCCCCGACTCCAGAATTCGCTTGGGGCAATCCGAGCGCCCCAGGCCGCGTTGTCGTTTGGTGCTGAAATATCTTCGGAAGTTCGACTTCCGAAGTTTTGTACTTGTCCTTCTTGCCGTAACTTTATTCTTTTATCTTTCCAAAATTGCGCCAATGTCGAATTGAATTATTGGATTAAGGGCTTTTTAGTAGGGGATTTTGTACCTATAAATAGAGAAGTAAACCAAAATCAAAAGGCAGTTACTTAGCCGACATCCATGAAAATTGTCTGTTTTGAAAAACTTGCCCACAAAGGGCGGTTTTTTGTTTCCTCTCGTCTGCTATAATTAAAGAAATTTTCTATTTATGTACATAGAGGAAAAACAATTAAAGGATTTCATAAACGATTCTAGTTTAATTTCTAAAGCGGATTTTGAGTCTGCCATAGCCCAATCAGAAAAAACCAAGGTTAGCGTAGGCAACATTCTTGTTGATCAGGGGAAAATTAGCCTAGACGACCTTAGAAAAATTCAGGCCTATATTCTCGGCATTGCCTATGTGGATTTAAAAGGCAAAAGGCTTGATTTTGAGGTCTTATCGTTAATTCCTGAACCGATCGCAAGAAACCATAACATTGTGGCCTTTAAGAAAAATGAAGATTCTCTTGAGGTGGCCATGACCGACATAGACGATCTGGGGTCAATTAACTTCATAACAAAAAAAGTGAATTTAAAAATCTTACCGAGGCTGACAGACGACGGCTCTATTAAAAGCGCCCTTCTCCAGTATCAAAAAAGCTTAAAAGCGGAGTTTGGCGACATTATTCAAAAAGAATCTGACAAAATCACCCAAATTCCTATTCAAAGCAATGAAGAAAATTCCGAAGAAAATCTAAAAAAAATTGCCGAGGAACTGCCCGTAATAAAAATAGTGGATACGCTCTTGAAGCACGCTATTTATCAGAACGCTTCCGACATTCATGTTGAGCAATTAGAGAATCAAGTTCTTGTCCGTTACAGAATTGACGGCATACTGCGCGATGCAATGGTTTTGCCAAAAAGCGCCGGCAATGGCATTACCGCCAGAATTAAGGTGCTCTCAAAATTGAGGCTGGACGAAAAAAGACTTCCTCAAGACGGCAGGTTTAAAATAGAATTGAATAATGAAAAAGTCTCTTTTCGTGTTTCCATTTTGCCCGTAAATTACGGTGAAAAAACTGTTTTAAGACTATTACGGGAAAATTCAACAGGAAACAGTCTGGAAAGTTACGGCCTTCATGGGGAGGGCTTAGAGAGAATACACGAAGCCATGAAACAAACATCCGGCATGCTACTTGCCACGGGGCCAACAGGCTCCGGCAAGACCACTACCCTCTACACCATGCTGGACGTTTTAAACACGCCGGAAGTTAATATCTCAACCATAGAAGATCCGATTGAATATCAAATAAAAAGAATTAATCAAACTCAAGTCAGGCCGGAAATAGGTTTTACTTTTGCCAATGGATTGCGTTCTTTAGTCAGGCAGGACCCCGACATTATCATGGTAGGCGAAATTAGAGATTCTGAAACAGCCAGTCTTGCCATAAACGCCGCACTTACCGGACACTTGGTACTTTCGACTTTGCACACTAATTCCGCTTCAAGCGCTATACCAAGATTGCTCGATTTGAAAGCCGAAGCTTTTTTGTTGGTTTCAACAATAAATTTGATTATCGGCCAAAGGCTGGTTCGAAGATTGTGCGGAGTGAAAGAAAAATATTTTTTGTCTAAAGAAGAACTGAACTCAATTTCAAAAAAGGCTAGTTTGGAGACCGTCCTGACGGCCATGAAAAAAGAAAAAATTATTAAAGAAGAGGCAAAATGGGAGAATGTCCCTTTTTACAGAGTTAAAAAAACTGATGAATGCCCCGATGGCTATGAAGGCAGGATTGGAATCCATGAAATTCTGATTATGTCACAGACCATAAAAAATCTGGTGCTTGCCGGAAAATCAGCCAAAGACATAGAAGATCAAGCCAGAAAAGAAGGCATGCTGACGATGACGGAGGACGGGATATTCAAAGCGGCTTCCGGTTTGACTACCTTGGAGGAAGTTTTGCGAGTGGTAAACGAATAATATGCAATTTCACGTAAAATATATTTCAAATGGGAAAGCACTCGAGGAGGAGAGAGAAGGGCTAGATAAAATAGCCGTCTACAGAAAACTTAAAGAGGAAGGCTATGAAGTTGCAAGCGTTGACGAGCTTAAATCGGCCGATAAAAAAAACAAAAAAACGATTGAAGATTTTTTATCCAGAGTCAATATTAAAGATAAAATAAATCTGGCCAGAAATATAAGCGGAATGCTGAAAGCCGGCCTGCCCCTTTCAAGAGCCATTGACGTTTTAATCAGGCAAAGCGGAAGAAAGAAATTATTACAAAAAACTTTGCGCGCCATAAATGACGATGTTAAAGCCGGCGCGCCTTTTAACGCCGCTTTAGAAAAATTTCCCAGAATTTTTCCCAAGATTTTCGTCTCTATGGTTCGCGCCGGAGAAGAAAGCGGAGGTCTCTCTGAAGCTCTTTTTGTGGTGGCGGATCAAATGGAAAAAACCTACCTGATAAGAAAGAAAATTAAAGGGGCGTTGATTTATCCGGGAATCATTATCACCCTCATGCTGGCGATTGCCATTTTACTTTTGATTTTTGTGGTGCCGACATTGACGGCCACCTTCGCGGAATTAAATGTTGAACTTCCAACCTCAACTAAATTCGTTATCTTTCTAAGCAGCTTGTTCAAAAATCACTGGCTAATTCTGATTATATTTGTGGCATTGTCACTGGGAGCTTTTCCCACTCTGGCTAGAAATGAAAAAAGCAAACGTTTGCTTGATTATATTGTCCTTAAAATACCAGTTATAGGAACTATCATAAAAGAAACAAATTCGGCTAGAACGTCAAGAACTCTTTCGTCACTTTTGTCGGCGGGAGTCAGTTTTGTTATCGCCATTGAAATAACTAAAGATGTCGTGCCCAATTACTTTCATCAAGAAGTTTTAGCTAAAGCCAAAGATCAAGTTGAAAAAGGCGATCCTATTTCTGACATTTTTTCTTCAAATGAAGATCTCTATCCGCCCTTTGTTTCAGAGATGATGAGTGTTGGCGAAGAAACAGGAAAATTAGCGGAAACATTGTTGAGCGTGGCGAAATTTTATGAGGACGAAGTTGAAAGGAAAACTCAAAATATATCCACCATAATCGAACCTGTTTTAATGGTCGTTATCGGTATTGCCGTTGGTTTTTTTGCCGTATCAATGATTACGCCTACTTACTCGGTTCTTTCAAATATTTAAAAAAGCCGTGATTATAAATAAAATAAATGGATTTACTATAATTGAGATATTAGTTTCTATTTTTATCATTACCATTATAAGCGGTATTTTAGGTTTGGGTTTAGTAAATTACAGGAAACACTCCATTGTTGATATTGCAACGATTGAGATTATCAGTCTTTTAGAAGAGGCTCGGTCATCCACTCTTGCTTCAAAGAATGCCGCCAAATATGGCGTTCATTTCGAAACGTCTAAAGCGATATTATTCGCGGATCCATATGTTCCGGGAGCGGCAGGTAACAAAGAATATATTATTGACTCTAATGCCCAAATATCAAGTTACTCTCTTACGGGCGGCGGTTCCGAACTTGTTTTTGACAGATTGACGGGAAAGACGCCAAATAACGGCACTGTTACAATAAGTTCCGTCGCTGATCCATCTCAAAATAAAGTCATAACTATTTATTCAACTGGATTAGTTGAGGCTAATTAGATGGCAAATTAAATGCATAGAAAAAAAATATTATTTTTCAATAGGAAAAAAGAAAATAAAAGAGCTTTCGCACTCGTGGAAATTATCGTGGCTTTAGGAGTTTTTCTTTTAATTATTGTAGCTGTTAGCAGAGCTGAAAGCGTTTATCTGAAAGCCGCCTCTTACAGCACGCCGACTATTAAAGCGGCTTATCTTTTAGAAGAGGGTATTGAGATCCTGAAATTGATAAGAGATCAAAACTGGAGCAATATTTCCGCGCTCTCTTCTGGCGTTAACTATTATTTAAAGGAGACGACGCCCGCAAATGGCACTTGGTCTATTTCCACTTTACCGGTTGAAATAATTGATTCCACTTTTTATAGGATCGTGACGGCTAACAGTGTTCGCCGCGACGCAAATTCCGACATTCAGCTTACAGGAACTTTGGATCCGAACATTATGAGGGTTTCAGTGTCAGTCTCGTGGTGGCAAAACGGAGCGACTACGACTAAAACCGTTCATACTTATTTGACTAATATTTTTGGAATTTAGATGATAAAGGTTGTTGAAAAAAAAGGATTTTCTTTGATTGAAATGGTCGTTTATGTCGGCATTTTAAGTATTCTTTCCGCCCTCCTGATTCAATCCCTCTTTGACACAGCTCAAGTATCTAGTGAAATAAAAGCCATAAGCGCCCTTAATAAATCAGCCGTGACGGCTATAGAAAGAATGATTTTAGAAATAAAAAATGCCGAGAGTTTGGCAAATGCTGGAGAATTTATTCCTACGGCAAACCGTCTCGTCTTAAACACAAAAGACGCTCTAGGTTTCACTTCAACGGTTGAGTTTTACTTGGTTGGTCAGACTTTAATGGTTAAAGAAGGAGCGGGAAGCGGCGTGCCGATAACAACAGGCGCGGTTAATGTCGGCAGTTTATCTTTTTTGAGAATATTCAATTCGGAAACGGAAGGCATAACTCTAAATTTGCAAATGTCGGCCACAGTAAGAGACAGAACCGCGTCAGAGAGTTTTAGAAATTCGGCTATTATCAGAAGAAGTTATGGCAATTAGATGAATCAGAGTAAAAAAATAAATAATAAAAAAGGACAGGCCATGCTTATTGCCGTAGTTATTTTTATGCTGATTTCTCTCGCGGTAGTAATCGGAGTTGCCACACCAGTTTCAAGCGAACTTCACAAGGCTAACAATCTCGTCATTTCAAAAGAAAGTTACGCTCTGTCCGAGGGCGGACTGGAAGACGTCAATTATAGAGTCAGAAACGCCATGACGGTTGATAATAACGAAACTGTTTTTTTGGGCTTAAAAAGTACATCTGTCAGCATAACGGATATTAGCGCGGGCAAGAAAGAAATAAAATCAACGGCTAGTTTGGCTAATCTAACGAGATCAAGCTTTTTGCAACTGACAATTGGCGTCGGGACATCTTTTAATTACGGAGTGCAATCAGGCACCGGCGGATTTGAAATAGGTAACGCGACGGTAGACGGCAATGTATATTCAAACGGAAACATAATAGGGGTAAACGGAGCGACGATAACCGGAACGGCAATAGCGGCTAATAGCGCTGCTCTAAACGCCGATCAAACAAACGGCGCTTTTAGCGACCCGCCGACGAATTCTATAATTTTTGGCAAAACGTCGCCTACCGAAGACTTAGCCCAGAGTTTTCAGCTTTCTTCATCTGGCCAATTAAACAAAATTGATTTGTATTTAAAAAAAGAAGGCAGTCCCCCAAACGCCACCGTAAAAATCGTAACAGATTCTAGCGGATCACCGAGCACAAATGTACTTACTTCAGGTACGTTGAACGCCAGCCTCGTTTCATCATCTTTTAACACCATCACCATTACATTTTCCCCCAATGTAAATCTTTCTTCAGGCGTAACTTATTGGTTTGTTATAGACGCTGGTACAAATGACAAGAAATATTATATTAGCGGCGCGACATCGGATACATCATATATAAACGGCACGGCAAAAACAGGAAAATATGGCGGCAGTTGGAGTAGTACAAGTTTGGACAGTCATTTTAAAATATATTTAGACGGTTTAACCGCTACTATAATCGATGTCGATATTGGCACTAATAGTGTTGGCGACGCTCACGCTCACACCGTTACTGATTCTACAATTCAAGGGCAATTGCGCTGTCAAGTGGGCACAGGAAACAATAAAGCCTGTGTAACTAGCTTTCCCGATCCTTCGCCCAAAGCTTTTCCTATTTCAGACGGAAATATAAATCAGTGGAAGAGTGAAGCGGAAGCAGGCGGCATAACTAATGGTAATGTTACCATCTCCGTAGATGGCACTTCGTTAGGCCCGCGAAAAATTGTTGGAAACTTGATCATAAACGAAGATTTGACGATTACGGGAACAATTTGGGTGACAGGCACTATTACTACTGCAAACAGCGTAATAGTTTCACTTCATCCGTCTTACGGAGAAAATGGAGGAGTTATCGTAACTGACAACAGAATTGATTTATCAAATCTTGTCCAATTTAACGGAACTGGGCAAACAGGCAGTTACGTTCTTCTTATTACTACAAGCGGTTGCCCAGCTGATCCTTCTTGCGGCGGTAATCCCGCTATTAATATTTCAAATAACTCCGGAACTGTTATATTAAACGCTCAAAGAGGCACAATAGTCTTCGCGCCCGGCTCTGAAGCAAAAGAGGCTACGGCAAATAAAATTATTTTATCAAATAACGCCACAATTATATACGAGTCGGGTTTGGCCGACATAAATTTTACAAGCGGTCCAGCCGGCGGATATGAAATTTCCTCATGGCGAGAAGTCGAATGAAGCGTAACACCAACCTTTCATTTTTTAAGTGAATTGCATTATAATTCCCGAATGAAACAAAAAATTATTATTGTCGGCAACTGGAAAATGAGTCCAGAAACTCCAAGAGAAGCCAAAGAAATTTTTAATTTGATAAAAAACAAGGCAAAGAAGTTTTCAAAAGTGATAACCGTAATTTGTCCGCCATTTGTCTATATTGATTCTTTGATCAGGCTTTCAAATCAGCATAAAATCTATATTGGCGGTCAGGACAATTACAGCGAGATCAAAGGGCCTTTTACCGGAGAAGTTTCAGCTAAAATGCTCCACTACATTGGCGCTAGCTATGTTATTGTCGGCCATTCCTCAAGAAGAGAGAATGGCGAAAATGACAAAATAGTAAGCAGGAAAGTTTTGCTCGCCGCCCGAGAAAACCTGAATGTTATTTTATGCGTTGGCGAGAAGACCAGAGACAATGAAGGCCATTACCTCCATTACATAAAGCATGAAATTAAAGAAAGTCTTGAAAAATTTCCTAAAAAACTTCTGGATAAAATTATCATAGCTTACGAGCCGATTTGGGCCATAGGCAAGTCGGATAAGGAGGCCATGAACTCTGGCGATATAAATGAAATGGCCATATACATAAAAAAGATAATTTCAGAAATTTACGGCGCAGAGTTAGGGAAACGAGTCCCGATCCTATATGGCGGCTCCGTAACAAATAAAATTGCCGAAAATATTTTAAAGGAAGGAGGCGTAAACGGGCTTTTAATCGGCAGAAAAAGTTTGGAACCAAGAACCCTCGGTGATATTTTAGAAATCGCTAATGGCATATAAGACTCTAAATGACATAGAGGTTATCAGAGGCAAAAAAATATTGCTAAGACTGACGCTAAATGCGCCGATTGAAGCGGGGCGAGTGAAAGACGATTTTAGAATTAAAAAAGTTCTGCCTAGTTTGGGTTTTTTGCGCGACAAGGGAGCAAAGACAATAATAATTTCTCATGTTTCTAAAAGCCAAGCTAACGATAATTCATTGATGGCCGCCTTTATGTATTTGAAGAATTATTTTCCAATTAGTTTTTCGGGGAAAATTTTCGATCCTGCTTTTCAATTAGCCATTTCAGAGATGAGAGACGGCGACATAATTCTATCCGAGAATCTTAGAGTTTATGAAGGCGAAGAGGCCAATGATCAGGATTTCGCCAAAAAACTTTCCACCTTTGGCGATATTTTTGTTAATGAAGACTTTGCCGCCTCGCACAGGAAACACGCCTCTATAATCTCTTTGCCTAAATTTTTACCAAGTTACTCCGGCTTTAGATTTGACGAAGAAGTCAAAGAGCTTACGAAAGTTTTTATGGCGCCAAGGCCGATTTTACTTGTATTAGGCGGAGCCAAAACTGAAACAAAAATTCCGCTTCTAAAAAAATTCACAAAATTAGCGGATAAAATATTTATCGGCGGAGTTATAGCCAATGATTACTGGCGCCATTTGGGAAAAGAAATCGGGCAATCCGAAGTTTCCAATAATCCGCCCGACTTAGAAGAAATTACGCTCTCTCAAAAAGTTGAAACATCGGCTGATGTTTGGGTGGAAGCTCGCGGAATTTCATCCGTAAAGCAAATTGACGAAATATCAGCCGATGAGACTATTGTTGACTCGGGCCCTAAAACCGCAGAGTTGTTAAAAAAATTAGTTCAAGAATCTAGGACGGTTTTATGGAATGGGCCGATCGGACTTTATGAAAGAGGCTATCGCGAAACAACAAGAGAATTGGCTAAAAGTATTTCTGAATTTTCCTCTAATTCTATAGTTGGCGGAGGCGATACTCTAGCGGCCATATCAGAGCTGAAAGTCGAAGATTCTTTCACTTTTGTTTCAACTGGAGGCGGAGCGATGCTTGATTTTCTGGCGACTGAAACTCTGCCGGGCATCGAAGCTCTGAAAAAATAATTCTTGGAATGACTTCCTAACCAGATATTAAGATTTTATTATCAAACTTTCTCTTGGAGGTTTTTATAAATTAGCTTTTATTTTTTTAGAGATTTCCTCCATTTCTTTTTCTGTATGACTGATATTACCTCTCCAGTGGGCGTGGCCGTCATTTTTAAATCTCGGTATGATGTGAATATGGGCGTGATTAACAAGTTGTCCGGCAACAGAGCCGTTATTCATTCCTATATTTATTCCTTCCGCTTTAACTTCCGATTTTACGGCCTTTGCGAGCTTTTTCGTCGCAATAAACATTTTTGCCAAAAGTTCGTCTGGTATTTCAAATAAACTTAGAAAATGTTTTTTTGGAATTATTAAGGTGTGGCCGATATTTACCGGCTTTATATCGAGAAAAGAAAAAAAGTCATCATCCTCATAAATCTTTTTTGACTCGATTTCGCCATTTGCTATTTTGCAGAAAACACATTCGTCCATAAATTATTAGCCGTCAAAAGGATCGCATTACTTTTTTAAAGTTACTTACCCTTTTTAATAATTTTATGCTACTTGGCATTAGTGGATTCGTCAACGAGTAAATCTTTTCATGCTAAAATAGCTTGTATGAAAGATTATTCAATGCGCGAACCGTTACCAGCCAACATCTCTTTGTCACTAAATGGATATCCTGAAATTTTACAGAAGGTTCTATATTGGCGCGGCATTGAAAGCGCCGAAGCGGCGCGCAAATTTTTAAACGCCGATTATGAGAGCGACTTGCACGACCCGTATCTTATGAAAGATATGGAGAAAGGGGTAGATAGGATAATTAGAGCCGCGGAAAAAGACGAAAAAACTATTGTATATTCGGATTATGACGCAGACGGCATTCCGTCTGGAGTTATTTTTCACGACTTCTTTAAAAAAATAGGCTATAAAAATTTCACAAATTATTTTCCCCATAGATTTACGGAGGGCTATGGTTTGAACCAAAAGGTCATAGAAACTTTCGCCAAACAAGGCGTAACTTTAATAATTACGGCCGATTGCGGCATCGCCGACATAGCATCGGTTGATTTGGCGACCAAACTTGGCATAGATGTGATTATTACAGATCACCATTTGCCTCAAGATGTTTTGCCTAGGGCTTATGCCGTTATAAATCCGAAAAGAAATGATTGCCGATATCCATTTGATATGCTTTGCGGGGCCGGAGTTGTTTATAAAATTATTCAGGCCATATTGCAGAAAAAAAATTTTGGCCTGAAACATGGAAGCGAAAAATGGTTTTTAGATATGGTTGGACTAGCCACTCTCTCGGACATGGTGCCTCTTGTTGGTGAGAACAGAGTCTTCGCGAAATACGGGCTTGTTGTTTTGAGAAAGACATCAAGGCTCGGACTTAGAAAACTAATTCGAAAATTAAAAATAAATCAAAACTTCTTAAACGAAGACGATATTGGCTATAGCCTAGCTCCGAGGATTAACGCCGCTTCAAGGATCGGCCATCCTGAAGAAGCCTTCAATTTGCTAATAGCAAACGATGAGACAAATGCCGATGTTTTATCGGAAAAATTAAACGAGATGAACGAAAGACGAAAAGGAATATCAGCATCCATCGTAAAAGAGATAAAACAGATATTATCTAGAAGGCCATTAGACGAAGAAAATAACGTCATCGTCATTGGAAACCCGAATTGGATGCCTACAATACTAGGACCGGTGGCTAACAATGTCTCCGAATCTTTTGATCGCCCCGCTTTTGTTTGGGGCAGAAGCGAATCGCCGATTATTAAAGGTTCTTGCCGATCAAACGGCAGAGTGCATCTTCTAGATCTTATGTCCAAAGTGTCTAAAGACATTTTCACCGATTATGGCGGACACGCTCATTCAGGCGGTTTTTCCGTTTTGCCGGAAAAAATACATCTTCTCGATCAAGCTTTAAATGAAGCTTGCTCGTTACTTTGTAATTCAAGGGGCGAAACAAAACTTTTCGCCGACGCTTTTTTGACCATAGACGACATAACCGAAAGTTTATACGAGACCCTCAATCAGGTCTCGCCTTTTGGCGAAGCCAATCCGAAACCAGTTTTTATTTTTGATCAAGTTGAAATTGAGAAGGTAAAAAAATTCGGCAAAGAAAAATCTCATTTAGAGCTTATTTTTAAGAAAAAATCTGGTCAAGATCTTAGCGCCATTGGTTTTTTTATGGCCAATGATAAAATTGCGGAGAATATTATCGAGGGAAACAAGATTAAAATGGCGGCCTCTATGGAGAAGTCCTATTTTGGAAATTATCCGAAATTAAGACTGCGCATAGAAAGAATTTTAAAAACAGTTGCCTAATAATATTTTTATTGTTAATCTTTATTCAGAAAGGATCAAATGAGCTCAACAAATGACGAAGACAGTATTTTTTTTGAAAAACTCAAAAATATCGCTGACGGCGGAAATAAAAAACAGTGTTTAGCTTCGGTGCTTGCCTTTTTTGGGGCAGACTGCGGAACTATACATTTTTTTGACAACAGGGAAGGAGTTCTGAAACTTTGCGTCCAGATGAACATTCCAGAAGAAGTTCATCTCGCTATACAAAGCATCAAGGTTGGAAAAGGAATGGCTGGAGAATGTTATGAGGCGAAAAGGCCCGTATCAAGCTGTAATATACAAACTGACGACGGTTCATTTATGCAACAAGGCACCAAAAAAACCGAAGCCGGCGGTTCGATAGTAGTGCCAATCTTTGAGGGCGACGATGTCGTCGGCACGCTTGGAATAGCCAGTCTCAAACCAAGAATTTTTTCCGAAAAGGAATTGGAGACCTTAAATGGGGTCGCTAGGCTAATTGCCACTTTAAATGTTTAACAAAGCTTAGAATCATTAGCCACTTGTTTCAGGGTGGCTTTTTTATGAAAAAAAATCAAATCACAATCTTTACAGATGGCGCCTCAAAAGGAAATCCCGGCTCTGGAGGCTGGGCGGCAATTATCATGGATAATGAAAAAGTAAAAGAAATCGGCGGCTATGAAGAGATGACCACAAATAACCGCATGGAAATGAAAGCTTCCATATCGGCTCTTCAAACTATTATGAAGACAAGAAGTAAGAGCCTTCCTGTCAGCATTTACACAGATTCAAGCTATCTTAAAAATGGCGCCGGCAAATGGATTTACGCTTGGGCAAAAAATGACTGGCTAACGAAATCAAAAGAGAAAATGGCAAATGTTGATTTATGGAAAAATATTTATTCTCTTATGAATGACATTGCCATATCATGGGTTTATGTTCCCGGCCACTTGGGAATCATTTCTAATGAAAGAGCCGATTTTATAGCATCGAGTTTTGCCCAAAAAAAGAAAGTAAATTTATTCAACGGCCTTAAAAAAAACTATAAATTTATTGGAGGATTAGAGCTATCAAAAATAAATCGCGGCAAGTCTATTTCTAAGGCTAAAAATAAAAAATCAAAGGCCTACTCATACGTTAGTCTTGTTGAGGGAGAAATAAAAATTCATCATTCTTGGGAGGATTGCAAGTCGCGAGTTATTGGCAAACGAAACGCCAAGTTCAGAAAGACCCTTAATGAGCAGGATCAAAAACAATTTATTGAGTCGCTAAACAAGAATAATTTA
>CAYJVZ010000015.1:11222-15058 GCA_964373765.1 uncultured Candidatus Saccharibacteria bacterium | reverse complement strand
TCGGACAGTCTGCCACCATTTGGCTCTTTCAAAACCTTTTAGTGCGTTTAGGGAGCCGTTGACCAGAATTGAACTGGTGACCTACCCCTTCGACATACCTCTTTTTTCATTATAAGAGGACTAGACTGTATCTTCTTCTCAAATAAACGAGAAGCCCTTGTCAGTCGTTCGAGCCCCGCTAAGCGGGGCCACGGTCTTAACTCCGTAGAGCCTTTAACCGTAATTCGGGATTCACATGAGCGTCACCGCTAATGTGGGCAAAACTTTTTCACCATGGGATTGCTCTACCAACTGAGCTACAACGGCAATAATTTGGTATGCAGGGCAATGATAGTACAAAGCTCAAAGCTTTTCAATCTCATGACATAAAATATCTCTGAGCTTGCGATTGTTGTAATAAACAATAAGAACTCCTTATTGAGATTTGTGTTTGTAGGTCCCTTTTCCTCTTACCTCACTCACTATAACCTTCTGAAACTTTTCTTTTTTAACTTTTAACAAAATATATTTTTGTCTAAGAAGATTTGGAATAGCTCGAAACTGACCAATAACTCCCCTGCAACTTTTTTGTCCACAATTACACTTCATTTTCCATGTGTCGTCCGCGCCAATGATGGTGGAATAGTCCATCGTTATTTCATCGCCGCCATTTATCACCTCTATAGATACCAAAAAATTTGCCGCCACGCTTAATGATTCCCGTGCTTGGATGACAAGAATGATTTAAATAATCTCCAATTTCTCTGGCGGGACTCAAATATCTTTTTTCATAAAACGTATAGTATTTGCTCTAATTTTTTCATCTACATAATTATCTTCGTCACAAGACATCAATTTACCCCTGACCTCACGAGTAAAACAGAAACGCCAAAATTTTTTCTCGAAAAAATACCCTGGCTATTTATTGAGCGTTTTATTTCAAAATTTTTCTATAATTTCTCGCTCATTCGGAAATAATACATATATTCTACTGATAAAATTATCGATGGTGTCATAAACAAATAGTAATCTGGGCCTGGTAATTTTTGTCAACATCAACAATACTATTATTAACGATCGTGAATAATAGTATTGTTGATATATTTGTGGAAACCAGGTATCCACGAATTACTGTCTTTTTTTATTTGCTTCTTTAAAAGCAATTTCGAGTTCATTTCTCGTTAAGTCTCGCCCGTCTTCATCAGCTTTTTTCATGGCCCGACAGATTGCACAATCGTCAAAGTGTTTCCATTTTTCGTTTTTTTTAGGTTTCGCATCATTCATACACCTATAATTATAGCAAACTTTCTCGTGCTTACCCCTTTCAAAGGGATTAATGTTCAACAGTTGGCTAACGCGAACGATCAGAGTTCCAAGCCCTTATACCAGCTAACATTCTGCGGTTTAACTAAGGTCCGAGTCTCACGAAGTCCGACTTCGTAAGATTTCGAATTTTGACATAGAAATAGGATAGCATATCCAATAAAAAAACCGCCGTTTGCAAAAGCTACTAGGCGGTTTTAAATTGAATCCTGCTCCTACTTTCGTAGAGCAAGAGCTTTGGCGTTCAAATCGCTGAAATCTACGATAACACCAACCTGATTGAGAAGCTCTAAACAATACAAAGGGCAAGCTTGGCTGTTAATTCGACCGTTGTTGTCAAGCGTGAGACGGCCGCGATCCACACGTACTACTTTGAGTTTTGTTCCTCTGTCCCAGTCGCCTTCCGATGTACGCCTATAGTAAGTAAGCTCATCGCCAGAACTCACTTTCACTTCTTCGAGTAGAGAATGAGAGAGTCTTATTCTGATTACCTCTCTTACTTTATCAATTCGGGGAAAACCGCGAACAGAATCAGGTCCCATTTTAAGATGACGAGTCATAAACCGAATCAACTGAACTTGAGCTTCACGACCTTTAATTGGTTGCAAAAACTTCTCAATCAACTGACCGAGCGTAGGTTTGTCTGTATTCATGAAATCCTTTCGTTAGCCAACTGTTAAGATTGTAACATTGTATGGTGCCATTTGTCAATACACGCAGTTTGAACGGAGAAAATCTCTAAACTTAGAGATTCCCATCACTTAAATACTCTATTAGCTAGGGGATATTTCGTTTAGCTCACTATTTACTTAGGTCGCCTCTTTAAACTCACTCTGTTCCTCAAGATGGCTCCGTTTGTTCAAGTTGAACATGAGTAAAGCGGTTTACTCCTTTCGTTGCTATACAAAAGATGTTGGAAAAAATCCAACATCTTTTGATAGTGCGCGGGCGACCGGATTTGACGGTCAAGTTTCTAAGTAAAATTTTCGTTCTTCGAACTCAATTTTACTAAGAACTTCCTCGCCGAGCTCGCCTCTTTCGACTCATTACACTCGCTCAAGATGGCTCCGTTTGTTCAAGTTGAACATGAGTAAAGCGGTTTACTCCTTTCGTTGCTATACAAAAGATGTTGGAAAAAATCCAACATCTTTTGATAGTGCGCGGGCGACCGGATTTGACGGTCAAGTTTCTAAGTAAAATTTTCGTTCTTCGAACTCAATTTTACTAAGAACTTCCTCGCCGAGCTCGCCTCTTTCGACTCATTACACTCGCTCAAGATGGCTCCGCTTGTTCAAATCGGACAGAAGTGAAGCAGTTCACTTCTTTCGCCTCGTAGTAGCACAAAAATCATCCGACTCGATCGGGTGATTTTTGGCTATGCGCGGGCGACCGGATTTGAACCGGCGATCTATTCCGTGACAGGGAATTGTGTTAACCAGGCTACACCACGCCCGCAATATGAATTTTTTCAGGATATAAGGTTTTGATTGATAATTGAAACTTTCTATATTTCCTAGGTAAATGCAAACCTTTCAAAGACACATTATTGTACATAAGGTTAAACAATGCAAGACCAATCAGCGTTTTGTAATAGAGCGCTGTATCGAGCCTAGCGTGAGCACAAACCACGTGAGAAATGACGCGAGACCGACGATAAAAAATATTGCGGCGATCTGAAACCATATTTCCGCGGGCGGTCCTCCTATCCAAATAAAAGTCAGAACGAGGGTTGCGCAGGTGAACAAATATACGAAGAAAATTTTAAGCAAGATACTCTGTGGCATACTCTCTAGAACTACAGAAAAAATAAAATATTACTCGCTTCATATGTCGGAGGTCGGAATCGGCTACCACGTAGCCAGGTGGTTTTCGGTTTTTTCGCACTTCGTACTTCGTTCTCAAAAACAACGAAAACCCTTTCGATTCCGACATGGAGACACGCAGGTGTCTCCTCCCCGACAAATTCGCTTCGCTTCATATGTCGGAGGTCGGAATCGAACCGACGGCCTTGGGCTTATGAGTCCCACGCTCTAACCAACTGAGCTACTCCGACATTAAAAACTTTCAACGAGTTCTAAATTCCTATTCCAATATCAAACGCGCTGGCATAGCTAAATATAATACAGGGCGTGTTCTATCGCAATAAAGCTCCCTAATATCGGGAGCTTGAGCGCAAATTTCACATTATTTGTATTTATTTGAACTGCTGACATGCATTCCTAAACAAAACAAAATTAATAACACTAGAATGCTGACTACAAATGTTTTTTCACTCATGTATCCAAGGCCGGATAAAAATACGGCAGTAAACAATCCAGTAATAAAAACAAATAAACATCTTGGGTAGCTAACAAGCAAATTTATAAAAGTTCTAATTACTTTTTTCATCGGTCAATCCTTTCTGGGATAAAGTGCCCCGCCATTTCCGTATCAATCATAACACAAAATAATATTATAAGTGATTTTTTGAGAATAAATGCATGATTGTTGCGGGGATGGGAATTTTTCTCCTCCAATCCACTTCTGTTTCTCTG
>CAYJVZ010000015.1:4288-11122 GCA_964373765.1 uncultured Candidatus Saccharibacteria bacterium | reverse complement strand
TCCGAAACCGCGGACTTTTGCTCGGACCAATGGCGCAAAAGTTCCGTGCAATTCCAGACGCGAGCAATTTGCTCGCTCCCGCGCAAAATCAATGAAAAAACACCCAGCTTCGCTGAATGTTTTTTCATGATTGTTGCGGGGATGGGAATTTTTCTCCTCCAATCCACTTCTGTTTCTCTGAAACGTAGAAGTGGATTCCCTCCGAAACCGCGGACTTTTGCTCGGACCAATGGCGCAAAAGTTCCGTGCAATTCCCAGCGCAAAAGAGCATGCAGAAAACACCCGACACAAGGTCGGGTGTTTTCTGTACGTGTTGCGGGGATGGGAATTGCACCCATGCCTGGAGGTTATGAGCCTCCCGAGTTACTGCTTCTCTACCCCGCGATATCAAAACTGAATTATATAACAAAAGGGCTAAATTGCAATTGTAGGGTCTTAACAACCGAAGTGCCGCCTCGATGGTTCGGTTAGACTAAATCATGCGAAATTCTCTAAATATATCTCTATACAGGCCGATAACTCTTCTCGATTCCCTTCTTGAGAGCGTAAACTTTGAGCCTTCGTGAGCGATTAAATTCCTTATCTTGTGAGCCTCCCAAGCGCTATCTAGTGTCAGAAAGTCGCTTTTCTCTATCTGTTTTAACTTGTCGCCGATCGTCTCTCCGTGATAACCCATGGATTCCAGCATTTCGCCCAGCATAATATCCGCTTCAAGGATGGCCAGCCTCCAGTCGCTTGGATTTTCCGTTTCAATATGCTCTGTAACTTTCTTCCATTTCGGATTCTCTTTCTTTGCTGAATGACTAACTGATTTTACCTGAAGTTTTTTATCCTTTAATCCGAGTTCCATGCCACGAAAGAGCACATAAAGAATGCCTAAAATTAAAGCCAGCGAAACATATGTGGCCACAAATTTATATATGTGGGCAAAATTTTGAAAGCCTTCCGTTGAAGTAAAAGAGAGATCGCCCTTAAAGACTTTAGTTAAAAACTTAACGAAAAATGAAAAGGGGTCCGGAATTTGACTTCCGGGCAGGCCATTTGCGGCTGTTTCTGACGTAAGCTCATTATCCATTTTTTTAAATTAATTATTTAATTCCATAAATTTTCTGGCAACTTTAAACAAGGTTTTTTCTTGGCCGTGACGAGCCAAGAGCTGAATGCCAAGAGGCATGTTATGGCTTTTGCCCGATGGAATGGATATGGCGGGATGGCCTGAAATATTAGCGGTAACAGTAAAAATGTCGGCTAAATACATCTCAATGGGATTTTTTACTTTTTCGCCTATTTTAAAAGCCGGACTCGGAGTAGTGGGCGTTACAAGAACATCAACTTTTTCAAAAACTTTATTGATGGAAGAAGTAATTTTTGCCCTTAAATTTCTAGCTTGATCGTAATAAGCGTCATAATAACCGGATGAAAGCACGTACGAACCGAGCATAATCCTTCTCCTTACTTCTTTGCCAAAACCTTGGCCTCTCGTCTTAAAATAATCGTCTATGATATTTTCCCCCGAAACATGAAGCCCGTACTTTATACCGTCAAAACGAGCGAGATTAGTGGAGGCTTCGGCCGGCATAATAATATAATAGACCGGTAGTGAATATTTTATCTCCTCAACTTCAAATTTTTCATCGATCATCTTAAAATTCTGCCCCAGCGCTTTAAGAGTTTTTTCATAATTTGCGAGAACGTCTTCTGAAATATCGGATATTTTTTGATAGCCGGAAATTCCGGTAAATACCGAGAGCATTCCGCTTATTCTTATATTTTTGTCATCCGCCATTAGATCATCTTTAAAATCCATTGAAGTGCTGTCAGCGATATCTCTTCCTTTTATCGCTTCAAAAAGAATTTCCGCGTCGTCCACGCTTTTAGTTATAGGGCCGATAACATCCAAAGACGAACCCATTGCGATCAATCCTGATCTAGAAACAGATCCATAAGTCGGTTTCAATCCCACCACTCCGCAAAAACTGGCAGGCTGCCTGACGGAGCCTCCTGTGTCTGAGCCTAAAGAAGCAACCGCTCCGCCCATAGCCACTGCCGCCGCCGCTCCGCCTGAAGAACCGCCAGCCACTCTCGTAAAATCCAAAGGATTTTTGACTACGCCGAAAACGGAGTTTTCGGTGGAACTACCCATGGCAAATTCATCCATGTTGGTTCTTCCAAGAAAAATCGCGCCTTCTTTTTTTAATTTTTTTATGACATAAGCGTCATACGGAGCTTTGTAATTTTTGAGGATATTGGAAGCCGCGCTCGCTAATTTGCCTTCAATTAAAATATTGTCTTTTATTGCAATCGGTATTCCAGTCAATGCCCTTGCCTCTCCGTCGTCAATTTTCTTTTGGGCTAAATCGGCATTTCCCAAGACATCCTCATAGACTTCTATATAAGCGTTTATGTCTTTATTTTTCTTTTCAATGTTCTCAAGAAAAAAACTGGCGAGCTCGCGCGCCGAAATCTCTTTTGATTCCAGCAACTGATGCAATTCTCTTATTGATTTTTTATCACATTCAAGCGGCATGTTTATAATATTTTCTTAACCTTAAAATACTGGTCTTCGCGCTCTGGCGCGGCTAGAGTAAGTTTTTTTGAGTAAATCATGGGCTCGTCGGCATTGTCGTCTTCTCTCATTACGTTTTGCTTCAATAATAAGTTCTCATTGTTTTTCTCAATTTTTCCGGCTTTCTTTATTTCACCGATATAATCAATAATCTGCCCAATGTCTTTTGCTAAAGACTTGGCCTCGCTTTCAGAAATCAAAAGACGCGACAACTTGGCTAATTTTTCTATTTCTCTTTGGTCTATCATAAATTTGTTTAAGTTTAGTTTTTTTAGGCCGTTTCTTCAAGGACTAGGCGAGCATTTTAAGAAATTGTTCTTCGTTTATGGTCATAACTCCTAATCTCTTAGCCTCGTTTAGCTTTGATCCGCTATTTTCCCCAAAAACCACGAAATTGGTGGCCTTAGAGACGGAATACCCGATATGCCCGCCCAGCTTTTTAATTTTTTCTTTAGCCTGATCTCTAGTCATTTTCCGCAAAGTTCCAGTCAAAACGAAATTTTTCCCGGATAATTTTCCCTGATTTTTCTCCATCTTTGGCTTGATAATCTCAATATATTTTTGAAGCTGATTTATCAAATTTTTATTCTGCTTTTGGCTAAACCAGTCTTTAATACTTTTTGCCACCGTAGGGCCAATGCCATTAATTGACGAGAGTTCAACTTCGTCCGCCTGACTTATTTTCTCAATCTCGCCAAATCTTCGAGCCAGATCTTCAGCGGTTTCTTCTCCGACATTTGGAATGGAAAGGGCGGTGATAAACCTCTGAAGAGTGATTTTTCTAGCTTTTTCAATCGCACA
This sequence comes from uncultured Candidatus Saccharibacteria bacterium, assembly GCA_964373765.1. GTDB lineage: Bacteria > Patescibacteriota > Minisyncoccia > Phycocordibacterales > 01-FULL-45-15b > 01-FULL-45-15b. Next base: position 7,755 of record CAYJVZ010000015.1, on the reverse strand, counting down.
GAGAAGATTGTCAACGGATTTTTCGCCAAACCTGTCAAGCGAGAGCAAATCGCCGCTCTTTAGGGTAAAGAAATCGCTCGCGTCCGAAACCAGATTATTATCAAGAAGGACATCCACTATCCGAGGACCCAAACCGTCTATATTGAAAGCCGATTTACCAACAAAATAATAAAGTTTCCTTTTGTTCTGGGCGTAAGAATTTTTATTAACGCATCGCCAGGCCGCCTCGCCGGAAGCCCGCTCAATTGAGCCGTCCCCTCCGCAAGCCGCCACTTTTTTTGGAAATTGATAGACTTTTTCTTTTCCGGAGCGCATTTCTTTCAAGACTGACACTATGTCTGGAATGACATCTCCGGCCTTTTGGATAATTACGGTGTCGCCAATTCTAACATCCAATCTTTTTATCTCGTCTTCATTATGCAAAGTGGCTCTGCTAACCATGGAGCCGTCAACCGCTACTTCTTTTAAATGCGCGACGGGAGTCAAAACGCCAGTTCTGCCGATTTGCAAAGTTATGTCTTTCACCACGCTTGTCGCTTGTTTTGCCGGAAATTTAATGGCAATGCCGAACCTCGGGGCTTTGCCGGTATAACCAAGGGCCGCTTCATATTTTTTTTCATTGACTTTAATGACGACGCCATCCGCCAAATAATCAAGAGATTGCGCTTTTTCTTTCCACTTATTCCAATAATTGATGACATCAGAGATATTTTGGCAGTGCTCATAATGACTGTTCACCTTAAAACCAAGTTCGCTTAAATACTTAAGTTCCTCTATCTGGGTCTCCAAATTTTTGCCGCTTACTCTAGCTATGTCATAAATAAACGAGCTTAAATGCCTTTCTTTTACGATTTTCGGATCCAATTGGCGCACGCTTCCAGCGGCCACATTTCTTGGATTGGCGAATAGCGGTTCATTTATCTTTTTTCTTTTTTGATTCAGCAGATCAAATTGCTTCTTGCTCATATAAACCTCGCCTTCAACAATTAGATCAACGGCTGATTGCAGTTTAAGAGGGATTGATTCTATCATCTTAATATTTTCCGTAACATTCTCGCCTATCTTTCCGTCGCCTCTCGTAGCGGCCGATTCAAGAACGCCTTTTTTATAAGAAAGAACTATTTTCAGGCCGTCAATTTTGAGCTCGGCCGAATAGGTGGCCAAGGCGCTCTCTTGGCCGGCGCTTTTTAGCATTTTTTTTAGTCGAGTGTCAAAATCTATTATTTCTTTCTCGTCAAAAGCGTCGTTAAAGGACCATTGAGGAACTTTATGAATAATTTTTTTAAATTCCTTTAGAGGTTCTCCCGCTACCCTTTCTGAAGGCGAATCCGGCGCCAGAAGTCCGGGGTATTTTTTCTCAATGTCAGCAAGTTCTCTTTTTAGCGAATCAAGAGCGGCTTCGGAAATGTCTTGCCTGTCCAAAACATGCGTATTGTAGCGATGTTTCTCGACCGCTTTTTTTAGTATATTTAGTCTTTCTACCGCTTTTTTAGGAATTCCTTTATAAGCCATACGATACTAAACTATCACAATAGCCTATAACGAGCACGTTTCTCTAATCATAATTAATTAGCATCATCTATGATGTACTGAAGAGTTCTCTCCACTCTTCTGCCTATTGTCTGATCGCAGTTGTTATAACCTCTTGAGGTAACTAATATTTTCATTTGATTCGCCATGTTTTCATATCTAATGACTTCAACTTCAACGCAAGAAGGCGCGCTCACATAAAATGCAAATTGGCTCCTGCCGACTGAAGAAGCAGGTGAATTAATATTGGCTGGCGTATTAATTATAGAAGACCATCCGCCTATAATATTTTGTTTTGTCGGATCATGAGGAAAATTGGCATTATGAATTATAACCGAATTACCGCAGTAAATTTCTTGGGGACTGTTAACGGTGGAGGTGGAAAACGCGCTTTCAGTGTTAGAGGGGTCAGGATTGATAATTTCATAATAATAGGCACATTCAAGTCCCGAGTCGGCGGCGTAAATGGCGGTTTGGGATTCAGAAGCGGTTGAAGTCAATAGAATCTGCTTTAAACTGATGTTGAATATTGACGCACCGATTGAAAGCAGAAGGCTTGAAACCAAAACTGCGTAAAGCACGGTAAAACCTTTTCTATTTTTATAATTTTTTTTCATTTCGGCGAATTATACTTAAATAGCACTTTTGTCACTCTATCCGCAGATACATTTACCGAGGTTATTGAACAGAAACCGCCCGTGCATGATGGAATGATTGGCAATGACGTTAAATTACATTCAGTTCCTCCAACAGGATATTGGCATGTTCCAGCAGTCATATTCCAATTTAAATCAGTAACATAAGCGGTATGAGATCCGATGTTAATATAGTTAAATAGGAATGGATTTGCAGATTGGAGAGTTCCGCCAGAATCAACTTTAGCAGAAGAATTTGATGCTGGAGGAACATTTGTCGTATTGTCTGAATTACTTCTCTTAATTAGAACCTGTCCACCATTAACAGTGAGAGTGAAAATCGCTGTCTTGTTTGTAGTATTAGCAGAAGTGCCTATAACGGTTACTGTGTATTGGCCAGCTGGCGTTCCTAGGCCGGTAGTTATAGTTAAAGTAGGAGTACAGGTAGGATTGCATGAAGTGGGTAAAAAGTTCGCCGTTGCTCCCGTAGGTAACCCTGAAGCGGACAGATTAACCTGTTGTGTTGTGCCGCCTGTCAAATTAAGGCTTATTGCGGTTTGGCCCGAATTTCCTTGGGTAACGGTTATGTTTGCGGGATTGGCAATGCTGTAATTAAATACAGGGGCAGGGTTAACAATAAGGTTGAAGTCCGCAGTTTTATTTAATGGAGAGCCTGTAACCCTAATTGGGTATGTGCCAGGTAGAGTTGAAGCTAAGGTAGATATAGTTAAAGTAGGACTAGGATTACAGGTAGGATTGCATGGGGCGTTTGAAAAGTTCGCCGTTGCTCCCGTAGGTAACCCTGAAGCGGACAGATTAACCTGTTGTGTTGTGCCGCCTGTCAAATTAAGGCTTATTGCGGTTTGGCCCGAATTTCCTTGGGTAACGGTTATGTTTGCGGGATTGGCAATGCTGTAATTAAATACAGGAGCGGAGTTAATGGTAAGATTAAAAGGTGTAGTCACGCCATTAGGTTGCCCTGTAACTGTGATTGGGTATGTGCCGGGCGTAGCATCAAGACCAACTGTAATCTTCAAGTCATTATTACAGTCTGGTATACAAGAAACTTTTGAAAACTTATGTGTAACCGAGCCTGGGGGATTGGTGGGAAATCCTGAAGCCGATAAAGTAACTGCTTCGGCTGTACCGCTAATATAAGTATGAGTTATTTTGTGCTTATATTCAGGATCTCCTGGAGTGAGAGATTTGTTGCCGGGATTTGAAAGACTGTAGACAAAACTAGAAGTAGGTGGAGGAGGTGGAGGAGGTGGAGGAGGTGGAGGAGGTGTCACGCGCCAATTT
>CAYJVZ010000015.1:0-4188 GCA_964373765.1 uncultured Candidatus Saccharibacteria bacterium | reverse complement strand
AGGTGGAGGAGGTGGAGGAGGTGGAGGAGGTGGAGGAGGTGTCACGCGCCAATTTAACAATGAATCTTCCAAAACAAATGATCTGTCAAAAATTCCTTTTTTCCAATTAACAGTTACTCTGACTTTAGCCTCGTCAACTTTTGGCGTCCCGCCACCACTTGCTGTATAGCTTGGCTTAATTATAGTAACTCTTCTTGAATACTTGGTTTTTGTATTACCGATTTGTGTATGGCCATAGAGTCCGGAACTTTCATTATAATACAGGGCGCAGGCGTCATCACTGTTACAGGTTTGAATAGCGTCAACATTATCTGACGAAAGCGCAGTATCTACTAAACAATTGTTGGTAATGGTAGTGGTGACGCAATTATCGGGTGAAATAAATTGATGCAACCAATCATTTCCCGTTGGCCCTGATTCCTCTTCTACAATGGAGTTATTGTCCCGAATATTTATTATATATTCCATGGCGTCTTGGGCTAAATAGGTTGCAGTAATTTTGTCTTTAGCAAGAATGGCCGAATTCAAACCCTTTTGGGCGATAGTGAGCGGGCCGCCAAGAGCGAAAGTTAAAATGAAAACAGCAACCAGTGTTTCAATTATCGTGAATCCTCCTATTTTTTTCTTAATTTTTTCTTTCATGACTATACTGATGAATACTATGAATCAAGATTTAGCTTTGGAATCATCAAGCTTCTGCTTCATTGACACTGTTGTTTGAATGCTGAATTTTGACTTTAATTTCTCCTTGCCCCCCGTCTCGCCTTTTATGACCATAATGACCTTTGGCTGTCTAAGATCTTCTGGCGCGGCAGCGACACCTTCAAGATAAAAATTTAATTTTTCTATCACTACGCCCTCCGCGGTAATGGGTATAGCCGCTCCGGTGTCAATTTTCTCGAAAATCTTACCGGCGAATAAGCTGTAAGTAACCTCTATCGGCAACCCATTTTCTGCTCTAGTAAAAGTAAAACTTGTGCCGCCGGCGCAATCAGTGGCGCTGCCATTACATTTATATTCAAAGCCGGTTCTAATATTTTTCTGCATATTTTCAATGGCGAAATTTAAGTTATTTATGACGGTTTCAAGGGACTGGGCTTTGGCATTGGCGTCCACTATGGAAAGCAGAGCGCCCGTGCTTATGACCATTACCACAAGAAAAATAGCCGAGGCCACGATAATTTCTATTAAAGTGAATCCTCTTTTCCCTCCGCTTCGCCTGTTTCCCCATTTTTGTCCGAAGTTATCCGCGCCAAGATTGGTCGGCTCGCAGCTATAATATTTTTTTAAATTAAATTTCACTTTATTAATTAAATACGCACAGCGCGGGATCGCTAACGACGGATATTTGTCCTGTGGTTTCAACTCGAACGCACCTTAAAACTCCGCTAGGCGTTTCCAACTTTATCAAAGCTGTGCTTAAGCCTGAGTTATAAAGCGAATTGCCCGAACCATCATATGCCATTAAAATCGCCTCTGGCTGGGGTCTTTGGAAAGTAATATCCAGAGTCTTGAAAGTCGGTGGTACATCGGAAAAACAGTGTTCAATCTGCAAGCTCGGCTCAAAAACGCAAACATCGCTTAAAAACGATCCGCCTTTAATTTTATTTGTCTGAAGTATTTCGGCTACTCCATCATATTTATTATTTCTTCCAACCGGAGGAATATTGCTATACGCATCGGCGAAAAGTAAATATTGTTTGTTTTCAGGCACGTTGTCAAAATGAATGCCGTATCCCGATTGAAAACTTAACTCTGTAGTTGCCGCGCCAGTGTCTTCTCTGACGCTCACTCCGTAAATCTGGGCTTGCCGCAAAGAAAGAGCTACGTCATAAGCTAGATTGGTTATTAAAACGGAGCCTTGAAATTGGTTGTGGCGCAATAAGACTACTCCGGTTAGGATGATAAAAATAGCCATGGCTATAACCGCTTCGTAGAGGGTAAAGCCTTTTCGTTTATATAAATTTTTTTCGTTTTTAGCTGTCAGAAAAAACATATTAAAATAAATGAAATTGCGACAATGTTTGGAATAAATTAATTTCAAAGAAAAGAACTAGTCCAAAACCAAAAATCATAAAGGGCGCGAAAGGTACTTCGCTCTTCATTGTAATTGTTTCATCCATCAAACTCAACGGATATCTCGCCCTATAAATTTTTCTGATTTTAAAATATGCGTAAATAAAGGCCGCGTAGACGGCTCCGGCCCAAAAAGAAATTATGACAGCGCTAAAGCCAAGCCAAATGCCAAGAAACCAGCCTATGCCAAGAGCAAGTTTGGCGTCTCCAAGGCCAATCCATCGGCCTTTTGATACAAGCCAGAGAGCCAAAAAAGGCGAAGCCACGATCAAGCCGGAAAAAAGATCAAAAATGGCGGGTGCTATAAAAACGATTTTTCCATTATCAAAAAAAATAGATGCGAAACCGGCAAGAGCGAAAATGTAGACGTAGAGATTCGGAATAATTTTATGCTTAATGTCGTAAATCAGTATGACAACAAGGGCGCTCCAAGCTAAAAGAAGAAGCGGCAGAATATGGAATAATGGAAAGTAAAAATAGCTGGCGGAGAACAAAACAGCGGTCAGTATTTCAACTAGAGGATACTGGATGGATATCATTGAGCGGCACGCTTTGCATCGGCCTTTTAGAATAAAGAAACTGGCTATGGGGATCAATTCGGGCCATTCTAGCGTATAGTTGCAGGAAAAACATTGCGACCTGCCGCTAAATGCGGACATTGCCCCGCCATGCCTTAGCCCTAAGACATTGAGGAAACTGCCGGCAATAGCGCCAAAAATAAAAAATAAAATCAATCCTATAAACATTGCTTAATTATAAAGCATTTGGGGCCTTGGTGAAATTCAATATGTCCTGTCAATTAGCGATATTAAGGTTCAACGACGTCATAGCATCGCTCTTGATCTTCCTGTCCTGAAGCCAAAGCTGTACCTGTTTCGCAACTTTGAGTTAAACCATGGAAATCGTTTGAGGCGGTGCATATTGATCGCGGAGTTCTGTCCTCATCGTCCTTAAGCGGCGGAATAAAATTTTCTAATACCGCCCCTAAATGATAGCCAGCGCAAACGGACGAGCCATTAGCGGCATATATGTATGAGGTGACGGAAGGAAAGTTTGGATTGGCGGGAGGGGTTGGCAATTTATTTATGAATTCAGCTGCCAGAGTTAAATCAGTAAGCGAGTTTGGATAAATTAAATTCTGTTCAAAATATAATTCCAGCGCCAGTTGGATCTCCTGCAAGTCTGAAATTCTTTTATTATCTCTTGTCTTTGATTTAGATGTCTCAAGATTGGCGATAACCAGTCCTATAAGAATAGCGAAAAGCCCGAGAACGACAATGATCTCAAGCAGAGTAAATCCTTTTCGCGTTTTGGGTCTTTCCCTTAAGCCTTTTGGCTCGACTGCGAGATTTTTTTTATATCTCATAAAATTTCGCAAACTATATTTATCTTTGATCCATAGCGGCGCAACTTGCATCGGCGCTTAAAACACTGCCTGGAGTGCCGATACCGATTTTTCTGGATGCCCCTTTATTGTCAACGCACCAATACTGGCCTGACTCACTTAGCGAAATTGATAGTGCGTAATTAGCGCCGTCAGAAGCGCATAAGAAAGTTGTGCCAGCTCTGTAATTATTGACATCAGTGTAAGTGGCCATAGCGGAAGATGTGTCTTTGAATAATTCCGCTGTTCCGGTATTTGCGTTTTGGCAAGCTGCGGCGGGCACTGGTGGATTACCATAATTGCCATTGTTTCCTAAATAGACTTCCGCGGCCGTCCTTGCCAAATTGCCCATTTCTATGGTTTTGGCGTCATCGGCTTTACTTCTTGCGTCTTTTAGAGTGACTAAGACTATGGAGGACAAAAGAGCCATAATTGACATGGTTATCAATAATTCTATTATCGTAAATCCCGCTTGTTTTTTTATTTTTTTCATTTGGATATTTTATTTATTTAATAAGAGACAATTTCTAGTTTAGCTATTTTAATCATGAGGATATTATACCAAACATTCTCTAAGCAACTAGTGGATAGCTTTCCTCTTATGAATGTTGGAGGCCTTGTCATTTAAAGGCCTCCAACATTCAATATTAGAAATTCAGACGGAGAAACCGCTTTTTGGAGGAAAAGCCTCCAAAATTTTAGACACATCGAAACTATCCGACCGTGAC
>CAYJVZ010000014.1:11036-15718 GCA_964373765.1 uncultured Candidatus Saccharibacteria bacterium | reverse complement strand
CGTCACAAAACATAACCTCATTGAGAAAGGATACCGATGCTTAGAAGGATTAAGATTGAAAGAAGGAAAGAAAATGTAGGTAAATCAATAACAGGCCTCCATGATGGTGTCTGGGGTGATTTTAAAAGTGTGACCGTTAATGTTTCCCGCATCAGAGGCGACGTCACTCACATCTATGGCTATGTCAGCGACCGCCTCCGTGACGACGTCACTCACATCTCTGGCGATGTTACTGGCGTAGCAGGCGATGCTACTGAACTTTCCGGAGATGTTGAAAATCACTTGGAGAAGTCTGAAATTCCCGCAGTTCATTCAAAATAGTTCACTATTTTACACACCCTGACGTACGAAAGTATGTCAGGGATTTTTTTGAGCATTTTATAACATTAACTTTCGTTAAGGTTTGACTTAATCTATTTGTTACAAATCTTGTCTCATATCTAAGGCTTTAAAATTTTGGTATAATGACTTAATTAATAAAAAAATGAGCGATGTATCAATTTCAATAACCTTTGTAGCCGGCATAGTTTCTTTTTTGGCGCCATGCGTTTTGCCTGTTGTTCGCGGCTTTTAGCCTATATTGCGTCAGGCTCTAGCGGCAATTTAGATCTTTCTAGAAATAAGGCACGAAGGCTGGATGTTTTTTTGAACAGTTTTTTTTGTTCTAAGTTTTTCCCTTATATTTGCTGTCTTGGGGGTTCTTCTAAACACCATTCTTTTAGAAGTGTCCTATAGTGTCCAAACTTGGCTTTCAAGGATAGGAGGAATCATCATAATTTTTTTCGGTCTTTACTTAACGGGCTTAATAAAAATAGATTTTTTAGACAGACCTCATCAAATTAAAATCAAGACTGAATTTAAATCAAGATATTTTAGTGGCCACCTCCGTCGTCGAAGTTGGTGTAAACGTCCCCAATGCGACAGTTATTATAATAGAGGGCGCGGAGCGATTTGGTCTCGCACAACTCCACCAACTTCGCGGGCGCGGATATTGATTTAAGAGAAAACAAAGCTTTTTTAGAAATAGAATCTCATGGCCTTTACAATCTTATTGACGACGATGACTTTGAAGAAAATACCATCATTTTAGAGTTGCCAGAAAAAGGAATAAAGTTTTACACTTTTACTTTTGGCTAAAAAAGGTGGAGACTTAAACTTAAGTCTCCACTTCACTGCCAGCCTTACAAACTAGCCATCCTAATCCACCTGCTGCGAGGTATGATTAAAGCGCCTACCGAATTAGATTTAAAAATAGGCACTTTATGATTAAATATTCGCAAAGTTGCCTTTTTAGGCTTAATTTTCGATTTTTTTCGCATAGCTTCTGATACAATTTAACTCTTTTTTTGACTTTAGCGCAATATCAAAGTTGTGAACAGCCCTATATTAAAATTGGCACGATCAGAGTATAATTTTCAGCATGGGGAATCAGACATCGTCAAGTTCGAAAAACTCAATTATTATAATTAGCGTTGCGGTGATTGTTCTCGCAATTCTCTTATACTTTTTATTCTTTAACAAAAAAGAAAGCCCCCAAAGCGCAGAAAATGCTCCGACTATTAGAATTGATTCTCAAACGCCAGACTTAGGCGACAGGATTTCAGATTCAGTCAGTTCAGAAGCAATTACCAATAAGATTCCAGAGGTTGACACCACTCCGAATCCTATTAAAGGCGTTTATAAAAATCCATTTGAATAAAATATGAAAAGATCTAGCCTTTCCATTTTCACCGCCCTAATCTTTGCCATTTTGCTTATCGGCTCCGCCGTGGTTTTCGCTCAAGCGCCAAATCATGACGATTTCAACATAAATTATCCTATTGCGGAACTTGGCAATTGCCAAAATAAACAGGAGTGCCGAGCCTACTGCAACACCCCTTCGAACTTAACTAAATGCATAGAATTTGCTGAAGCAAATGGACTTATGAACGGAAAGGAAGCCGAGACTGCCAGGAAATTTAACAGACTCTTAAATGCAGGAAATACTCCCGGAGGCTGCAATTCCCCTCAAGGTTGCGAATCGTTTTGCACCGATATTGCCCATATAGATGAGTGTATCGCTTTTGCCGATCAAACGGGCCACGATGTTCCGGAACTTGGCGAAGCAAGAAGAATAGCCGCGCATTTAAAATCTGGCGGAACGATGCCCGGCAAGTGCCAATCAAAAGCCCAATGTGAAATTTATTGCAGTAATTTTGATCACATTGATGAATGTCTGGCTTTTGCCGATAAAATCGGTCTTAACATAGATGATGAACTTGATCGAAATCAAATCAAGCAAATAGTTGATCTAATGAAGCGCGGCGAGACGCCTGGAAAGTGCCAATCCAAAGGAGAATGCCAAGCTTATTGCGAGAGCGGAGAGCACATTGAAGAATGCGTGGCTTTTGGCGCAAAAATGGGTTTTATTGGAGAAAAGGAAGCGCGTCTTATGAGAGAAACTGGAGGAAGAGGGCCTGGTAATTGCAGAGGCGAAAAAGAATGCCGAACGTTTTGCGATGACCCCGCTCATAGTGAAGAGTGTTTTGCCTTTGCTAAAAAACATGATTTATTAAGCGGAGAGGATATGCGCAGAATGGAACAAGGTTTAAATGAGATGAAAAAAGCTCTAGACCAAGCGCCTCCAGAAATAGTGGAATGCCTCAAATCTAATTTAGGTCCAAACATTATAGAAAATATAAGAAATGGGTCAATTGCGCCGAGTCGGCAGATAGGCGAGAGGATGCAAACATGTTTTGAAGATTTTTTTGCAAATAATCCTAATGCTTTTGGCCGAGAGCCTAGGCACGAAGGTGATGGCGATTTTGAGAGTTTTATGAGAAATGCCCCTCCCGGGGTAATAAATTGCCTAAAAGAGCGCGCCGTAGCGGACCTTGAACTTGAGCTTCGTGGAGAGAGAACAAACGAGGACTTTAGAGACAAAGTCAATCAATGCTTGCGAGAATTTGGGCCTAAAGATGAACATGGCGAGGAGTTTGGCGATATTCCTCCGGCAGGAAACATAGAATCATTCATTGGCAATTTGCCGCCTCATGTAAAAGAATGCGTAAGGCCAAAAATTCAGGCAATAACCGATCCTCGCGTTATAGAGTCGGTCATTAGAGAATGTATGGCTAGCACATTTAGAGATAATTCAATTCCGTCTTCGAACTCGGGTATGACAGATTCTGTTCAAGTAGAACCTAATTACAACAAACATGACGGATCTTTTCAAAATATACAAAGTCCATCTCTACAAGATGTAAGCGACCAAAAGAGGCAGAGAATTGAAGAAGAAATCAGGAAACGACAAGAAGAAGCGATGCGCCTCCAGTTAGAAAGTTCGTTCGACAGAAGTGGTGGCGGATTTGCTCCAACTAACGGATTTATTAATCCGGAATTTCACAATATTCAAGGATCGTTGAGACTTCTAATGTTAGCTAGCCCGCTTGGACTCCTGTATCTTTTGTTTGGAATGTAACCTTCATTGGAAGCAAAATTCTATAATGTTTTAGCATGTGGGAAATTCATGTTCATACAGGCGTGCGAGAGAATTTATAGAGGACGGTCTCTAGTCTTAAAAATAAAAGCTGTCTAACCAACCTTATCAATCTTGCCAATCTTACCGACCTGCTGGCCGATGACTCATAAAGGCTCCATTGCTAATTTTCCTAATCTTTCTAATCTTACCGATCTTGCTAATCATACTAATTTTACCAATCTTACCGTCTTTGCCCGACTCCGTCCGACCTCGCTCAACTCCGCTGAATGCTGACATACAACAAGTTTAAGCGACCGGCTAAACTTATTGTATGTGGAGGTTAGACGAGATTATGTATAGGCTAGAGGGGAATCGTTTTCACATAGTTTTTCAAGTCGCTTCTGATACGCATAATGCGTGAACCATGTCTGCTATCATTCCTCAATTCACTTTAGTTAGCATAATACTCGATAAGTATTTATGAATGCCTTGCTTTTTTCCCCTTGTTTCTGTTATTTTAGATTCGGAAGACAAGTAACTCGACAATAAAAAACTAATGCACTATGAATCTAGAGGCTCGCGAGTATAAAGTCATTGGCCCGAATGAACAACTGGGTTATTTTCCCCATCAGAAAGACTTGGACACTAAGAAATTTCCAGAGGTAACCACCATTGAGGCTTGTGAAAAAGACTTTAAGCGCGTAGTCGGACGGTTTCCAAAATACGCGATCAGATTTTTAAAACAAAGACTTGCCCGCGGCAAGATTAACGGCTGTTTCCACAATACCGACCTTTTCGGCACACTTGCCAAAGCTCTTAAAGAAAAGCCATCAGCGCTTTGCGAGAGAATTGGCCACATCCGCGGACTAAACAATCCCGCTGAACATTGGTTTTTCCAAATCGGTCAGCGGATAATAGCTGGGCAGAAAACTTACCATCGGTGCGTTTTTACCGAAACGGCGATTTGCTGGTGCGACAGTCTTCTTCGGAAACGAAAGCGACCAAAAAACATGATAACCGCGAAACGAAAACCTTCGCGCCTAAAGCCCGGCTAACCCCGGGCTTTTTTAAAACATTGAGTTATAGATTCAGCAAGTATATGTTTTATTTATTGATTTTGATGGTTTATTATGAGTAAGTTTTGCTTTCCTATCAAGACGAGTCGAGTGGAGATGGGCGGAATCGAGTCACGGATAATTTTCCTGACGGAAAATTTCCGCAA
>CAYJVZ010000014.1:0-10936 GCA_964373765.1 uncultured Candidatus Saccharibacteria bacterium | reverse complement strand
ACTAAAACCCACCACAAGGGCGGGTTCTAGTTTTTATGGAGATGGGCGGAATCGAGTCACGGATAATTTTCCTGACGGAAAATTTCCGCAACCCCGGCTCGCTGTTTTTGCCTTTGCTGCGCAAAACAAAAACATAGCTCCGCCCGTTCGATTCCGACGCAAGCAAAGCAGTTTGCTTGCTCCCATCAGTAAAAACTAAAACCCACCACAAGGGCGGGTTCTAGTTTTTATGGAGATGGGCGGAATCGAACCGCCGTCCAAGAAGAAGTTGGCAGTGTGTCTACAAAGTCTAGTTTACTTTTTTTGCTTTTGGCAATTTAATTTGGTTTGCTCTAAATAAACGAAATACAAACCAAACGAGTCTTTTAATGTCGATCATATGCCAAGACTCTCACATGACCTATTCCGAAAATATTACACCGAATCAAACTTATCGGACGTCAGTTTGACTGATGTCGCTTAAGCCGAAGCTGTAGCGAAAGCAAGGTTGCCCGCAAAAGGCGAAACAACTGATCCTGCTTTTGAAATTAAGTTCTTTACGCTTAATGTTTTGAGAATTTTAGGAATTCCCATTCCACTTTGCGCAGATGCCAATTATTCTTCTGTCAAAGCCAATCATCCCCTAAGTCACTTCGCCAAAGGCGAATGACTGGGCAAGCATTATGTGCTTCGCACATAAGTGCTCTAGCCACTAAAACACTTTTTCGCTTTGGCGAAAAATGTTCGGTCATGTTTTCTACATGACCTACTTTGTTTACATAAAATCTTTTAACTCGTCTTTTAAAACTATTACCCCATTTAGTTTTAAGGAATCTTTCTCTTGCATATGCTTCTGATTTTAGTGAGTATTTCTCGCTATAAATCAAAACAAGCGGTCTGCGATTTTTTGTGGCTTCAACTCCTCCGCTATCGTGAGCTTTTATCCTAGAGATTAAATTACTTGTACATCCAGTATATAGTTTTGCGTCTTTCTTGCTGTACAAAATGTATACAAAGTAGGTCATACAAAATATTTCAAATTATTTCAATGAACGAAGGCGCATTATAAGATATGTGCTAACGCGTCTTAAATTCTCGTCTGATATTTCTGTCGCTATCCCTTTTCTTAATGGATTCTCTTTTATCGAATTTTTTCTTTCCTCGAACGACAGCAATACCAACCTTGATTTTTCGTCCCTTATTATATATTGAAAGAGCCACAATTGTCAAGCCTTTCTGATTTTCTATTCCCGATAGTTCGGCAATTTCCTTTTTCGTAAACAATAATTTTCTATTTCTATAAGGATCATATTCTTTTGGAGTATTGTTTGGCTGATATGGCGGAATGAAGGCATTTATTAAAAAAGCTTCTTTGCCTCTAATACTGACGTAAGCCGCCTCTATGGAACCTTGCCCCATTTTTATGGATTTAACTTCATGGCCCAATAAAGAAATGCCTGCGTTGTATTTCTCGAGAATCTCGTAATTAAAACCAGCCTTTTTGTTTTGGATAAAAGACATAGACAAATAATAGCAAAAATCCCATTAACCGTTTTCATTGACAATTATTCATATCAATGTTAATACTAAACTATAAACAAGACCGCGAATAGTTTTTTAGGAAGAGGATAGGCGTGTATAATGAATATTCAATAATTTTAAGTTTAAATGCAAAATAAAAACATAAATTCAAATCCGAATAAAAATAATCAAAAAAAGCCCCAAAGAGGGAGGTTTAACCTGAAAAACAGCTTTTTCGGCAATTTACTTTTGGTTTTTTTAATTTTTCTCTTTTTAACTACCGCTTATTCTCTAATCATGGAGTCTAATTCTAATGTTGATAAAATTTCCCTGTCACAGCTTGCTCAAGATATTAAGGACGAAAAAATCAAGGAAATAAGCGTCAAGGGCGACAACTTGGAAATCCTTTACACTGATGGAATCATAAAAAAATCCCAAAAGGAAACAGCCACCGCTCTAACCGACACTTTCAAAAACTATAATATAGATCCGATAATTCTTTCCAAAGTGACTCTGGAGGTCAAAAATCCTTCCGGTTTTTTCTTTTGGATTATTCAGCTTGCTCCCTTTATAATCCCCATTCTTTTTATTTTTCTTTTCATATGGTTTTTGTCAAGGCAGGTTAAAGGAGCGGGTGTTCAAGCCTTTACCTTTGGCCAGTCAAAAGCTCGAATTATTTCGCCTAACGATAAAATGCAAAAAGTCACTTTTGCCGACGTTGCCGGCGTGAAAGAAGCAAAGAATGAACTATCCGAAATAGTGGATTTTTTGAAAAATCCCAAAAAGTTTTTTGAAATTGGAGCGCGTATCCCGAAAGGAATTATCTTAATGGGTCCTCCGGGATCGGGAAAAACTTTGTTGGCTCGAGCCGTGGCCGGAGAAGCCGGAGTCCAATTTTTTTCAATATCCGGTTCCGAGTTCGTAGAGATGTTCGTAGGGGTTGGCGCTAGTGTAACTGGCGATACGCCAGTTTTAACGCGCACAAACAAAGGCACTATTCTTAAGCCTATTAGTGAAGTTGTAGATCAATATTATAAAGAAGGTGAGGCTGGCATGGTAAAGAGGGCGAATGATCTTTCAGCACTAGGTTTCAAACCGCTAAAGACGGGCTTTAGAGGTGTCGCTTCAGGCGATAAAAAATTCTTTGGAGGCAGTGAATGGAATAAAGTCACAGGAGTCTTGAGGCATAAGGTTGACGAAGTCTATAAAATTCACTACAGAGGAGGAAGGATTCGCACAACGGGAGATCATTCAATTTTTGTTCGTCAAGGGAATATGATAAAAGCTAAACAAGCGAGTGAGCTTGAGGAAGGCGATATTCTTGTCAATTTGCCTTTTAAAGTCAGGAGCGTATTTGTGCCCAGCTTAGGCACCACTCATAAAATAAGGGCTCACACTTTTTACAATAAAGAAGTCTATTTAGATCTGTATGATTCTAAGTATCAAGAAGTATTAAATCAATTTAATTTCGCTTTGGAAAATAAAGCATCAATGTCTCAATATGAGATTGCCAAGAAAATCGGCGTCAGTCAGGCAACAGTGGGAAATTGGCAAAATGACGTTCATTGGCCGAGGTTTTTTAATAGCAATGTCAAAATCGCCGGAGCTCCCCCAAAGATAAAAGTAATTCCAGACTTGATGCGCTTGTTCGGTTACTTTAGCGCTGAAGGCGGGACGGCAGAATACTACACGCAGTTTGTTTTCGGCCTTCATGAGAAAAAATTGCATGAAGATTGCGCGGAACTCATCAGAAAATTTTTCAAAATTGAGCCTAAATGTGCGCCTGTTCGAGATACTAATTCATACCGCATCAATATTAGTTCACCTCTTGTGGCTAGATTTTTTGAAAACCATTTAGGAAATGGAAGTCACAATAAGCATATACCGGAATTTCTCTGGGACACGGACAAGGAGAACTTCTTGGCTTATTTGGAGGGCTACGCTAAAGGAGATGGATACACCACAAAAGACGGCAAACTTTCAATGACTTCAGTATCCAAGCAGCTGATTAGGGAACTGGCTTGGCTTGCCGCTATGCATGGAATCCAAGTTGACGTTCGAGAGACTATTGCTCCGGCTGGCAGAGTAATTAAGTTAGGCGGAAAACCACTTCCTGAAACAAAATCATGGAATTTAATTATAGGTAAATCGTCTCATCCGTTTTCAATAAGATCAAGCTCGCCTTTTCAATTCAAAAAAACAATTGTAACTAAAATCGAGAAAGAGCCTTACAAAGGCTATGTCTATGATCTGTGCGGTTGTGAGAACGAAGCATTTTTTGGCGGTGAAAAACCTGTTTTATTGCATAACAGCAGGGTTCGGGATCTCTTTAAGTTAGCCAAGCAAGCGGCGCCCGCCATCATTTTCATAGACGAGCTTGACGCGGTTGGACGAGTCCGAGGAACGGGAGTTGGCGGCGGCAACGACGAAAGGGAGCAAACTTTAAATCAAATTTTAGTCGAGATGGACGGTTTTGAACCGACTGAAAAAGTCATAGTAATGTCAAGCACTAACCGCCCAGATGTTTTAGATCCCGCTTTGCTTCGACCCGGCAGATTCGACAGGCGAGTCTTTATTGATTTGCCTGATAGAAGTGACAGAGAAGAAATTTTAAAAATACATTCTAAAAATAAACCATTTGCCGAAGACGTTGACCTCAAGGTAATTGCCGAGAGGACTCCGGGTTTTTCTGGCGCCGACCTTTACTCTCTAATGAATGAAGGGGCCATATTAGCGGCAAGAGAAAACAGGAAAAAAGTGGCCCAATTTGATCTCATTCGGGCTATTGAAAAAGTAATGCTCGGTCCCGAAAGACAAAGCCACCTTCTCTCAAAAAAAGAAAAGGAAATAACGGCTTATCATGAAGCGGGGCACGCCCTTGTTGCTTCGGTTTTGTCGCACGCCGACCCGGTGCACAAAATTTCAATCATCGCAAGAGGTCATGCTGGAGGCTATACTCTAAAGTTGCCCGTAGAAGAGAAAAGGCTGCAATCAAAAAAAGAGTTTCTGGACGATATTGCTGTTTCTCTTGGCGGATACGTGACCGAATTGTCAGTTTTTGGCGATCTAACAACGGGTCCTTCCAATGATCTTCAGGTGGCAACCGCTCTTACTATAGAAATGGTTACAAGATACGGAATGTCAGACAAACTTGGCCCCATAGCCTACGAAGGATCGGGAGGAAGAGTTTTATTTGGCAAAGGAGTGACTGATCGCGAGCACTCCGAAAAAGTTTCTTCAGAAATAGACGCCGAAGTTTCAAAAATAATAAATGAAGCGAAATTGAGGGCGGAAAAGATTATAGGTAAATATAGACCAGTTCTGGACGCGATTGCCAAAAGATTGATGGAAGTTGAAACAATAGAAAGAGAAGAATTTGAACAAATAATTATTGCTCACGGCATTACTCCCAAAAAGAGAAAAGTATTGGAAGAAATTAAATAATTTTTCTCGTTCTTTACACTGATTGATTTTCTGATAGAGTGTTTTAAGAGAAAGGTTTTAGGAATGCAAAATACTACAATCAAGTTCTTTTTATTGGAAAGAGGTTTTCACCCTTTAAGAAATAATGTCCAAGACGCGGGAGCTGATCTTGGCGCACGGGCAATTGTCTCGCAAAGATTTTCGTCACAATTGCCATATGAACGAGAAACACTTTTTGATTTCAAAAAAATGCCAGACTCTGAAATTTTAGCGTCATTGTCTCTGTGCGGCAGGATTGCTAGAAATGAAGTTGGTTCCCTCGTATTTCATCTTTTTTCAAACAGAATCATTACTATCGGTCTTGGCGTTGTCGTTGAAATTCCCGAAAGTTATGCTGGCTATGTTGAACCAAGAAGCAGTACAGTCAGCTTAGAGTTAAAAGGCACCGAGATAACTATCATCAATCAACACGTGCCTATTGATAGCGGATTTAGAGGAGAAATCATCGCGGAGATAAAAAATTCCGGGCCAAACCCCTTGATCATAGGTTGGACTGATAGATTGTGCCAACTTACGGTAAAAAAAGCGCTAACAGGCGAAAGTTCATTAAAAAAAGTTGACTCAATCCGCGATCTCTCTCCTTCAATGAGAGGAGCAAAATGCGCCGGCTCTTCAGGAGTTTAGGCAATTGATGTAATTCTGATTCAGAAGACTGAATTTTCCCATATCGAAAAACGCTGAACATTATAAATTTCAGCGTTTTTTTAATGAGAAAATCTTGACAAAGCGGAGCTTAAAAGTAGTATTGCTTTTGAAACAAAAAAATTACGAAAAGGCTTGAGATTGATGAGAAAGCCACAGTAGGACGCTGAATCACTTGTCCTTTATTGGGCCAGTTTCCCGATTTAGCGTCCTACTGTGGTTTTTTCTTTCTTCATGTTGACATTCAGCAATGATTATATCATACCTTGAAAAGAATACTTTTCCACAGTATGTATGATAGGATTGCTTGTATAATCAGTAGCAAGAATAGCGGTCTTGAGGGGAAACCAAGACAAGTTGTTAAAAGAATATGATGGTTTCCCAGCAAAAACCGAATAACTTTCATGTGCAAAACCGCAAAGGCGAATAGCTTTTGACGGTTCTTTTATTTCGCCATTCTTTTCGAGCCAGAGTTAGTTTCATTTTAGTAAGCAGATCGATTGTTCTTTATCAGACATCAAAGAAACAAATTGAAATGATTAATTCTGGCTCGAATTTTTTATTCGAGTGGTCGATAAACTGTTTGCTCGGTAATCCCTTAAGGGACCGAACAAATTGAAATTATCAGAAATAATTTAATATACCTTATGTTAAAGAAAGTAATATCGGCTCTATGTCTTCTACCGGTTGCGGTTTTCGTATTAGCGCCATCAAGCGCTTCTGCTGAAGGCGGCCATCGCGGACATCACAGGCCTCCTAAGGTCAACATTGATGTTGAAAATAATAATTCAGCCCGTGTATCAAATACTGTATCGGTTTACGCTGGAACAGGATCAAATACTGCTGATGGAGGTAGCGCAAGCAGTGGCGGCTCGGGCGGTGACGCCGGAGACGGCGCTGGAAGCGGCGGAGATGGCGGATACGCTGGTAGCAGTGGAGAAAATAATGGCGGTTCAGGCGGTGACGGAGGAAATACTGGCGATGGCGGCGAAGGCGGCAATGGCGGTGACGGCGGAGTAGGTGGAATTATTACCACTGGCGACGCGACGGCCATGGCTGACGTCATGAATGATGTCAACTACAACGACACCGAGATTAAAGCTTGTGGTTGTGACGATGACAACAAGAAAAGCGAAGGCGATGTAGATGTTCACAATAAGAATCGAGCCAAGGTCAAAAATGATGTTGATGTGAACGCCGATACTGGAAACAATGTCGCTGACGGCGGCAATGGAGATAGTGGCGGCTCGGGCGGTGACGGAGGTGACAATGCTGGCGATGCCGGAGAGGGCGGATCAGCAGGACGTTCTTACCGAGGTCATGGACATCATGGACATCATGGACACAGCCATGATGGCACCAATGAAGGTGGTAATGGCGGCAATGGTGGAAGCACCGGAAACGGCGCTGATGGCGGCAACGGTGGAGATGGAGCTCTAGGTGGCGACATCTTGACTGGAGACGCTGACGCTTCTGCAAACGTAGTAAATATTGTTAATTCAAACGTTACTCGAATCAGAAGATAATCGCGCAAATTAGTCAGGAAATTTATTTCTGGCTTGAGATCGGGAGAAATCCCGGTCTCGGACAAAACTTCAAAAACTTGGAGTTTTGTCCGAGATGAAAAAAATAAAGATGACAATTTTAATAATCTTGCTGACAGCGAATGTATATGTCGCAAGAATGGCTAATGCCGCGACAGTTAGCGTAGAAAATAATGTAAACGTTAGCGCCAATTCCGGCGGAAATAACGCTAGCGGCGGAGAAATATCCGAAGGAAAAAGCACAGCCGAAGTTCATATTGAAAGCATAGTAAACCAAGAAACAGTTTTTAAGATAGACGAGGTTAGAAAATCAAGCTCGGGAGAGAGCGTGGAAATAAAAGTTAAAAATTCCTATCAAAATGATAACGCTTCACTCGATATATCTTCTAGCGCCGCATCTGATTTGAGCAAAAGCAGTGAAGTAACAACATCTACAAAGTCAGCCACAAAAGTTGATACGGAAAAAGAAACGCAATTTAAGGATGTAACGGCAAAAGATCTATTATCTAAATCAGACAAAATCTTGGTCGAAGCAGGCGATTTGGATGATGAAAAAGAAGATATAGACGGGAAAGCAATTGGCGAGCCAGAAGAAAAAAGCGAGACAAATGTCGAAAAAACGCCTTTTTCACTTCTGGCATTTATCATAAAAGCAATAAAAAATGTTTTTTCAATTTTTCAAATTTCATAAGGCAGGAAAAAATTTAAGCGACGCTCTTGTCTGCGCGACGATTTTTATTTTAGTTTTCGGATCTTTTAATATCAGAGCTTATGGCCAGAGCGCTGAAACAGAAAACGCCACTTCTACGCCATTAGTCGAGGAAAATAATTTAAGCGCGGGAAATGACGGAACCAACACGACTTCAGGCGAAGATGGCGCAGACGCGACAGAAAATGAAAGTGGAAATACCGATAATGGCGAGCCGGCCATAATAAACACCGGAGACTCATATACGGACGCGATTTTAGATAATTATTCAAACGTCAATGTTTTGAATGTAGGATCTTCTACACCGACCATGTCTACTACAACTAATCAAAATAACGAAAACCAAGGACACCTAAACTGGAAACCGAGCCAAAACCCGCTCATCAATGCCACAAGCACAAATACAAATAATGCCACAACAACAAACAGCGCATTAGTTGTTTCAGAAACTGGCCTAAATAAGGCGTCGAGCACGGCGGGGGCGATAATAAATACTGGAAACGCTTTGGCCGTTGCCGACGTCTTCAATGTATCTAATCTCAACATATTTAATTCAAACGGATTCTTCTATCTATTGAGCAGTATTTTCGCGCCTCTAGAGAATTTTGATACACGCGCTCTTACGCCGGAGCCCGTAAATGGTGGATGCCTTTCAAGTTGCGGATCTAATTTTGCCAACACCGCAATAAAAAATACAAATACCGTGGAAATAACAAATAGCTTGGTGGTTAGAGCCGATACAGGAGCAAATTCGGCAAACGGAGCAGGAAGCAGTTCTATCACAACCGGCAACGCCTATGCCGGAGCTAATGTTGTTAATATTGCCAATACCAATATTGTTAATTCAACTTACATGATAATGACCCTAAACAATTTTGGCGATTGGGGAGGCGATTTCATTCTTCCTAATCTTGATTTTTTCAAACAATTTTTTACTCCCATTAATTCAATCAATACGGGCTACACAGTTGTAAAAAATAGCAATACAAATGTTTCTAACTCAAATGACGCCACTGTTACAAATGTCGTGGACTCAATTGCCGACAGCGGATTTAACACAGCCACAAGTTCAGGTTCGGGGTCAGAAATAAATACCGGCAATAGCATCGCTTCGGCCAATGTCATAAATCAGGTAAATCAGAATTTGTTTGGCGGACAGCAATTTGTGGCAGTCTTTAGAATATTTGGTGATTGGACCGGAAATGTCTTCAATGCTCCGCCGGGAATTTTGTGGCGAGAAACTTCAAATGGCATAGAACTTTTCAGCGACCCGAATTATGCTAGTGACGAAGGGCAGGAAGAAGATGGGGAAACGGCTAGCACGACGAAAAGACACCCGACTGCCGGAAATGTTAATTTGAATATAGAAAATGGAAATTCGGCTAATATTTCTAACGATGTGCAAGTTTATGCTTTAACGGGTGACAATAACATAAATAGCTCAAATGGTCAGGCGATCATAAATACTGGAAATGCCTATGCCGGAGCGAATATTGTGAACATTGCCAATACGAATGTTGTCAGCAGAAATTGGATTTTGGCGGTTATTAATATTTTTGGAAAATGGAACGGAAATATTTCATTCGGCCAGCCTAATTTATGGCTTGGCATAAGGGCTGATTCATCAGGCAGAGCGGAAGCCGGATCGGTTATCCGTTATCACTACACAGTCATAAATAACGGTGACGCCAAAGCAAGCGGTGTTCGGGTGAAGAGCAAAGCCGATAGGGATCGCAAAATATCTTTCAATGATCATGGCGCTACTTTTAGAAATGAAGAGGGATCGGTAACATATTTTGGCGACTTACTGCCGGGCCAGACAAAGGAAATAGAAGTAACGGCTGATGTTTCAAGCGATGTTCCATACGGCGACACCAAAGTGGAGATTTCAAGCATGGTGGAGAGCAATGAAACTGACGCTGACAGAAGAGACAATAGCGACATTCTTTCCATGATCATTCACAGACAAAGGCCTGTTTCGAATTCTGGCGGCGGAGCGAATATAAATCTGACTGCTGACCCGATTTTGAAAATAACTAAAACTAACAGCGCCACTTCGACTGTCGTCGCGGGCGACAAAGTAGATTATCAGATAAGCATAATAAATTCAGGCGGAATCTCGCATTACTCTATT
Organism: uncultured Candidatus Saccharibacteria bacterium; assembly: GCA_964373765.1. Taxonomy (GTDB): domain Bacteria; phylum Patescibacteriota; class Minisyncoccia; order Phycocordibacterales; family 01-FULL-45-15b; genus 01-FULL-45-15b. The sequence goes on along the minus strand of CAYJVZ010000014.1, from coordinate 924 downwards.
CTTAAAGATGTTCTAAAAGACGAGAATGGAAATATCGTCAATGAACAGGAATGGGATTTGGATAAAATTTATCCTAATGAAGAAATTACCGTCACTTACACGACTATATTTAACAAAAAAACGACTTCGGGCAAATATTCTAATTTTGCCAAAATTACGGCTATTGGCCGGCACCCATCAACCAATCCGTTTTATGGTTACTTTGCAAATTCAAATACCGCCTCAAGCACGGTCACCATCATAAATCTTTCAGAAGATAATATAGGCAACTTAAGCGCGGGCGGCGCAGTCAGATCCCCATATGTAACTTTGGAGATTACAAAGATTGAAAGAAGTAAAAAACTCCAAAGAAGTTTTTCGACAATCAACTTGCCAAGCATAGCTTTCAGCAAGCCGGTAAGTGAGGCAATAAAAGATTTTCCGTCAATTTACAATTTTGGATTTGCCGCCAAGTTATTGCCTAGCGATGAAAATCAAAATAAGCAAGACCAGCTAGCCGCCGCCGTAGCCGCTCTTTACGGCGCGGTTTCCACCAAGCACCTACTGCTTCTTCTACTATTTATTCTCATTTTCTATCTAACCAGCCGAGTCTACTTCAAAGGCTTCAAAAACGCCTTCACCTCCTTCTTGTGGTAGATATACAGTGAAACTTTCCCCAACCTTTTTTCTAATGTGCACTACTCTTGAATTAGTCCGAACGCATTTCGCCCCGCCCTGGCGGGGCGAGGAAAGCCCCCCGCGAAATTCCGAACCGAAATCCTGAACTTTGACAATTTTCCGCCAGAGGCGGATCTGCCTTAGGCATGACAAGTTTTTCCCTGCCCCGTAGCGTCCGCCTTAGGCGGACTGCTACTGGGGTTTGGCGGAATTTCAAAATATCTTTTATGGTTTGTAAGGGAAACGTTGACAGCCTCGATCATCCGC